>JAFMCK010000228.1 GCA_017857825.1 Rhodospirillales bacterium
GTCGGCCTAATAAAAGGTCCCGCAGCGTGCCACCGCCGACACCGGTTAAGCTCGCCATCAGGCCAAACCCAATCAGGTCCATTTCCTTCCGGCTCGCCACCAGCGCCCCGGAAATCGCAAACACCACAACCCCCATCAGGTCGAGGGTAAACATAAAGGCATACATTCGGGCGTCCTATATAAACATGCACGGCCTGATTGCGGCATGCACGTTGCGGAGAGCGCTCAGAGCAAGGCTATAAAACGGGTCGTTGGCGGACATACCCCGAGGTTAGCTGGGCTTTCGTTCGTGTGCAAAGCGGATAAGTGATGCCATCCGATACACTGCGTGTGCCATCTTGCCGTAGGGAAACGTCACAAAAAGCGCCAAGACGATGCCGAGGTGGATAATCAGCAAAGGTCCCATCAGCGATGTCTCGCGCAGCACCAGCAACGCCAAGCCGGTCACGCCGGTCAAAATCAGCATCCACAAGAACGCGAGGTCCATACCGGTGCGCTTGGTGTCACGGGGCTCGGGGTCAGCATTTTTCTTGATCACCAGCAAACCAATCGGCCCGATAACGATACCAATGCCGCCGAGCGTTCCCAAAACCACCGGAATCGACAGATAGTCATAAGGCGCTTCCCAGCCGAATGCGTAATGGTAAAGCGTCGCCACGCTGGTGGCTGCGAAACAGAGCATAAAACCCCACATGGTGAACTGGTGCGCATAGCGCCGCCCCATGGAATAGTTGTCGTTGGGGTAATTACAGCCGTGTCCGCCACCCGCCATGTATTTCATCTGGCCGACGTCTTTAAGAGCCTGCCAGACAGCGCTTGGGCTGAACAGCTCCGCTGGTTTGGCGCCGATGTCACGCCAAAATTTCAACGCCCCGATGATGAACGCGATGATCGCCAGCGCAAACGGGGCACTTGCCAGATACACGATCACATTGTGCGGGATCACTTCATAGAACGCGCCCGCACCGGTGTGCACGGCAGTAACTTTATCTACGCCCTGCACCATCAGCGTGCCGATGCCGAGCAGCGCCGTCAGCACCACAGTGATCAGCGCAACCCACTTGGCATTGCCTTCGAGCAGGCCTTTGAACACACCCGGCCATGCGTAGTCGCGGTACGTTTCGGCCCGCAGCTCAGCGAATGTCTTCGGCACGTTCACGGCGAATTCGTGGGGCGGCGCATATTGGCACGCATAAAAGCAGCCCTGGCAGCCGTGACACAGGTTGGCGAGGTACGTAACGTCGCCATCACCGAACAACAACCGCTTGGTCATCGCTGGGAATACGGCGCAGTAGCCCTCACAGTATCTGCATGAATTGCAGATCTGCATGACGCGCTTGGCTTCTTCGAGTGTCTCAGTTGCGGGCATGACGCGCGGCCTCCTCACCAGCAATACGACCAAACACGGTGCCGATGGCCATACCCGTGCCACCCGCATAGCCCTGGCCCAAAATGTTGCCGGCCATGATTTCACCGGCGGCCCAAATATTCGTCGCCGGCTTGTCGTCGTTCATGATCACTTGCGCGCTCTTGTTCACCTCGACCCCCAGGTACGTAAATGTAATGCCCATTTTCACCGGATATCCATAGTACGGCGGCGTATCGATCTTGCGCGCCCAATTGGTTTTTGCAGGCTCCAAGCCAACTGTCGTACAGCCGTCCGGTTCGGTCGGATTGAAGTCGCCCGGTTGCACAGCAGCGTTATATTCGGCGATGGTCTTTTCCATTTCCGCCGCATCGACGCCCAGCTGATCCGCCAAGTCTGCCAACGTGTCGGCTTTGATCGCCGAGTACACCGTCGGCATAAACAAGCCGACTGATTTTTGGTCGATGATGGCGTAGGCGACCTGATCCGGTTGCTTAGCCACAAGTCGCCCCCATATCGCATAGCGCTTCGGCCAAATATCTTCGCCTTCGTCGTAGAACCGCTTGCCCAACTTGTTGACGACCACCGAGAAGATCACGCAGTCGACGCGGGTCGCGATGCCACCATCAAACTTCGGCGCACGGCCATCAATCGCCACCGCGTGGCACTGATCGACCGCGCCGATCGGCTTGGCACCGTTATCAAGCATTGAGCGCAACACCTTGCCGGTGTTCATCGGCGAGCCGCGCACCAGGAAGTTATCGGCAATTTCGCCCCAACCTTCCTTGAGCCATTCGATGTTGGCTTCAAAACCACCGGATGCCAGTACCACGGTGCGGGCCTCAACCCGGTGCAGTTCACCGCCATGGCGCACCATCGCGGCTTCGAACCTACCGTCTGCAACCTCCATCGTTTCAACCTCGGCCTCGAACACGATGTCGATGCCGAGCTTTTCGCACGCTTTGAAATAGCTGTTCATCATCGCCTTGCCGCCACCCAGGAAAAACGCGTTGGTGCGCGCGAGACCGAGCGTACCAGACAGCGGCGGCTGAAACTTGATCCCTTGTTCGAGCATCCAATCGACCGCGTCTTCGGACGCATCAATCATAAAGCGCGCAAGCTCTTCATTGGTGTTACCATCGGTGACGCGCATCAAATCGGCCATGTATTCGTCCGCTTCATAGCCGCCGGTGACATAATCAGTGGCCGCTTTATGGGTGTAGCGGATATTGCGCACGTGGCGACTGTTGCCGCCGCGAAGGTCTTTATTTGCGCTTTCAATCATCAAAACGCTGGCCCCCATACGGCGCGCGGTCAGGGCAGCGGACATCGCAGCGTTGCCTGCCCCCAAAATGAGAACATCATGAGATCGTGTAAAAGCTTCGGGGGGCACTGAAAAACTCCGTTTGAAGGACTCGGCAGAACGCGCGAAGATGATCAATAGATTAACCTGCGATAACATAAGCATCAAACCGAATGACGGACGGAGCGCCAAAATGAACAACGTGACGCACCTAAACCCCAATGTGACCGAAGCCGAATGGCAGATGCGCAAGGATCTAGCGGCCTGTTTCCGCTTGGTCGATCTGTACGGCTGGTCAGACCTGTTGGCGACGCACATATCGGCGCGCGTGCCCGGTGCGGATGATCAGTTCCTGATTAACCCATTTGGCATGATGTATGACGAAATGACCGCATCTTCGCTGGTGAAAGTCGATGAAGACGGCAACGAAAAGACGGATTCTGAGTTCGGCATCAATCCCGCCGGTTTCGTGATCCATTCTGCGGTGCACATGGCCCGCCCCGAAGTCGCCTGCGTTATTCACACGCATACCAAAGCCGGTGTCGGTGTTGCCACACAAGAACAAGGCCTGCTGCCGATCACCCAGCAGTCTTTGGCGGTGATCGCACACGCCGGCTATCACGATTACGAGGGTATCGCGTTTGATTTATCGGAACGTGAGCGCTTGGCCAAAGACCTGGGCGACAACAAAGTCCTTTTGCTCCGCAACCACGGACTTTTGACGGTTGGCAACACGGTTGCCGAGGCGTTCATGTGGATGTACCGCGCCGAACGCGCGTGCCGCTATCAGCTTGCCTTCCAGCAAGCCGGTGCCAAGGCGACGGAGATTTCCCAGGAAATGCAGGACGTCACCATCGAGCGCAACAGCAAAGCTAATTCCAAAGACGGCTACCGTCCGATCGGCGTCAAAGAATGGCCCGCTTTGTTGCGCAAACTGGACCGTGAAAACCCCGGCTACGACCATTAATCTCGGGCACGATTAATCCGGAAACGGCAACTCGGCGCCTGACGGCAAGCCGACCTCAAACGCGTTCAAAATGTGCGAGACGGTGGCGTAATAGCCAGCCAGAAAAACCAACTCGACCACGCCCCGCTCACCTAACAAGGTGAGCGCGTCTTGGTACAGCGCGTCATCGACCCGCTTTTTCGTGTGCAAGTCATAAACGAAGCGATACACCGTCGCGTGATCCGGGTCCTCGGGAACAACTTCGGCCATAATCTGATCGATCACCGTATCCGAAAGACCTTCTTTGCGGGCGATCTTGGCGTGCGCATACCATTCGAAGTTGGCGTGAAAGTGCCGACCTACGACCAAGATCGCCAACTCGCGCAGCGGACCTGGAATAAGCGATTCGTAGCGGAGCGAGCCGCCCAAACGCTGTATAAGGTCGCCAAGCTCGGGTGCACGCAACATGGCGTTAAAAGGCCCCCGCAGCGCGCCTTCTTCATTCAAAAATTCTGCCGGGTCGCCCTTTGCGCGCGGGCCGCCGGTGATTCCGTCAAAGACACGTCGTTGCGCCTCGTCCATAGCCTCCGGCGGGATCGGTCCGAGCCGGCTCATGACTTACCTGCTGCAGCGGCAACGCGCTCAGGCGGTGGCGGATTGCCGGGCACCGGCTCACCAGCAAGGGCCGGATGGCAGCGTTGATATTGCGGCGGGAACGCGGCCTTTGCGCGCAACGCCTCAGCCGCATGCCAAGGCCAGCGCGGATCATACAGCATACCGCGTGCCAAGCATACCATGTCGGCTTGGCCGGTGCGGATGATGTGTTCGGCTTGCAACGGGTCGGTGATTTTACCGACCGCCATGGTCGCCATACCGGTTTCGCGACGGATATCCGCTGCAAAGCCGCTTTGATAGCCGGGACCGACCGGGATTTTCTGGTGCGGCGAATTGCCGCCTGACGACACATCGATGTAGTCGCACCCCCGCGCTTTAAGCACTTTGGCAAACGCGATGCTTTGTTCCAGATCCCAGCCGCCCTCGACCCAGTCGGTCGCAGAAATGCGCATGCCTAGTGGCAATTCATCTGGCCACACGGCGCGCACCGCATCAAAGATTTCCAACGGATAGCGCATCCGCCCTTCCAGAGAGCCGCCGTAAGAGTCATTCCGCCGGTTCGAAATCGGCGACAGGAATTGATGCAGCAAATAGCCGTGCGCACCATGCAATTCGATGGTTTTGAAACCCAATCGTGCTGAGCGAATGGTCGCCTGCACAAAGCTTTGCTTCACGCGATCAAGGACTTCATCGCTCATGGCTTCCGGTGTATGCCAGCCATCTGCATAAGGTTCTGCCGACGGACCGACGGTCTGCCAGGCACCATTATCGGCGCTCAGCGGTGCACCGCCCTGCCACGGCACATTGACCGAAGCTTTGCGGCCCGCATGGGCCAACTGAATACCAACCGGCACGTTGCCATAGCCGTTACAGAAATCGAGCACACGTTTGAGGGCCGCTTCATTTTCATCCGACCACAAACCGACACACCCCGG
>JAFMCK010000229.1 GCA_017857825.1 Rhodospirillales bacterium
CCTATGCCCAACGCCCCCATGGGCGCTTCGTACACCACGTGGAGGGACACAAGCTCTCTCACACCCATATTTCATGAACCTGCGCGACATTTTACATGCCGTGACAGGCTCATTTATACTCTCATTAATCGACGTCCAAGAGGTCCGCGAGAGATTCAAAAACTTCACCATTGAGGCCGTCGAAACCACCTACTCACTCGCCAAATCCACCACCAAACGCGCCGGCGAAGTGATCATCAGCGGAGGATCTTAATTTGAGTGCGCATATCCAATTTACCGACCGACCCGTCGCGGCCATTAATTTACCTATCAGCAGCGGCTTTGGGAGTGGCACGGCGCGCGCCCATGATTTGGAACGCCTGATGTCGGCCCCAGACACCCAGAAGACCGAATTCAAGGTTTTCGATCCGGAGGGACGCTTGCTTTGCGCCGGCCTATATCTCGGCGGCGATAACTACAGGGACTGGGTGCTTGAGACGGTCCGAATTCACGCTGAACATGTCGACGACGTCGATCCCATCCGCCTGGAGTTTGAGGATGGCAAAGCGTTTGCTTATAGCGCCGACATGGATGCCGTTATCCCAGAGTGACCGGCGAACGCTTTAAATCAAACCTGCGAAGGATCTGGCTGGTTAGGCTCCAATGGCAGTTCCGGCTCTTGATCTAGACCGAGCTCTTTCTCAATGAAAGTTATCGCCTGGTTTAATCGAATGAGAACAATACTTGAATATTTTTGATTTATTTCGATATAACCCCTGGCGACGCTGGGAAATGTTTCCATTGTTTTTGGATTTTCGGTCGCGAGGCTATAAGCCTGTATAATGGCGTACGCTGATGTTGGCGTCAGCATACCGAGTTTTTCTATATTACAATCGAAGAATTTAGCGCTCGCATGCCATCCAACATCAATATTAAATTGAGAATCATCAGCGCGCGGATTCAATAATTCTTTGTCGATATTTTGCAGTCTCTGATCAAAGGTATCCCGAAATTGTTGGACGTTATTTTTTATGACGCGTAGTTCCGCCAGCAACCCAAAGCCGAGGCGCATGGTGTCGACATTAATATCTGCTTTTCGGATTTCGATAGCTTGGCGGTGTTTTCTCTCGATGAGTTCTCGGTCTTTTTCGTGCTCGCTTTTCTGTAATTTTCGACTTTCGCGCAGGCTAAGCATCACCCCAAAGAACGTGCACAAGCCGGTCAGTGCGACAGCGATCGGCGTTAGTAGGCTAACCCAAATGGGTTCGGTCATTTTCACCTCTGTCCAAATGCCCCGTCCAGCCAGTCGAGCCCGCCGTTCGGCCGCGCATAAGCAGCCGCCCGATCTGAGTCGACGGTGAACGTGCGGTAAACCGACGCCAGCCCCTGTTCCAGTAGCCAGGCGCTCAGGTCATCTGGGCCGCCGTCGACGGCACAAATCCCGACCGCGCGCTTGTACCGATCCCGATCAACGACCCGGCAGGCGATGCCTTTGCCGGCAATCACATCATCAAGCGCGCCGCGTTGGACATGCTCACCCGCCGACATCTCCGGCGCATCGATCCCGAACAGTCGGATTTTTTGATGATTGATGACCAGCGTGCCAGCATCGAGCGCCACGCCCGGCCCTGTAATCACATCCTTTGCGACAGCATCGCTATCAACTGTCTCAGACGCCCGCGCGACCGAAACCTTAATCAAAACCAGACTGATAATAAAAAGTCCGCGAATGGCCGGATCATACAAGCCACAACTACCCCGATAAACCGCTATTTAAACCCCGCAAAAACAGCGTTTGAAGTAGTCCAATATCAAGTGGCGACGACTCCCAATTCAAGTGGCGCGCTACAAGCGCCAAAGCTCTAGGTCTTTGGCAAGACCAACTTCAAAAGAAAAACGGCTCAGCGATTTCTCGCCAAGCCGTTGATCAAATTGGTACGCGCTACAGGGGTCGAACCTGTGACCTACTGATTAAAAGTCAGTTGCTCTACCAACTGAGCTAAGCGCGCTTTGTGCGTTTCCCATGTGCAAATAAGCGTTTGCTCGGGAACGGCGGGACATTACGTAGACCATACCCGATGGTCAATGCCGGATTTCCAAAAAAGTGCGGTTACGTGGATTCTTCGTCTCCGAGCTCGGCAAAACGGTTGATCAGTGCGGTTTTGACGTGGGCCGAGACGAAATGCCCGATATCGCCGCCGAGCCTGCCGATCTCTTTGACGAAGCGCGACGAGATGAACTGATTTCGCTCCGACGCCATCAAAAACACGGTCTCGATCTTGTTGTCGAGGCGCGCGTTCATGGACGCCATCTGAAACTCGTATTCAAAGTCGGAAACCGCGCGCAGGCCCCGCACCACCATCGATGCGCCCTGTTGATGCACGAAATCGATCAGCAAATTATCGAACGGCACGATACGGATTCGTGCCGCCTTTTCCGGCCCTAAGTTGTCGACATCGGCCTGCAACAGTTCGACCCGTTGTTCGAGCGAGAACAACGGCCCCTTGCCGATATTCACCGCCACACCGACGACCAATTCATCGACGATTCGCGTTGCCCGGCCGATGATGTCGATATGGCCATTGGTGACCGGATCAAAAGTGCCCGGATACACCCCTATTCTGGGACGAAGGTCAGGGCTGCTCATGCCTCGCTCTCCGCATCGGGTGCCTCCGGTGCGGCGTCATCTGACACAGACGCGTCTTCAGCCCCCGCTGCGGCGGCAACCGCGCCGTCTTCGCCTTCTTCACCGTCAAGGTCCTCGTCATCATCAACCGCGTCGCTGACCCGCGAGACCGAGACCACGCGCTCATCATCGCCGACGTTGAACAGCCGTACACCGCGCGCGCCGCGCCCGATGATCGAGACCTGGTCGACCGGCGTGCGGATGATCTGCCCGCCGTTGGTAACCAAGATCACCTGATCGGCATCGGTGACGCCGAACGAGGCGACAACCTGGGCCGCATCTTCGCCTTCGCCGCGATCCAACGAGATCGCCGTAATCCCCTGCCCGCCACGTCCGGAAATTCGATATTCGAACGCCGACGAACGCTTACCGTAACCGTCTTCGGTGACCGTCAGGATGAATTCTTCGACATCGTGCAGTGCCTGGAACTCAGGTGTTTCCATGCGCGCCGCGTTTTCGGTGTCACGCGCCTTGTCTTCGTCACGACCGGTATAGTCGCCGGTCAACAGGCGGCGCGATGCATGTTCGGCCTGCAAGTACGAATCCCGTGTTTCGGTGTCGATTTCGATGTGCGTCAGGATCGACATTGCGATCACGCAGTCGCCTTTCTTTAGGCGTACACCGCGCACCCCGACCGAGGTTCGGCCCGAGAACACGCGTACATCGGTGACCGGGAAGCGAATGCACTTGCCCTTCAGCGTCGATAAAATCACGTCGTCGTCTTCGGTGCACGTGCGGACCCGAACCAGCGAGTCGCCGTCGTTCAGTTTCATGGCGATCTTGCCGTTCGACATCACGTTGGTGAAATCGGACAAGCGGTTGCGCCGCACGTTGCCGGCGGAGGTACCGAACATCACGAACAGATCGGCCCAGGTTTCTTCGTCCTCAGGCAGGGCCATGGTGGTGGTGATGGTCTCGCCCGGGTCGAGGGGCAACAGGTTGATCAGTGCCTTACCACGGGCCTGCGGCGTGCCCACAGGCAGCTTATAGACCTTCATTTTATAGACCATGCCGGTCGACGAGAAAAACAGCACCGGCTGGTGCGTGTTCGCCACATAGACCTGACTGACGAAATCTTCATCCCGCGTCGCCATACCGGCCCGGCCTTTGCCGCCACGCCGCTGTGCACGGTACGTCGAAATCGGCACCCGCTTGATGTAGCCCGCATTGGTCACGGTGACGACCATGTCTTCGCGTTGGATCAGATCTTCGATGTCGTGCTCATAGGCGTCTTCTTCGAGGGTGGTCCGGCGTTCGTTGGCGAATTTATCACGGATCGCGACCAACTCATCGACCAAGATCCCCATCAGTTTTTCGCGCGAGCGCAAGATTTCCAGATATTCGGCGATGTGATCACTGATTTCACGGAGGTCATTGCCGATTTTATCGCGCTCAAGCCCGGTCAAACGGTGCAGACGCAATTCCAAGATCGCGCGGGCCTGTAATTCAGACAAACGGTACGTCCCGTTGGTAACGCCGCGCCCCGGCTCGTCCAACAGTGCGATCATCGGTGCGACGCTTTCAGCTTCCCAATCGCGGGACATCAACTGCTCGCGCGCCGTCTGCGGGTCCAGTGCATTGCGGATCAACGCAATCACCTCGTCAATGTTGGCGACGGCCACGGCCAAACCGGCCAAAATGTGCGCCCGATCGCGGGCCTTGCCGAGTTCATAGATGGTGCGGCGGCGAATGACCTCTTCGCGGAACGCCACAAAGGCAGCGATGATCTGCCTAAGGTCCATCGTCTGCGGCTTGCCTTCGTGCAGCGCCAGCATATTGACGCCAAAACTGGTTTGCAGCGGCGTGAAGCGGAACAACTGATTGAGCACGACTTCGGGTTCGTGATCGCGCTTGATCTCAATGACAACGCGCACGCCGTGGCGGTCGGATTCGTCGCGAAGATCGGAAATACCTTCGATCCGCTTGTCGCGCACGCCTTCGGCAATGATTTCCACCATCCGGGCTTTGTTCACCTGGTACGGCACTTCGTGGACAATGATCGCCTTGCGGCCCTTGGCGAGTTCTTCAAACGTTGTGCGGCCTCGCATCAGCACCGAACCGCGCCCGGTGCGATACGCCGACTGAATGCCGTTTTTGCCCATGATCAGGCCACCGGTCGGAAAATCCGGGCCCGGCACGTATTTTTCGATGATCTCGTCGATCGTGATCTCGGGATTTGCCACGTATGCACAACACGCGTCGATGACTTCGCCCAGGTTGTGCGGCGGAATGTTGGTCGCCATGCCGACCGCAATGCCGCCGGCGCCGTTGACCAAAAGGTTTGGATAGCCTGCGGGCAGCACTTTCGGCTCGACCACAGTTTCGTCATAGTTGGGCTGGAAATCGACGGTTTCTTTGTGGATGTCTTCAAGCAGTTCGTGCGCCGAGCGCGCCAGGCGGGCTTCGGTATACCGCATAGCCGCTGCACGGTCACCGTCCATTGAGCCGAAGTTGCCCTGCCCGTC
>JAFMCK010000230.1 GCA_017857825.1 Rhodospirillales bacterium
ATCGCGGGCCGGACGACGAAAACTGCTGAGGCACGCCGCAAAGCCGTCAAACGCCGGCATCGGTGATTCCCGCACCACCATTGCGAACCGGGTGCTGTCCGGGTCGGGCAACACCACCATGCCTTCTTCGGCGTAAAAGATCGGGCAGACATACAGATCGGCATCGTCGGCAAACTTGCCTATGCCTTGCCATGCAATGGTGGCGATCTCGGCTTCGGTCAGGCACGGCTTCATACCCAAAATACGCGCAGATTTCATCAGACGTGCGATATGACGATCCAGGTCCGGGGCGCGACCGAACATGTAGCGAGCACCGTCAAACACCGTGGATGCCAACCAAAATGCCTGATGGCGCGGCGCCAGCACGCCCTTGTCGCCTTCGAACCACGCGTCGTCCGCATAAGTCCAGACCTTGCCTTGAGCATTGTGCGCCATTACGTCCTCCGCCGAAATTATCCGTGCTGCAGAGCTTAACCGCATTTCACCATGGCCACCATATTGCCGCCATATTTTCTTGTTTTCTTAGCGATGAACGAAGGCATGCCCGACCGTGAAACGGTGGACCATTTTAGACACATGCGGTGTCTAGAGTGCGCTAAGACACGATTTACAGACGGAGCATGCCGACAATGCCGACACCCCCACGCCCCGCAGACGCGCCGCCGACAAAGCGCTTCAACAGTGCCGAAGAAACCTGGTTTTGGCTGATGCGTGCCGAGAAAGCCCGCGACGACGGCAAGCGAAGTGCCGCGCGGTCGACCACCGAACCCAGACCCTGCGAGCCCGGCGATATCTTTCGCTGGGTCGACCAACTGTACCAAGCGGGCGCACTGTATCCGCTGCATGTCGAAGTGCTGAGCGAATATGGATATCTGGACCGTATGCCCTACCCCGATCATGACGAAGAGGTGATCGACTGGGTGATATGGATCGATGCGTTCGATACCATCGACCCCATCTTGCGCGCAAAAGGCATCATCGAATGAGGGCGCCGACGTTGATGCGCCCAAGCGGCGGCTCGCTCGCCGTGGTCGCGTTTGCGCCCTCATCGATTGCCTATCTGCGGGTGCTGAAGCCCGGCTATCGCCATTGCATGATCGCGATCCAGGACCAGAGCGTGTGGCAGTTGCTGGACCCGTTGTCGAACCGGCTTGAGGTGACCCATCTGGGCGAGCTGCGGGTCGACGAAGTGTTGTACGCGTTTACCCAAGCCGGTTACGACGCACTCTGCGTCCAGCGCCGCCCACCGTATATGCACGAGCTACCGTGGGCGCCGTTCACCTGCGTCGAAGCCGTCAAACGGGTGCTCGGCCTGCATGCGCGCTGGGTGGTCACGCCTTGGCAACTGCGACGTTATCTTGCACGGCACCCAGGGCTTTTCATTCCGACCTGAGATACCGATAATCGCCGCAGTTAGACGAAATTGGAGAACAGACCTTGAGCACCGACGTCGAGAGTTTCTTCGACCCCGCGACCTTTACGCTGACGCATCTGGTCACGGACCCGACAAGCAAGACGTGCGCAGTGATTGACCCGGTTTTAGATTACGATCCGAAATCCGGGCGCACATCGACCGACGGCGCTGACAAAGTCATCGCCCGCATTCGCGAACGTGGGCTCACGCTCGGTTGGGTTTTAGAGACCCACGTGCACGCCGATCACCTGAGCGGTGCACAGCACATCACGGCTGCATTGGGTGGGCGCATCGGTATCGGCGCTAACGTCACCAACGTGCAAAAAACCTTTATCGATATTTATAACCTGACCGACGTTGCGCCCGACGGCAGCGTCTTCGATCATTTATTCGAAGACGGTGAGACCATCGAGATCGGCGCGCTCAAAGGGCATGTGATGTTCACGCCGGGCCACACACCGGCCTGCATCACTTATGTCATCGGGGATGCGGCGTTTATCGGCGATACGCTGTTCTCGCCTGACTACGGCACCGCGCGCTGCGATTTTCCGGGCGGCGACGGGGCCGTGTTGTGGGACTCGATGCAGAAGATTTTGGCGCTACCGGACGCCACGCGGCTGTTCCTGTGCCACGATTATCTGCCGAACGGCCGGGCGCTGATGACACACACCACGGTGGCGCAGCAGCGCGCTGAAAACATTCATCTTTTGGCCGCCGCCGACGGCGAAAGTTATGCCAAAATGCGTGCCGCGCGCGACGCCGGGTTGTCGATGCCGGTGCTGATCTTACCATCGGTGCAGGTCAATGTTCGGGCCGGACAGCTGCCACCGGCGGAAGCGAACGGTGTCAGCTATCTAAAACTGCCGGTCAATCGCTTGTAAGATTTTCTTGGTTCCGCACTGGCCATCGCCGAGTGTCAGTGCTATCGGTCGGGACAAACCAGGAGACATTTCATGCGTAATGCGGTTATCGGACTGATCATCGGCATCGTCGCCGGCATCGTGCTCGGCACCACGGTGATTGCCCCGCGCTTAGCGGAATCCGTGGCAGGCGCGATCGCTTTGGCGCCGATCCCCGAAGACGCCGCAGCGCCGTCATCAGCCGTGGACGACGAGGCTAATCCAGACCCATCCGGTACCGGCGCTGACACGGCTACGGCTACGGCTGCAACGCCGAAAGACACACCACCTGCAAAAAAAGTCACCCGGCTGCGCATGGCGAGCGCATTTGCAGAAAGCCTGAAAGTCCACGGCACCTCGGCCAAACGGCTAGAGCGGACCGTGTGGCGGATTTCAGATGGGCAGTTGGATCTACGCTTTTATACCCCGGGTGCCTTGGTCGCCGACAAAGACGCTTTGGCCGCCGTCACATCGGGGGCGATTGATGCATATTTCACGTCGATGGACACCCTTGCCGAGCGCGAACCTGCGTTGACGCTATTTGCAGGGCCGCCTTTCGGCAGCTCGGTTGCCGCCTATTTAGGATGGATCTCGTCGGGCGGTGGGCAGCGTTTGCTGGATGAAATCTCGGGCGGACTAGAAATCAAGACATTGGTCTGCGGCATGGTCCCGCATGCGGGTGGCGGTTGGTTCCAAAACCGCGTCCGCACATCGGAAGATTTACGCGGTCTGCGCATTCGGGCGTCCGGCATTGCCGCGCAACTGTATCGGCGACTTGGCGCCGAAGTGCTTGATCTGTCCTTTGCCGACACCTTGCTTGCCATGGAGTCCGGTCTTTTGGCCGGCGCGCAATTATCGGCACCGCACGTCGACCTCGCCCTCGGCGTCGCCAAATCCGGGCAGACCTATTACGTCCCGAGTTGGACCACGCCGGCCAACGTTTTCGCCTTAACGCTGTCCGACAAAGTATGGGCCGACCTGAGCGCGGTGCAGCAGACTCAGGTACAGACGGCGTGCAGCGACAACATCCGCGCCGCCATCGCAGAGGCCGAAGCCGTGCAGTTCAATGCGCTTAAAGAAATCACCAAGGCCGGCGTCGACATACAGCCTTGGCCAACGGAAGTTCACGACGCCATGCGTGCCGCCTGGAGCGCCGAAGCAAAAGAACGCCAAGCCGGCAGCCAGATTTTTTCGAAAGTGCTGCGATCGTACCGCAGCTTCATCAAAGGACATTCCATCTGGGAAGAAATGACGCAGCCCTAACTGAATAGGTGCCGCGCCAATTCGTCTCTCCCAGAATAGATTGGGGCTAGGCGTTTACGCCCCTTCTTCGATCTTCCGTCGGCGACGTTGCACGACGATGATCAGACCCAACAAACCCAACGCCGGTATCCAGAAGACTTCCTTCGGCAGCCGATCGTTCGGCAACTCGACGACCGTAATTTGCCAGTCAAAGTCGATCTTGGCTTTTTCAGCCGGGCTGTCGAAGCCGACTTGATCGACGATGACTTTTTCGTCTTCGACCCGGAGCGTCAGGCCAACATTGTTTTCAAGGCGACTTTCGCCGTCCGGGTTTGCTTCGCCGAGCGGCAATTCAACGAACTTTTCGTCGATCTTGCCGGTTGCCATGTTCTCGCCCATGACCTTGATCCGCAGCGTCGCATCCGCCGGCATATTGCCGACCAATTCGGTCAGTTCCGCCGGGCTTTTCTTCTCGTAAGGCGCCCACACCATGTCCAACCAGAAGCCGGGACGGAACAACGTGAACGCGATCAAGATCAGCACAACGGATTCATAGATCTTCGAGCGGGCAAAGAAATACCCCTGCGTACCCGCCGCGAACACCAGCATCGCTGCCGTTGCGACGATGAAGATAAAGATGCCATCGAGCCAGCCCACATCAATCAACAACAGATCGGTGTTGAAGATGAACAAGAACGGCAGCAACACGGTGCGCATACTATAGAAGAACGCAGTGAAGCCGGTCTTGATGGGATCCCCGCCCGACACCGCCGCAGCGGCGAAGGACGCAAGCCCCACGGGTGGAGTCACATCCGCCATGATGCCGAAGTAGAATACGAACAGGTGCACCGCGATCAGTGGCACGATCAGACCTTCCTGCGCGCCCAACTGCACCACAACACCAGCCATCAAAGATGACACGACGATGTAGTTGGCCGTCGTCGGCAAGCCCATGCCCAAGATCAAGCTGATCAGTGCGACCAGTAACAACATCACCATCAAACGGCCACCGGACAGGAACTCGACCAATTCAGCCATCACCTGACCGATGCCAGTGAGCGACACCGCACCAACGATGATACCCGCCGTCGCAGTTGCAACGCCGATACCGATCATGTTCCTGGCACCGTCGTTTAGGCCCGCAAACAAATCGACAATGCCGGACCGAACCGCACCCGCTACATCGGACTCACCCCTGAAGAATGCCTTCAGCGGTTTTTGCGTGAGGATTTGGAAGATCAACAATGCCGTCGCCCAGAATGCGGACAGACCCGGCGATTTGCGCTCAATCATCAAGAATCAGACCAGTACGACAATCGGCAACAGATAATGCAGGCCGGTTTTCGCCGTTGCCCCCATCTGCGGCAATTCGACAACCTCAGCATTCGGGTCATCCAATTCCAAGTCAGGATACTGCGACGCAAACTTCACCAGCGCGACATAAATTGCGAGCAATGCGATGCTCAAAATCCAGCCGGCATTGTCGCCGAATAGGTCTTTTGTGCTTGTGTCCCTCCACGTGGTGTACGAAGCGCCCATGGGGGCGTTGGGCATAG
>JAFMCK010000231.1 GCA_017857825.1 Rhodospirillales bacterium
CGGCGGTTTTTTTCCTTAAAAATCCGCGCCACCAAAAGAAGAAAAAAGGCCGGAGCTTTCTGCTCCGGCCGGAAGTTGTCTAGATTCTGGACGGAACCTAGAACGGGAAAAGTGTTTGGGTGAGATCAGAACGGGAAGATGATGTCCCACACCTGGGTGCCCCAGCGCGGCTGCTGCAGTTGGCTGAGCGTGCCGCGGCCACCATAGGCAACCCGCATTTCGGCAATTTTCTCGTGGTTGACGGTGTTGTCGCTTTCGATATCTTCGGGGCGGACAACGCCGGTTACCATCAGTTCGCGAAGTTCGCTGTTCACCAGAATTTCCTGGCGGCCCAAGATCACCAGCGCGCCATTCGGCAAAATCTGCGTGACCACGGCGGCGAATGTCAGGTCGACCGTCTCAGATCGTGAGATCGCACCTTCGCCTAAGGTCTGGCTGCGGTTGCCGAAGTTCGCGACGGCAGCCGGGTCCAGGCCTTGTGGCAGTACTTTGGTGAATTCGGCTTCCAAGCCCAATAGGTTGGTGACGTTGGCGGCTTCACTGTCGGTGCGGTCCCGGTCGGTGGAGTTGGCCAGTTCAGCACTGTCGGCCAAGTTCAATTGAACGGTGACGATGTCGCCGATTTCTTTGGCGCGATGGTCTTTAAAGAACGCGCGCGCGCCGTTCCGCCATAGCGAGCTTGGGTTTTCTTCAGCGATCTGCGGCGCCGGCATCGGCAGGCTGACGGGCTGATAGTTTTTCTGCGCGATCGGGTTTTGGATCGTCGTCAGGTTCGGCCCATCGCCGATTTCGGAAAACCGCGATGCGATGTTGCAGCCGGACAGTGCCGTCATCACCATGATGGCGCTGAGGGTCACGGCAAAGCGTCGAATGTGAGTTGAGCGTGTCATTGTCTTTTCCTCGTTGGGCTCATGTTCTGTCGGAAGTTGCCGACACATCAGTTCACGTTCATCGAAATTTCGTGGGCGATGGAGCGGACCGCGACGCGGCCGGATCCGACGACTTCACCCTCGATTACTTGGTTTGACCGTTCATTGCGGATACGAATTACGTCACCGTCGGCGCCGTCGTCGAGGGACTTGCCCTGCGCCGTCAGCATCATGTTCGGAACCCGATGGATGATTGTCACCAAGCTGTTCTTTTTCACGAGCACCGGATGGCGTACATCATTGCTGCGGACCGGCGTACCAGCGCGGATGCCACGGGTCGGCGCTTTGCCGATCAGGTCTTCGGCATCCATGATGGCGTCGCGTTGCACACGATCTGCATTCATGCGGATCCACGCGATGTCGCGCTTGGTGATCACGTCACCGCGCAGCACGCGGCCCGCCAGCACCGGCACATCAACGGTGCGGAATACCCGCCCGTTCAGGCGCATCCGCTCGCTGCCCGCCGACGAGCCGGCGTTGACGATGGCTGAAAAACGTCCCGTGCGTGGCTGATAGTCGATGCTTTCGACTTTCACGCTGGGATCGCTGCCGGCCGGCAGATAAATCTGCTGAAAGCGGGTTTGGAAATCGATATCCATATCGCCTTCGACACCTTGCTCGGCCAAGGCAAATAGGACTTCGGCCTTGATGTCATCTTTTGGAATGATGATCGAGTCGCGTTCGACAGTGGCACGCACCATGTTGCCGAGCGGGCGCCATTGAAGTTTGTACGCGTTTGCCACGCGGTACAGCCAGCGGGCATCGAAGATTGCCTGCTTGCCGGGTTCGGGGGCATATGCGACGGCGGCTTCGGCATTGCTGCCGGCGTTGGTGAACAGGTCGCCGAGCCGGATCACGTTTTCTGTGATGATCACATGCTCGTTGAGCATAATCGGTGCGTCCTGCGACAGCGCAGGCGCATCGACTGCCGCCTGCGCCGACATCGGATGGACCGATGTCAGGGCGAGGACGGCTGCGCCGGTAAGTTGGATCAATAGGTTTCTCATCATTTGTCTCCCAATCGCGACAGCGCTTAGCGCAGCGTCGTCAGGGTGCCCATCATCTCGTCCGAGGTCTGAATGACCTTGGAGTTCATTTCGTACGCGCGCTGCGCCGAGATGAGTTGTGAGATTTCTTCGACCGCGTTTACGTTCGAGGTTTCGAGAAAGCCCTGCAGGATCGAGCCGAAACCGGTCGATGCCGGGTTGCCCGTGACCGCCGAGCCGGACGCAGGGGTTTCCAGCAATAAGTTGTCGCCGATGGCTTGCAAGCCAGGCTCGTTCTGGAATGTTGCCAACTGGATCTGGCCGACGTTCTGCAACGCCACCTGGCCTTCGATCTGCGCCAGCACTTCACCGGCGTTATTGATGGTGACATCGACGGCATTGCTCGGCACGTTGATGCCGGGTTGCAGCGGATAGCCGTCATGGGTGACCATCTGACCGTTTTGGTTCAACTGGAATGTACCGTCGCGGGTGTAGGCGGTCTCGCCGGTGGGCAACTGCACCTGGAAGAAGCCTTTGCCTTGTACAGCCATATCGAAAGAGTTGTCGGTGGCCGTTAGGTTGCCTTGTTCGTGGATGCGGTAGACCGCAGCCAACTTCACACCAAGACCAACCTGCACGCCCGTCGGCACGACGTTGCCGTTGTCCGAAGACGTTGAGCCGACGCGGCGGAGATCTTGATAAATCAGATCGTGGAATTCGGTCCGACGCCGCTGATAGGCGGTGGTGTTCATGTTTGCCAAGTTGTTGGAGATGACCTCGACGTTGCGCTGCTGCGCCAACATCCCGGTCGAAGCGATATCAAGTGATCTCATAATACTGTCCTTTCCCGTTTTAAAGTGCCGCCCATGCGCCCGGTTTGCCGGGTCTCAGGGCAGGTATGTCTGTTGTCGTTAGTTCACCGAAGCCAAGTCGCGGATCATCGATCTTTGCCGCTCGTCCTCGCGTTCGATGAAACTGCGCACAGAGTCATAGGCTCGGTGCACGCTGATCATTGCGGCCATTTCTTGCATTGGTTCGACGTTCGAACCTTCGACAGCACCTTGCAGAACCGTCGGCTTTTCGACGGCTTGCGCAGGGTTGTCATCAGGGGTGGTGAATTGGGCGCCTGACGTGCGCTCTAAAAGTTGTTCGTTGTCGAAGCGTACAACGCGGAGTTTGCCGAGTTCACCATTGTTGGTCGACACCGTGCCGTCTTGCGAAATTGTGATTTCGGTATCTTCGGGCGCGAACACAAACGGCGCGCCGCCTTCTGCCTGGACGGCGTTGCCGATCTGGTTCACAAGCTGCCCGGTGTTGTCTAACTGAAAGCGGCCATTGCGGGTGAAACGATCCCCTTCGGGCGTTTGCACGACGAAGTAGCCCTCGCCCTGGATCGCCACATCAAGCGGATTGTCTGTTGTTTCCATCGGACCGGCGGTGGTGTCGGTCATGGTCGCGATATCGCGAACAAACGAGAGTTTCGGTGTTAACAGGTTATCGCCACCCTTTGATTTGACAAGGTGGTCGACGAACATCATGCGGCCACCTTTGTAGCCGTGGGTGCTCATATTCGCCAAGTTGTTCGCGACAACGTCTAATTGACGGCGCAGTGCAGACTGGCGTGAAAGGGCCACATAGCTGGTGTTTTCCATGGTCCAAGTCCTTATTCCCGTTATCAAACATCTCTCAAACTTCTCATGCGTCGAAGCCGGGATGCGTTGCCGAACTATATGCAGGGGACGTGCCAAGAATTTAAACTGTTTTATTTCAATGTGTTATTATGCGTATGCTGGTATTCGCGGCGGGTAAGGGTGGCCTAAATGGCCGTGTTTACCGGGCAGGAAATGCCGCGTCATCGCGGCTGGGGTGCAGCAAAATAACAAATGGCCGAAATGTGGCAGCGTTGTTGCGGCAGGTTCCCAGCATTTGGTAGTCTATGATTCGCTGGAACCGCTCTGTTTGCGGGAGATCGCGGCGGACGAACAAGCTGGTTGGCAAGGACTTGTTAACCAAACGGACTCTATAGTCCGCCTTGAGGCTTGGTGGCCACGTAGTGCCATCTGTGCCGTGAAGAGGGTGTATGGCCGAAGAAGACTTAGAAGAAGATGATGACGATGCCGGCGGTGACGCCGGCGATGAAAGTGAAGCGCCACCCGGTGGTAAGAAAAAGCTTCTCCTCATTATCGTCGTCGTCATTCTGCTCATCGTTGGTGGCCTGGCCGGCGCCTACTTCACGGGACTCCTGGATCCGCTGTTGGCGATGATCTTCGGCGAAAAAGATCATACCCAGGAGGTCGTGGAAGGCGAGAGCGGACCATCGGTGTTCTATGAACTGCCGGCCCTGACGGTGAACCTGAATACGGCCGGACGAAAGGCGCGGTTCATCAAAATCCAGGTCAGCCTGGAACTCGAAAATGAAGAGGATAAACCGAAGGTGGAAGCGGTGATCGCCAGGGTGATGGACAACTTCAACGTCTATCTGCGCGAACTCAGGATCGAGGATCTGAACGGGTCTGCCGGTATGTACCGCCTGCGTGAAGAATTATTGACCCGTATCCGTGCTGCCGTCGCGCCGGTCAGGGTCAGAGACATCTTATTCAAAGAGATGTTGATTCAATGAGCGCGCTTGCGCTGAACGAAAGGGTCTAACATGGCACCCGGTGACGATACCGATCAGGACGCACTCGCCGCCGAGTGGGAAGCTGCGTTGGGCGGTGACGAAGAAGGCGGCGAAGGCGGTGATGGCGAAGGTGGTGGCGATCAGGATGATCTCGCCGCTGAATGGGAAGCCATGATGGATGGCGACGACGATGATGGCGCCGACGTTTCTGGCGGCACCGGTCGCGAAGCCACTCGGGTTCTCAACCAAGATGAAATCGATTCATTGCTCGACTTTGATGAAGAAGGCGACGAGTCAACCGAGCGCTCGGGCATTCAGGCGATTTTGTCGTCGGCGTTGGTGTCCTACGAACGTCTGCCGATGCTGGAGGTCGTGTTCGACCGCCTGGTGCGTTTGATGTCGACCTCGCTCAGAAACTTTACGTCCGACAACGTCGAGGTGTCGCTCGACAGCATTGCCTCCATTCGCTTCGGTGATTACCTAAACTCGCTCCCGTTGCCGGCGATGTTGAGCGTGTTTAAAGCTGAAGAATGGGACAACTTCG
>JAFMCK010000016.1 GCA_017857825.1 Rhodospirillales bacterium
TACCGTGACCGTCTATGCGACGCGCACGCCGACGTCGACTTTCGAGGTGCCAGCGATGGTTATGCGGGTTGACGCGGATGCACCGGGTGCTGCCATGTCGAGCACGACCTCGGATCTGTTGCAGTTTGTACCTGGCGTCGATGTAGAGAGCGGCCCCAGACGAAATGGCCAAACGGTCTCCGTGCGTGGCTACGATGATGAAGCCATCATCACCCTGATCGACGGTCGTCGGCAAAATTTTGAAGCTGCGCATGATGGCCGGTACTTCATCGATCCAGCACTTCTGAAATCGGTGGAAATCGTTCGCGGCGCGTCGTCTGCCGTCTACGGTGGAGGCGGTGTCGGTGGTGTCGTCGCTTTCGAAACCAAGGACGCGAACGACATGTTGGCGCCGGGCGAAAACACAGGCGCATTGACGTCACTAGGCTATCGCTCTGCGAACGGCGAATTTGCCCCCTTAGTGTCAGCATATGGGCGTACCGGTGGGCTCGATGTTATTGGCAGTTTAAGCTACCGGCGCTCGGGCGATATTCGCCTCGGTGACGTATCGACACAGGACAATTCGTCGACACTGCTGACCAAAGACCGTGTCTATTCGGGATTTTTAAAGGCCGGCTACACCTTTGCAGATTTCCATACGGTCAAGGTGCAATATGATCATCATCGTAACGATGGCTCGGAGCCGAACAACGGCGGCGGATCAATCACGACATCTAATCCGACCGTCGACAAGAAAGTGCGCGACGACCAAGTCAGCTTTAAATATGCGTACGACAATCCCGAGAACCGTTGGTTAAGCCCCAGCCTACACCTCTACAACAACGTCACCGACGTGACCGAAACCGATATTTCCGGGTCGAACGCCGGCCGCGTCCAGAGCAGGCGAATCAATACGCTCGGGTTTACCCTCGATAACCAGACGCAGCTTGCCGAAGTGAAGGGCGTCGCCCAAACGCTCTCATACGGTTTCGAGATTTACACCGACAAGCAAGAAGGCCGGATCTCGACCGGCAGTGCCCGCCCTGGCGTGCCAGACGCCGAGGAACGTGCGTACGGTCTCTATCTTCAAGATGAAATCACTGTTCAATCGTCCATTGGCAAATGGCTGATCGTGCCGGCTGCACGCTTTGATAGTTATCATAGCGAAGACAACAATGCGCAGTCCCAAGATGAGAGTCAGGTATCGCCAAAGTTATCGCTCAGTTATCTGCCGAATGACAATCTCATGCTGTTCGGCTCGCTGGCGCAGGCATTCCGGGCGCCCAATATGACGGAACTTTATCCATCTGGTCAGCATTTCCCGGGTAACAATTTTGTCTCCGACCCGGACTTGAAACCCGAGACGGTCACGACACTTGAGCTCGGTGCGGGCTATCGGTCGAGTGATCTTGTTGCCAAGGGCGACAACGCACGGATCAAAGCCTCGGTATATCGAAGCGAAGGCAAAGACTTTATCACCCAAAAAGTTGGCACGACGACGACAACCAACTTGAACATCGAAAACGCCGTGCTGATGGGTTTCGAAATCGAAGGTGAATACCGCCTCAATCCAATCACATTGAAGGTTGGTCTCTCAGAGGTTTTCGCTGAAAACGATGACACGGGCGAATATCTCACCAACAACACGCCGCTGACCTTCGTCGGTGACGTTGGCTATGACGTGCAGTCAATAGACAGCACCATTGGTTGGCGTACCCGCATCGCTGATAAAAGCGACCGGGCGAACAGCAGTATGTCCAGAACCGACGGGTATGCGGTCCACGATATCTATTATCGCTGGCGCCCTTCGCGAGGAAAGCTGCAGAACGCAACCTTGGACCTTGGCGTCGAGAACCTTTTCGATAAAGCCTACAGCACGCGCTACGGCTCCCTTCTTGAAGAAGGCCGAAGCTATGTCGCTAAGGCATCCATGAAATGGTAACGGCAATGGCGATGAACGAACGCAGCGAAGCCGGGGGTATAACCTCCGGCTGGTTGCCGCTGTTTGTTGCCGTGTCGATTCTCATTAACCTTGGTATCGCGCACGCCGTCAGCAATTTCTCAGTACCCGAGATTGTCGTCGCCGACCCGCCGCCGCTTCGCATTAATCTGAGCGTTCGTGCGGCGCCCCCAATAACGCCGTCTGCAGGTGGGGCAGCGCCACGCGCCGCTTCGCCCAAGGCGCTGATGTCGGTTGAAACAACGGCAACTGCGGTGGAAAAAATTGCTGCTATTGCGCCGGAGCCGGTGCCTAAAACAGCGCCGGTGAAGATTTTAAAGCCGCAGCCAAAGATGGACACGGCGCGTCTGTCGACAAAGCCGAGCCGAACTCAACTCGATGTACCTATCCCGAAAACGCAAAACATTGCGGCGGCCAAACCCACGCCCAATCCAATCGTCGAGAAGGATGTGTCGAGCCCGCCGGATAGAACATCATCGCAGATTGAAACCCCGATGACCGATGCCGGTGCATCAAGCGCGACCATACAACAAGAAGCGCGATATCGCCGTCAAACGCCGCCTGTTTATCCACGCCGTGCCTATGAACTTGGTCAGCAGGGAACCGTGCTGCTGTTCGCCCAAGTGTTGCCGAACGGTCGGCCGGGGGAACTGAAAGTTGCCCAATCGTCTGGGCACAGTTTGCTTGATATGTCGGCCCTTGCTGCCGTCCGCGCCTGGGAATTTGAACCGTTTACCATCAACGGCAGCGAGGTCGCTACGTGGGTCCGCGTGCCTGTCCGTTTCGTCATTCAGTAAAAGATTGAGGAGTACCGAAATGAATAAAATATCACGACAATCTTCCGAAGCGCATGCCGAACAAATACGAAAAGGATTGATCGCGCTCAAGCAGCGGGAACCTGATATTCGTGCCCGAAATGCCGCAGATGCGCTTGGTGTGTCCGAGGGGGAGTTGCTTGCCGCACACGTCGGCGAGAATGTGATCCGGCTAAAAGATGAGTTTCCTGAGATGCTCTCCGTTCTGGCGGGCCTCGGCGAGGTGATGGCGCTGACCCGGAATGAACACTGTGTGCATGAACGTAAGGGCGTTTATGAAGGCGCTAAATTCTTTAGCCATGGAAAGATGCGTCAGGGACTTTTCGTCAATCCCGACATTGACCTCCGCCTGTTTATGAATCACTGGCTATACGCTTTTTCGGTCAGCGAAGAATCCAAGGCAGGCCCGCGACGTAGCCTGCAGTTCTTCGATAAGTCCGGCACAGCAATCCATAAAATTTATCTGACCAATCATTCTGATGTTGGCGCCTTCAACGATCTTGTCGCGCAGTTCCGCGCCGACGAGCAACCTGTCCATATCGATGTCGAAGCGTTCGCGCCGACTCCGGCACCCAAGGATGACAGCGACGTGAACCGCGATGATTTTCGCAACGCGTGGGAGAACCTTAAAGATACGCATGACTTCTTTCCGATGTTGCGTAAGTTTGGCCTCGCCCGCGAACAGGCGTTCCGCCTTATCGGTAAAGACTTCGCTTATCAGGTCGAAAATGACGCTTCCAGGCGCGTTCTTGAAATAGCACGGGACAACGATTGCGAGATCATGGTCTTCGTTGGCAACCGTGGCTGCATTCAGATTCACACGGGACCGGTCGTTAAACTTGTAGAGCATGGCCCTTGGTACAACGTGCTTGATCCAATGTTTAATCTTCACCTTCGTGAGGATCGTATCGCCGGTACATGGGTCACCCGTAAACCGACCGTTGACGGTTTCGTGACTGCCGTCGAGGTTTTTGACAAAGACGGCGAGGCGATCGTTACGTTCTTCGGTAAGCGGAAACCTGGCCAGCCTGAACTTGAACTTTGGCGTGAAACCGTCGCCGCGCTAACGATCAAGAACGTCGCCGATGTTGCCTGAGGTGATATTGCCTGATTGGTTCGACCGACTTGGGCTAACCGTGTGGCCGTTGGCGTTATGTTCAGTGGTCGCCGTGGCTATTGTCTGCGAGCGGTTGGTTTTTGTTGTTCGCAGCTTGTTTCGTCGCGGGCGCACGCGGGCACATCTCGTCGATATGCTCGACGCCAACCGCTGGTATCCAAAACCCGTACGCGATGAGTTGGCATCACTGATGATTGCCGAGTTGCATGCGGACTACTTCAGCGGCATCCGGTCTCTGCGCATGATCGCCACCATTAGCCCTATGCTTGGATTGTTCGGCACCATTCTTGGCGTTGTAAGTGCCTTTCGGGCTATCGCCGCAAACGTTGGACCGGTGTCGCCGCACATGATCGCCGATGGTCTGTGGGAAGCTATGTTGACCACGGCTGTTGGTCTTGCGATCGCGTTGCCTTCCGTTGTCATGGCGTATCTTTTTCAGCAGTTTGCGAGCCGGCAGATAAACCGGTTTTCGATGCTTCTGAACAGGCAGTCACTTGCCTACGAAGTGCAGGGCGATGGCCCTTTGGGTATGTCGCGCTCGCACCTTGAGAGGGCCGCCGAATGATTGCGTTTCATCACGATGACGGAAACGATACTGCACTTGCCGATCTCGCCGTTGATCTGACACCGATGCTCGATATTCTGTTCATTCTTCTCGTGTTCTTTCTGTTGACCGCAGGAACCACCCTGCGCGCGCTTGATTTGGAACTGCCGAAGAATGTTTCAGAGGATTTGCAGCCTCTTGATGCACCGAAGCATGTGCTGCTGCAAATCAAACAAGACGGCTTCAAAATCGATGATCGTGCGCTTGCCAATTTTGACGCCCTCAAGGCGGCACTGCCTGATGCAATGCGCGCTCACCCTGAGTATTCGTTGATTATCGCGAGTGATCGCAGGGTCGAGGTTGACCGGCTTTTGGGCGTACTTACCCATCTGCAATCGATGGGAATATCGGCGACGAATATTTTGCTTAATAGAGAGGAAGTTCAATGAGACTCGTACTGGCATTCCTGGTTGTGTTGCTATTGGCAGAACCCACATTTGCCGCAGGATCACAGCGGATCGTCTCAATCGGTGGTGCGGCAACTGAGATCGTCTATGCACTTGGCGCTGGCAGTGATGTGGTCGGCAGTGACACCACCAGCTATTTCCCACCTCAAGCGAAGAATACACCAAAAGTTGGCTACCAAAGGGCGCTTTCTGCCGAGGGCATTTTATCCCTATCGCCGGATGTGGTGCTGCTTAGCGAAGAATCTGGGCCGCCTAAGGTGTTGGCTCAATTGGAAAGCGTCGGCCTGCATCTTGTATATCTTAAGGCCGGTCGCAGCCTTGATGATGTTCGTGCGAATACGCGTACGGTGGGAGATGCTTTGGGTCTATCAGAAAAGGCAACGGCGTTGATCAATAGTCTCGCCGAGACGGAAGCAAAGCTCCGGGATGTGACACGCCAGTATGACCAGCGAAAACGCGTCTTGTTCATTCTTCAATACGGTGGCGGCGCGCCAATGGTCGCCGGTGTAAGCACTGCCGCAGACAGTATCATTGCACTTGCCGGGGGACAGAATGCCGTTAGCGGCTATAGCGGATACAAGCCACTGACGCCGGAGTCCGCGGTCGCTGCGCAACCCGATATTATTCTTTTGACGAGTCAAGGGTTGGAAGCGATTGGCGGAAGTGAGGGGCTGCGGGGTCTTCCTGGGCTCGCATTGACGCCGGCGGTTAAGAACGACCAGATCATTGCCATGGACGCCTTATTGCTGCTGGGGTTTGGTCCGCGTACCGCTGATGCCGTTATGACTCTGCATCGGAAATTTAGCGCGCCATGAGCGTTCGTGACTTTGCTAAACCGATAAGCTGGACGGTCGCCGATTTGCGAACTGTATGGATCGCCGTACTTGGGGCGATCCTTGTTGCCATCATGGTTGCCGCAGCGTCGATTGGCGCCGTCCATATCCCGATGGGCGCATTCCTTAGCGGCAATTTTGAACCCCAGCACTTCGCAGTGCTGTCGTCGATCCGTCTGCCGCGCGTACTGCTCGCTGCTGTCGTGGGCGGCGCACTGGCATTGGCGGGTGCCGCTATGCAAGGGCTGTTTCGCAATCCGCTCGCCGATCCAGGCTTAATTGGAATTTCAAGCGGCGCCATGCTTGCTGTCGCAGCGGTCATCGTCCTCGCCGGCAACCTCGGGGGGGTTATTGGTCTATACGGTCTTAGTATTGCCGCGTTCGTCGGCGCACTCTGCGCATCTGCGATAATTTTTAAGTTGGCACGATTGAGCGGCACAGTCTCGGTCACCTATCTGCTGCTCGCCGGCATCGCCGTAAATGCAATGGGCGCTGCTGGCACTGGGTTTCTTGCTTATCTTAGTGACGATACACAACTTCGGACCATCACGTTTTGGAGCATGGGCAGCGTCGGTGGCGCACTTTGGCCAGGGGTCCTGGTTGCCGCCACGATCATTCTACCAGCAGCGACTATACTGATACACAACGCGCAGCGGTTAAATATCCAATTGCTGGGCGAAGAGAACGCACATTGTCTGGGTATCGATACCGAGCGGCTTAAACTAACAGTCGTCATCTGCACGTCGCTTACCGTTGGCGCGGCGGTGGCCGTCAGCGGTATTATTGCCTTCATCGGTCTTGTGGTGCCGCATCTTGTAAGACTGATGTTCGGTGCCGACCATCGCATTTTGTTGCCGGCTTCGGCGTTGCTGGGGGCGATATTGCTGGTGCTTGCGGATACCGTCGCCCGAACCTTATTAGCGCCTGCGGAAATGCCCGTTGGCATCATCACCAGTCTGATCGGCAGTCCGTTCTTCCTGTGGCTTTTGGCCCGTCAATATTCAGGTAGGTTTGCCATATGATTGAAGCCCGGCGATTGTCCTGGCACATCGGCGCCAAACGTATTCTGGACGATGTAAGCCTGTGCCTTGAACGGGGTAACGTTACCGCCATTCTTGGGCCTAACGGTTCAGGCAAATCCACACTGATGAAATGCATGGTCGGTATCCATCGGGCACATCAAGGCGAGGTATGTCTCGATGATCGGCCGTTGTCGGCATTCGGATTCGAGGAATTGGCTCGCCGGCGGGCATACTTGGCGCAAGGGCATGCCATCGATTTTCCGTTTACGGCGATGGAGGTCGTGTTGCTGGGTCGCCACCCGCACATGGGCGCAGGAATCGATGGGTATGATGATGCAGGCGCACGATTGGCGTTCGAGCGGACCGACACCTGGCATCTCCGAGATCGGTTGTTTCCGACGCTGTCAGGTGGTGAGCAGCAAAGGGTGCAGATCGCGCGTGTTTTGGCACAGGTGCATGAACTTGGCGACGCCTGCTTGTTCCTCGACGAACCGACGTCGGCGCTTGACCTCAAACATCAGTTCATGATTGTCGACATCCTTGGTAAGCTAGCTCGCGAGCAGCGCTTGGCGGTCTGCGTCATCCTACATGATATTCAACTCGCTAAACGTTTTGCGGACCAAGTCATTTTGCTCAAGGAGGGCCGGTCTTACGCGACCGGTCCCGCCATGGATGTGTTGGACTCCGGCAATGTTGCTGCTCTCTATGAGATACCGGAGACGCTTGCTAAGGACATCGTGACCGTCAACGTTTAAAGGATGCCGGGGCACCTCACTGATATTAGAAATTATTAACTGCATCCGACATCGATACTTCGCGTGAAACCTGTGACTTGTCATTATTTAACGTTTCGCTTAACATCGAAATATGGATGTATGTGGAGTATCAGATGGTTGGCGATCATGTTGTGATGCAAGATGCCCGGGCGACGGCGATCATCGGGGCGATGATCGGGGTGCCGGCCCGCGCCAATATGCTGGCGGCCTTGGTCGGCGGACAAGCGTTGACGGCGACGGAATTGGCGTTGCATGCCGGCGTTACCCAGCAGACAGCGTCCAGTCATTTGAAGAAGATGATTGATACCGGGCTTTTGAAGGTCGAAAAGCAAGGGCGGCATCGCTACTACCGTTTGGCCGATGCGCGTGTTGCAGAAGCGCTGGAGCCCCTGGCGCATTTGGTGCCGACAACGCCGGTGGTACATAAAAAACCCTCCAAGCTGTTGTCCGAACTCAGGGCGTCGCGGATGTGTTACGACCACATGGCCGGCGTTTTGGGGGTGACCGTGGCAGATGGCCTGATCGACAAAGGCTACATCGTCGCAGATGATACGGATTTTACGGCCACCCCGACGGGGGAGGCGTTTTTCGCCGACCTTGGCATAGATCTGGCCGCCCTTCGCGATACGCGTCGTCATTTCGCCCGACGGTGCCTGGATTGGAGTGAAAGACGCCCGCACGTGGGCGGCGCACTCGGGGCCGGATTAGCGGACGTTTTCCTTAAAAACGGTTGGATTGCCCGGCAAACAGGCTCGCGCAAGGTCACCGTGACCGCGACCGGAGAACGCGCACTGATGGATCGCTTTGGCTTGAGTTAGGCGCGTCCCACTGGTGCCTCAGAAAATATGCCCTAAAGTTTTGACAAATCCCCCGATTTCCCTATATTTCGCCGCTTCATGCTTGGGAATGTGGGTCTGCGGCTTTGTTTCGCATGTCCCCGCCGCCGCTAAGACGCGGGTCGGACTACCGGGCTCATAACAACCGGTCAACGTAGTGAGTCATAAAAATGAGTAAACGTCAGTCTTCAAAGTACAAAATTAACCGCCGCTTGGGTGTGAACCTTTGGGGTCGCCCGAAAAGCCCGATTAACTCGCGTGATTACGGCCCAGGTCAGCATGGCCAGCGCCGCAAAAAGCCGTCTGACTATGGCCTCCAGTTGATGGCCAAGCAGAAGCTTAAGGGCTACTACGGGAACATCTCGGAAAAGCAGTTCCGTAAATATTATCACGAAGCACAGCGCCGCCGCGGTGACACCTCCGAGAACCTCATCGGGATTCTCGAGCGTCGCTTGGACGCTGTGATCTATCGTATGAAATTCGTGCCGACCGTGTTCTCGGCACGTCAGTTCATCAACCACGGTCACATTAAGGTCAACGGTACGCGCGTGAACATTCCTTCGTTCATGGTCAAAGAAGGCGATGTCATCGAAATCCGCGAAAAGTCGCGTCAGATTCCGATGGTGCTGCTCGCAACCGAAAGCACCGAGCGTGACGTCCCTGAATACATCGAAGTGAACCATCAGCGTATGACGGGATCGTTCATCCGCCAGCCTAAGCTGGAAGATGTGCCGTATCCGGTGCAGATGGAACCGAACCTGGTCATCGAATTTTATTCGCGCTGATCATTCGACATTCGGATTTTGCGAAGGCCGACGTCCATGCGACGTCGGCCTTTTGCATTTTTCCGGTTGGGCCCGCATGCTAAGGCGTCCTGGTGCCTGATCGCGAGCATGACCTAATGAGCAAACTATCCGCACTTATCGTCGTTCATAATGAAGCTGCAATTTTAGAAGCTTGCTTGGGCCGGTTGGCATTCGCCGACGAATTGGTCGTGGTGCTGGACCGCTGCACTGATGGCTCGAAAGCCATAGCTGAAAAATTCAATGCGCATACTGTCGAGGGGGCGTGGCCGCTCGAAGCTGATCGTCGTCACGCTGGCATCGATGCGTGCGAAGGGCCTTGGATACTTGAGATTGATGCCGACGAATGGGTGTCGCCGGCGCTTGCCGCCGAAATCACCGGGTCGGTGACCGCGGATGACGCTGATTTTTATTTTCAACCGATGCATAATTATGTCGGGACGCGTTGGGTTCGGTATGGCTGGATGGCCGCATTGGCACCGGACGCAAAGGGAAGCTTGTTCCGCAAAGGCTGTAAAACCTGGGGGACTGAGGCCGTGCACCCGAGTGTTTCATTTTCGGGTCGTCGGGGTGCTGATTATAAAACCGGTATCCGGCATAATTTCGTTGTAGATATTTCAGGTCTGATGAAGCGCTTTAACCGCAACACGTCGCTCGCAGCCGCTGATCTGCACCAGCGTGGTGTGAACGTTCGGACCCGTACCTTGGCCCGTAAAGCCGTGTCGCGATTTTGGAAATGCTTTGTCGCGCGTCAAGGATACCGCGAAGGCGGCGTCGGTTTGGTGGTGGCGACGTTATGTGCGCTTTACCCGCTGGTTGCGCACCTTAAGGCGAAAGAGATTAAATCTTAGCTCAGATATTAGGCCAGAACGTCGACAACCTCGCCCCGGGTCGGTGTGGTCGGGAATGACGAGGGATCATTGCGCAAAGCCTCAATAGAGCTTTGTGCTCGCAATAAATCTTGCTGTTGCTGCGCGGTAAACTGGCGCTGCGCGGCATCACGTTCATTGAGTCGCGCGTTCCGCTCTGCCAGCAACTGACGAAGCGTATCTTGCGTCGTGCCGTCGGTCGATGGTGCCGGGGCCAGCGGCGTGGCGACGGTTGAGAGTGCGGCAGCGCTGAGCGCGTCATCCCGCTGTTGGGCAGCGAACCGTGCATCCGAGACCGCTTCTTGGCTGTCTGTTGCCAGACGTGCGTTTCGGTTTTCCGCTCGCTGGTCAAGGCTATCGCGGACACGTTGATCGTAAAAGATACGATTATCTACCGCTGCACGTACGAGTTCCCGTGATGTTTGGCTGCGCGCGGCTTCACGGGCGTCTTCTTGCGCACGTAGACGCTCAGCCCGCACTTGCTCTTGCTGGCGCTGTTGAGCTGTGGCCTCTGCAGCCTGCTGCTCCCGCCGCAATTGTGCTTGTCGGTCCTGCTGCGCTTGCAGGCGCTGTGCGCTTGCGATAACTGAAACTTCTAACGCCATCGTTCATCCGTCGATTTTCAAGACCGATGCGGCGTTTTCTACGTGCAACACGCCATGCGTGGCTCATTCTGAGCGCCAATAATATACAGATAATGCGCAAAGTTTGCAAAACTCTTATGTGCTGGAGATACTTGCCCAATTCGTACGGAAATAGGGAATGTTAGGTGAGCGCCGAACCTGAATTGACGCCTTTGCAGATTTTGGCGATTGCCGAGATCTATGTCCTGATGGCTGACGATAAAGTTAAGCCAGAAGAGCGTGCGACATTGATTTCGTTATTTGGCAAACATGTGAGCAAAAAGGAAATACCATCTAACGACGTAAAACGATTGACGGCGAATGCTTTTGAATATGTTGAACGGCATTCATTCGAAGATTTTTTAATCGCGATTGAAAGTGCCATCACGATGGGTCAGGCAATTGCCATATATGCAAATATGTATGAAGCGATGATTGTCGACGGCAACGTGGTTGCCCTCGAGAAAGAGCGGGTCGAGAAATTTCATCGTTTTTTCGGTATCGAAAAGCGTGTCGTTAATGCGATCCGTGAAATTCTGATGGTCAAGAACGACACCGGCATTTTTCTGCGGGAAGATCATCCCAACAACGGTAGCGATTTTCATTTTGGCTTTATCGATCTTATGGACCCTATTGAATAAGTTGTGCGGATTATAGGCCACGCCTTGCCTCACCGTGCACAGTCAGCTATGAGCCGAGTATGAAATTTTCTGACCCCCTAATTCGCGGACGCCTTATTAAGCGCTACAAACGTTTTTTGACCGATGTTGAACTCGAAGACGGCACCATTGTCGTCGCGCATTGTGCGAATTCCGGCTCCATGGAAAGCGTTAAGGAACCCGGCTCAGAAGTTTGGCTGTCGCCGGCGCGTAACCCGGACCGCAAGCTTAAATACACGTGGGAGCTTATACGGGTCGGCGAGACCTTGGTGGGCATCAACACAGCATTGCCGAACTTGATTGTCTCGGAAGCCATCGAAGCCGGCCAGATTCCAGAGCTGGCAGGCTATGAGGCGCTGAAACGCGAGGTTAAATACGGCAAGAATTCCAGGATCGATATTCTGCTCAGTGATCCCGTCAAAGGGCAGTGCTATGTCGAGGTTAAAAACACGACGATGCGTCGTGATCTTGTAAATGGTCCTGTCGAATTTCCGGATGCGGTGACGTCGCGTGGCACGAAGCATTTGGTCGAACTGGCTGATATGGTCAAAGACGGGCATCGTGCGGTGATGTTTTATCTGGTGCAGCGTGAAGACGGGACGTCTTTCACGACTGCTGGCGATATTGACCCGACCTATGCCGAAGCGTTGCAAAAAGCGATGCAAGCGGGCGTGGAAGCGCTATGTTATACGTGTCGCCTGAGCCCAACGGAAATTACCGTCGATCATGCGATACCGATCCGGCTTTAAAAAAATACGGCCGCGGGTGTGAAAAAATCGTCCAAAGGCTTACATAACCACAAACACAATGGATAGACAGATGAACGATCAGGCAGTCAAAGTTGCAGCACGCGATGGCCGGTACATCAAGATACATGATGCCGCGGGCTTCGATGGTATGCGCAAAGCCGGTCGTTTGGCCGCAGAATGCTTGGATTTCATCACGCCACACGTCAATGCCGGCGTAACCACCGATGCGCTTAACACCCTTTGCCATGATTGGACGCTGGAACGCGGCGCGATCCCCGCACCGTTGAATTATCGCGGCTTTCCAAAGTCGATCTGCACATCAATCAATCACGTCGTTTGCCACGGCATTCCAAGCGATAAAGTCTTGGTCGATGGTGATATCATCAACATTGATGTGACCGTCATTTTGGATGGCTGGTATGGCGACACCAGCCGGATGTTCTATATCGGTAAGCCGTCAATTAAGGCGCAAAAGCTGGTTGAAACGACGTTTGAGTCCATGTGGCGCGGCATTGAAATGGTGCGCCCGGGCGCGACGTTGGGCGATATCGGCCACGCCATCCAAAGCTATGCGGAATCCAAGCGCTATTCGGTGGTCCGTGATTTTTGTGGTCACGGCCTGGGCCGCGTGTTTCACGATGCCCCGAATATCATGCACTTTGGTCGCCCGGGCGAGGGTGAAGTGCTGCGCGAAGGCATGTTCTTTACCATTGAGCCGATGATCAACGCCGGTCGTTTCGATGTGAAGATCCTCTCGGACGGCTGGACCGCCGTGACCAAAGACCGCGGCCTGTCTGCGCAGTTTGAACATTCGCTCGCCGTCACCAAGGACGGCTACGAAGTCTTCACGGAATCCCCGACTGGGCTGAATTGCCCGCCGTACAACGTGTGATGCGATGCCGGCAGGTGTAGCTTCTTCCGCTACAGACGCTGCCGGCCATCGACGCCGCCTTCGTGCCCGTTTCATGTCAAGCGGGGGCGAAAATATGCCTGATTATGAGCTCATTGAAATGGTGCTGTTTGCAGCGCTGCCGCGTGGTGATGTTAAGCCGCTGGCAAGACGCCTGATAAAGCGCTTCGGTGGCTTCGCCGACGCTTTGGCTGCACCACCTGAAAAATTGGCCGAGGTCGAGGGTATCGGCGACTCCGCGATTGTTGCACTTAAGGTTGTCGAGGCTGCGGCGCAGCGTTTGGGTCAAGCGAGCGTGATGGCGCGCCCCGTGCTTTCCAGTTGGGATCGCTTGATCGAATACTGCCGAATGCGCGTCGGCCGCGCGGAACGCGAACATTTCCGGGTGCTGTTTCTCAATCGGAAAAACGTTTTAATCGCTGATGAAGAACAGCAACGCGGCACCGTTGATCATACGCCGGTCTATCCCCGCGAAGTTGTGAAGCGTGCGCTCGAGCTTGGCGCCAGTGCGATCATAATGTTGCACAATCATCCGTCCGGCGATCCGACGCCGTCAAAGGGCGATATCGAGATGACCCATGATATCCGCGAAACCGCCGCGCGGCTGGATATCCAGCTTCATGATCATGTCATCGTCTCACGCGAAGGCCATCGCTCATTCAAGGCGATGGGACTTCTGTAAACAACGGCAGACGTTTTAAGTGTTGGGGTGCTCTGCCGGGTGCGTTGCTGCGGCGTGCGCCTTTTGCGTGCGCTTTTGAAACTTCTTGCGGCGGCGGCGGCGAATGTATTTGAGTGAAAGACTATAGCTCAACCAAGTCCCCAAAATCGCGTAGGGCAGGCAGCCGATCAACATTGATATCCCAAGTTCGCGCGCCAGCATTCCAATCAGTTCTAAAATCGCATGCCAAAAACCGTTGTTCGCGGTAAATGCTGTGTGCCAGGAATGTAAAAACGTCGCGTAACCGGTGATATCATTCCACTGGCCCATCATGATCTGACCGGTGACATAGAACACGTAATAGATCGGCAGCATGGTGAAAACATTGGTCACCCACGTCCATGCGAACGAGATCACCAAGCTGAATTCCCAATCCTTAGAGAGTTTCGCAGCGAACCAGGTCATTAAGCACAGATACATCTGGATGCCGACCAGCGGCGTTAACGCCCAAAACATGCCGACGGCAACGCCGCGCGCCGAATATTCTGCAGAGTGAGGGCTGCGGCGCAGGGGAATCAAGAGTTTGAGGCGTGACAGACGCTTCATCCGCTCCCAAAACCCTCGATCAATACGCGGAATAGCACTCACTCTGTTGTCTCCGAGAGAAATACGTCGATGTTCGTGATCGGATGATGGCACAAATTCTGCTCATCTCAACCGCGTATGTCTCGAACAGCGGACAATAATTTGTGACCGGTGCGTTATCGTTTAGATTGCGGTCGTTGAAAGTCTTGGGTAACGCACCCGTCGCGTTCATAACCGCGAACCCATAGCTTGCCTTCCAGTGCGTTGGCGACGACGGCCAGGCGGGTTGTTGCGTTGAGGATTGGCGTGCGGACCCAGTCAAACCCGTCCGTGATGGTATCGCGTGACTCCGCCATCATTTGCAGGCGGCCCGGGCTATCGGCACCCCGGTAGCGACCGGGCACGTCGTGGCTTGTCCAATGATTGGCACACGCGGTTGGGCCTCGGAGAACGCTTGCCTTGGTTTCTTCGCGTTCAATCAAGCACGATTGATCGGGGTTCGTGCCGCTCAGCGTGAAGAATGCCGGCATGGCTAGTGGTGTCTCAGTCAGTCGTTCTTTCGCTTCATCATAGGTCGCGCAGGTATCAAAGACGTCACGCAGTAAATGTGCGGGCGGCATGTGCTTGGATGCCAACAATCGGCCCCGGTTAATGACCCAGTCGACCCAGCATGATCGCGTCCACTTGCGAAACGGCGGCTGGTTGATGGCCGCTGAAAACCGTCCCGGTGCCATCGCAGTGACGACACCGACGAACCCGGGCCATGTGACGTTGAAATACGTGCCGGCTTTTCCTTTGAATTTTGCGACCACCACGGTCTCGCCCAGTCCATCCATGGGCCAATCCAACGTGCGTAACATGCGGTTCCCCGTGCCGGATGGGTCCGGGCCGGCGCCGGTGGTGCAGGTCCACTCATATGACAGGTTCAAGAGCCAAGCCCCCGATCGCCCGGCCTCAACGGCCACGTCTGCGATTTCTTCATAAAGCACGTCGCGTTGCCGCCGCAGCCAGAGCCTAGATACGATATCACCGATGCCAATCGCGAGTGTGCCGTATTTTTGTCGGCCTTGGGTGACGATCACCATCAGCCGTGCGGTTTCGGCCTGCGCCACAGCCAGCGGTCCACCCTCGGTCGCATCGACGTAGGGGATCTCGATCAGGCGTGTATCAGGCGGAGGGCTCTTGGGTATATCGACCATAACGTGGTTATACGCGAACCCCACACGGGTGTCATGACCATGGCAGCAGGTTTGGTGCATGCGGGCTTTAAAAATCGGTCGCGATGGCTATGATCGGCGCCTAATCAAGGAGACTCCATATGATCCCGCGTTATAGCCGTGCCGAGATGACCGCCATTTGGGCGGCTGCCAACAAATTCCGTATCTGGTTTGAGATCGAGGCCCATGCCTGCGATGCCATGGCTGAACTTGGGGTAATCCCCAAAGACGCGGCCGCCGCGATCTGGAAAAACGGGGACAAGCCGTATACCGATGAACGCATTGCACGGATCGACGAGATCGAGCGCGAGACCAAGCACGACGTCATCGCCTTCACGACCGAGCTTTCCGAGCATATCGACGAAGAATCTCGCTTTGTGCATCAGGGTATGACGTCGTCCGATGTGCTCGACACGTGCTTGGCGGTGCAGATGATGCAGGCCGCAGATATCTTGTTGGCCGACGTCGATACACTGTTGGAAGCACTAAAGCGCCGTGCGTTTGAAACAAAGCTGATGCCGTGCATCGGCCGCTCGCACGGTATCCATGCGGAACCGACGACGATGGGCATCAAATTCGCACGCTTCTATGCCGAATTTGCGCGCAGCCGCGTGCGCCTTGAAGCGGCGCGTGCGGATATTGCGACCTGTGCGATTTCGGGCGCTGTCGGTACGTTCGCCAATATTGACCCCCGGGTCGAAGAATACGTCGCAGACAAGCTCGGCCTGACGCCCGAGCCGGTATCGTCGCAGGTGATTCCACGGGACCGCCATGCGCACTATTTCGCGGTGTTGGGCGTGATCGCGTCTTCGGTCGAAAATGTCGCGACCGAAATTCGCCATTTGCAGCGCACCGAAGTGCGTGAAGCTCAGGAATACTTCGCACCGGGCCAAAAAGGTTCGTCGGCGATGCCGCATAAGCGCAACCCGATCTTGAGCGAAAACCTGACCGGCCTTGCCCGGATTGTGCGCTCGGCTGTCGTTCCGGCGTTGGAAAACGTGGCGTTATGGCACGAGCGGGATATCTCGCACTCGTCCGTCGAGCGGATGATCGGCCCGGACGCCACCGTGACCTTGGATTTCGCGCTGTCCCGCTTGGCGTCGGTCATCGATAAGCTGGTGGTGTATCCGGAAAATATGATGAATCACCTAAACGCATTCGGCGGTATCCACGATGCACAACGGGTGCTTTTATTCCTGACCCAAAAAGGCGTCAGCCGCGAAGCTGCCTATAAGATCGTGCAACGCAACGCGATGCGGGTCTGGAAGACGTTTGGCATTGATCCGGATAATCCCGACAGCACGCCGGCTATGGACGACGTCGAAAAGCTCGCAGCCAAACAGGACAATCGCCTCGCGTTCTTGCTCAGCAAAGACGAAGAGCTCGGGACGATTTTGTCGACGGATGACTTTGCGGCGTTGTTCGAAAAGGATTCGATCGCCTATCACACGGCGCGGGTCGACGATATTTTCAAGCGCGTGTTCGGGTAAGGCTAAGTTTAAAAGTCCCGGGTCGCTATGCGTCCGGGAATCGAAGGTTCGTTGATGAGATTGCCCCGTCGCCTTTAAGCGGCGCCCCCCGGACTGGCCGTCGGCCATATCCGGGGTCTTATCACGACGCCGTAAACCTTAGGATTCGGTCTTAATCTGTTCGATCGCAATCGAGTCGAGTTCCGGGATCTTTTTACGCACTTGCTCTTCGGTGATAGGTGCTTTGTGCGTTTCAATGTCTTTCATGACTTTGCGCATCACATCTTCGATACCGGCTTCATCAAGATCGGCGATCACGACCTCTTTCGCGTAGGCATCGGCGGCGTCGCCGGTCAGGCCGAAAATCTCTGCGAGCCAAAGGCCCAGCAGCTTATTGCGGCGGCTTTCCGCCTTAAACAACTGTTGTTGATCGAGCTCGTATTTACGCTCTTCGCCCTTTTCGCGTTTGGAAAAAGAATCGGCCATGTGTTCGCTCCCTCAGGTTTCACGCGTGTTACCCCATAAATAGTCTGCAGCGCCCGCCGTCGCAAGCGAAGTTGGCGGAAAACCTCGGCTGGCGTCGGCGCGGACCGCGTATTATGACTATGCCATGTGCAGCATCATTTTACATTTTGATCCGGACGCGCCTTGGCCGATGGTGATCGGCGCCAATCGCGATGAAATGGCGGGGCGCCCGTGGCGCGCGCCGGCCAGACATTGGGATGATCATCCGCATGTGATGGCCGGTATCGACGAAGAAGCCGGCGGCACATGGATGGGTGTTAACGATGATGGCGTGATGGCGGCTGTGTTGAACAGGCCTGGCTCGCTCGGCCCCGCTGCGGGTAAGCGGTCCCGGGGTGGATTGCCGTTGGAAGCGCTCAGTCACGCCGAAGCAAAGGACGCGGCGGAAGCCCTGGCCCACTTGGATGGGCGCGCGTATCGCAGCTTTAATCTGGTGGTCGCAGATGCACGCGGTGCGTTCTGGCTGCGCTCAGACGGCGAAAAGGCACAGATCGAGGCTGAAATCATTCCGCCCGGCGTCGCCATGCTGACGGCGCATGATTTAAATGATATCTCGTCTACACGGATTGCCACGTACTTGCCGCAATTCCAAGAAGCCTCACGCCCTGATCCGGACACGGATGACTGGTCAGCGTGGAAAGCACTTCTCAGCAGCCGAAGCCATGACGGTGCCCCCGGCGAAAAGAATGGGATGACGGTGGGCGACAGCAGCGGCTTTGGGACGGTGTCATCGTCGCTGGTCGCATTGCCCGGGCCGGAAAGGTTCGGGCACAAGCCGCTCTGGCACTTCGCACCAGGTGCGCCGGATGTGACACCATACGCGCCGGTTTCTTTCGCTAGTTAAAGATTAGCCCGCCATGTAGGCTGGCAGCCATCCCTCGTTCGTGGATTTGAGCGATGCGAGTGGCATGCTTTCCCCGGACGATAACGCGATGGCATCACCACCGGTGCGGCCCAGTATCTGTGCACGCACGCCAGCGGCCATGGCCATCGCCATCACCGCGTCAGGATTGGATGTGGCGACGACATAGCGGCCTTGGTCTTCGCCATACAGCCAGCCGTGCACAGGCACGCCTTGGGTGTCGACGGTGATCTCGGCGCCGATCCCGGTGCTCATGGCCATTTCGGTTACGGTGACCAGCAGGCCGCCGCCGGCGATATCGTGGCACGCGCTGGCCAATCTGCCTTGAATGACAGCCCTGACCAAATCGCCATTCTTTCGCTCGGTTGCGAGGTCGACGTGTGGCGGCGGGCCTTCTTCGCGGCCCAAAACTTCGCGGAGATATAGGCTTTGGCCCAAGTGACCTTCGGTTTCGCCGATTAAGATCAGGGTCTCATCGGTAGCGGTAAAGCCCAGGCCGACGGCCTTTGATGCGTCGACCAGCAAGCCGACCGCGCCGATGGTGGGCGTTGGTAGAATCGCTTGGCCGTTGGTTTCGTTGTACAGCGACACGTTGCCGGACACGACCGGGAAATCGAGTGCCAAGCAGGCTTCACGCATGCCTTCGATGCAGCCGACGAACTGGCCCATGATCTCGGGCTTTTCCGGATTGCCGAAGTTCATGTTATCGGTGATCGCCAAGGGCGTCGCCCCGGTTGCGGTCAAATTGCGCCAGGCCTCGGCGACGACTTGGCGACCGCCTTCGTTGGGCTTGGCCTTGCAGTACCTGGGCGTGCAGTCGGACGTCACGGCCAAAGCTTTTTTGGTCCCGTGTACGCGGACCAACGCCGCATCTGCGCCACCTGGGCGGCCAATGCCGATGGTATCGCCCATCACCATGTGATCGTACTGTTCCCAAATCCAACGTTTTGACGCCAAGTCCGGGCAGCCCACCAAGGTGTTCAGCGCGGCCATCGGATCATTCGGCGCGGGCACGTCATCTACATTAAGCGGGGCTGGATCGGGCGTCGCCACCCAAGGACGGTCGTATTCGGGTGAGGCTAAGGCCAGCGGATCAATCGGCAAATCTGCGACAATCTCGCCTTTGTGCCTGAGCACCATATGGCCGCTGTCTGTTAGGTGGCCGACGACGGCGAAATCCAGCTCCCACTTTTCGAAAATCTTGCGGGCTTCGTCTTCGCGTCCGGGTTTGAGCACCATCAGCATCCGTTCTTGGCTTTCCGACAGCATCATCTCATACGCTGTCATGTCGGCTTCGCGTTGCGGCACCTGATCCAGGTCCAACTCAACGCCCATGCCGCCTTTAGACGCCATCTCGAACGAAGATGAGGTCAGGCCCGCCGCACCCATGTCCTGAATGCCGACTATCATGTCGGTGGCCATCAATTCCATGCAGGCTTCGATCAACAGTTTTTCCGTGAATGGGTCGCCGACTTGCACGGTCGGTCGCTTTTCTTCGTTGTCTTCGGAAAACTCTGCGGACGCCATGGTCGCGCCATGGATACCGTCGCGTCCGGTTTTTGAGCCGACGTAAACGATTGGATTGCCGGCACCGCTGGCTGCGGAATAGAAAATCTTGTCGGTATCGGCGATGCCGACGGTCATGGCGTTGACCAAAATGTTGCCGTTGTAGCTTTCGTGAAAATCACACTCGCCACCCACCGTCGGCACGCCGACGCAGTTGCCATAGCCGCCGATGCCGGCGACCACACCTGAGACCAAATGTCGCGTCTTCGGGTGATCCGGGCTGCCGAAGCGGAGCGCGTTTAGATTACAGACTGGGCGTGCCCCCATGGTGAAGACATCGCGTAAAATGCCGCCGACGCCGGTCGCTGCGCCCTGATAGGGCTCGATATACGAAGGGTGGTTATGGCTTTCCATTTTAAATACGGCGGCTTGGCCGTCGCCGATGTCGACGATGCCGGCGTTTTCGCCCGGACCACAAATCACCTGCGGCCCTTCGGTCGGCAGTGTTTTTAGCCACTTTTTCGATGATTTGTATGAGCAGTGCTCGGACCACATCACCGAGAAAATGCCAAGCTCGGTCCGGTTCGGCGTGCGCCCGTCCAAGATCTCGAGGATTTTCTGATATTCATCTTTTGAGATGCCGTGTTCGGCGATGATTTCAGGGGTTATTTCTGGGGTGGTCTCGCTCAAAATTCCGTCCCTTCGGCTGTCCGCGCACGTGCTGGTGTCATAGCAAAACTCGACGGCGGATACACACCTTAATTGCGGCGGCGCCCGTACGGTGACGAATTCATATTTTTTTGAGAGAATCTTCTCGGCACGATTGCCCAGATTTCGCCATAATTCACTTGCCGGGTTCTAAAAAACGTGGAAGTTTTAGGCACTTGTTGGAAAATGATCCCAACGCACGCAGCAATAGACGAGGGGCTACATGCGCAAAGGACTGGTCCAAATCACCGCAGGCATCGCGCTGGCGGGGATGATTTCAGGTTCGGCATTCGCTGCCGGGTGTGACGATTCGCAAGACAAGGCAGCTTTTCATGTACGTTCGTTGCAGACCGAATTGATGGTCGCGGCGCTGACATGTGGCGCCAAAGCCCACTACAACACGTTCGTTATGAAATTTCAAAACGTTCTGATCGTTAACGGTCAGGCGCTGAAAAATCAGTTTCGCGCTATGCACGGTGCTAAAGCGGATCGTGAGTTGAATGCCTATGTGACCGCGCTCGCCAATCGCGCCTCGCAACGCTCGATCAATAAGCGGGACAATTATTGCAACCGCGCGCAGCGCACCTTTGCTATGGTCGCGGCGATGAGCCCGAAAGAACTCGCGTCATTTGCCATGCAGCGCCTGACTGGCGATGTTGATGTGCCGAGTTCATGCCGCGCAAATGTGGTCATGGTTGACAAAACCAACTGATCTTCCGTTTAAGATTTTACGCATAGAAAAAGGCCGGAACATATGTTCCGGCCTTTTATTTGTCTGTCGTATGGATGCGCCTTACGGGAAGACGATCTCGACGCGTCGATTTTGCGGCTCACGAACGCCGTCTGCAGTTGGGACCAGTGGCTCAAGTTCGCCCTTGCCCTCAACAGCAACCACTGAGAGCGGAATGCCTTGGCGGGCGAGTTCGGCTTGAACAGCCTGGGCGCGCTTTGTTGAAAGCTTGAGGTTGTACTGTTGCGTACCCGAGCGGTCGGCGTGGCCGGTTGCTTGAATGCGGCTGATGCCGCCAGTGCGCGCGTTTTCTGCGGCGGCACGAAGCACAGTTGCCGCTTCCGGCGTGATATCGGCTTTGTCCCAATCGAAGAACACGATGAAGTTGCGGGTAATTTCAGGTGCCGGTGCAGGCGCAGGTGCTGGGGCCGGCTGCGGCGCGGGCGCAGGGGCTGCAGCCGCCATTGGCTTCGGCTCAGGCATAGGCTTCTTTACGTCACCAAAGGTATAGCGCAGGCCCACCATCACGGTGTGTGCTTGGTAGTCGGCATCAATAGAGGTGCCGCCGAGAGTTTTCAGGTCGGCGCCTTGTACGGTGAAATAACGGTATTCCAAGGTGCTGGTCAGGTTTTCGGTCACCTGATAACCGAGACCCGCGATACCTTGTAAGGCCAAACCGTTGCCACGATCATTGATTGTAGAACCATCAACGGGGTTGGCGGTCAAATGCATTGAGCCGACACCGATACCAGCACCCAAGTAAGGAATGAATGCCGAGCCGGTGGCAAAATCATAATATGTGTTGACCATGGCGCTCAAGACATTGGCGCTACCGCCGGTATCAAAACCGTCAACGCTATCGATGGCATTGCGACGGTTGCCAAGTTCGACTTCAGCACGAATACCGTTTGCGTAGGCATGGCCCAACGACAAAGCGCCTGCATAGCCGGTGTCATGCTCGGCTGAGGCATTGATTCCGTTTCCGCTGATATCTGTGTCATCAGCGAAATTAATGCCTGCACCCGCACCCAGGTAGGTTCCAGTTGGACGTTCGGCCGCTGCGGCGGCGCCTGGAATCATCATAGCGGCCAAGCATAAGGCCGTCAGTTTTGAGCGCATCATTTGATTTGAACCTCGTTATCGTTTTGCTGCACAACCACATTGGCCGCCGCGAATCGAATTTCAAAAAACCCTGCGATATATACAGGGGAATGTGAAACACACTTATTCGGATATTAATTGGCGGTATTCAGCGGCTTAAGCGACGGCGGCGAGGACGCTCTCAAACATCGCGCGGCCATCGGTGCCGCCGAGGACCTGATCGATCAGGCGTTCAGGGTGCGGCATCATGCCCAGCACGTTCCGCTTTTCGTTCAAAACGCCCGCGATATCGTCCATCGCACCGTTCGGATTGGCACCCGGCGTTCGTGCCCCCGTGGCATCTACATAGCGAAACGCCACCCGGTCTTGGTCCTGCAAAAGCTTCAGCGTGTCGGCATCGGTGACGTAGTTGCCGTCGTGATGCGCGACCGGCACCTTGATGACTTGGCCTGGGGTGTACTGAGTGGTGAACGGCGACGTTGTCGTTTCGACCCGCAAGAACACGTCGCGACAAACAAATTTCAAATCGGCATTGCGCATCAAAACGCCCGGCAACAACCCGACCTCGGTCAGAACCTGAAAGCCGTTGCAAATTCCGAGCACTGGGACGCCCATTTCGGCGCGCTTTACAACTTCACGCATCACCGGCGAATTGCCGGCAATCGCGCCACACCGCAGATAGTCGCCGTATGAAAACCCGCCCGGTACGACAATCGCATCGACGTCCGGCATATCGGCGTCGCCATGCCACTGCATAACAACCTCACCCCCCGTGACGTCACGGAGCGCAGTCTGCGCATCACGATCACAGTTGGAACCGGGGAATACGATGACGGCGGATTTCATGGTCGGTTATCCCTCGACGATCTCAATGGCGTAGTTTTCGATGACCGTGTTCGCCAGCAGCTTTTTACACATGTCGTCGACCTGTGCTTCGGCTTTGGCGCGGTCGGTCTCGGTGAGTTCGAGTTCGATGAACTTGCCCTGGCGGACATCATTGACGCCGGTGAAGCCGAGCCCGGCGAGGGCTGTCTGTACAGCCTTGCCCTGGGGGTCGAGAACGCCGTTCTTGAGGGTGATGTGGATTTTGGCTTTCACAGACCTGGCTCCGTTTTGCGGGTGTTAAAGGTTTTGATGTCTCATGCCCGAGGTAGGGGTAAAATTCAACGGTTTTACGCGGCACGTGTCGTTAACGAGGCGTGCCAAAGGCTTATCTGTTCTGCCGCTATTGTAGCGCCGCCGGGCCTTGCATGTCTGTCGGGCCCGATTCGGGCAAAATACCGAGTCGGCGGGCGACTTCTTGGTAGCCTTCTTCAACATTGCCGAGGTCCCGATCAAAGCGGTCGCTGTCCATTTTCTCACCCGATTTGACGTCCCAAAGCCGACAGTTGTCCGGGCTCAATTCATCGGCCAGAATGATGCGCATCATGTCTTCTTCCCACAAGCGACCGAATTCTACCCTGAAATCTACCAGGCGAAGCCCTATGCCCAAAAACAGGCCGGTCAGAAAATCGTTGATGCGCAGCGATAGCGCCATCATCTCGTCCAGGTCTTGCGGGGCGGCCCAGCCAAACGCGGTCATGTGTTCTTCGGCGATCATCGGATTCTTCAACTCGTCGGACTTGTAGTAATATTCAACGACGGAACGCGGTAGCGGCGTGCCTTCGATCAAGCCGAAGCGGGATGCGAACGAGCCCGCGGCGACGTTTCGAACGGTCATGATGATCGGGATGATCTCGACCTCACGGACCAATTGTTCGCGCATGTTGAGGCGCCTTACAAAATGGGTGTGCACGCCGATTTCGTTCAAGCGCATCATTAGATATTCTGAAATGCGGTTGTTGATTACGCCTTTGCCGGTGACGATGCCGGCGCGGCCGTCGGCGGACGATAAGGCGTCGTCTTTAAAGTACTGCACCAAGGTGCCGGGCTCGGGTCCCTCGAACAGGACTTTGCCTTTGCCTTCATAGATTTGTCTGCGTCGTGCCATAGGTGTGCTCCGCCGGGCTAAACCCGCGCTGATATTCGCGCCCGTATAGCAGGCGGACCGTTGGAAAACAACGCAACTCGGCCCGCGCACATCTGTATGTCCCTAGTTTGCCGAGGGTTGACGGCGCGCGTTGCAAAGGCCATATCGAAGGCAACATTTTTGTGGGGAGATACCGTTACTATGGCTATGGCCGCCGCCGATATCGAAAAAATGATCAAAGACGCGCTTCCCGATGCAGACGTGACGATCAATGACCTTGCCGGTGACGGCGATCATTATGCTGCGCACGTGGTTTCCAAGGCATTCGAAGGCAAATCCCGGGTTCAGCAGCACCAGATGGTTTATCAGGCGTTGCAAGGCCGCATGGGCAATGAGTTGCATGCCTTGGCGCTACAAACGTCTGCCCCAGAATAACAACAGTTTCACCGCTTCAGCTTTAGCTAAAGGATAGTTCTGATGACCGACAATCCAGCTTTTACCCAAATCCAATCCGAAATCGATGCCACCGACGTGGTTTTGTTCATGAAGGGCAATCCTATGGCCCCGCAGTGCGGGTTTTCCGCCGCCGTGGCCCAGGCACTGACCATGATGGGCGTTAAGTTCAAGGGCGTTGATGTTCTTGCCGACATGGAAATCCGCCAAGGTATCAAAGATTTTTCGAACTGGCCGACGATCCCGCAGCTTTATGTTAAAGGGGAGTTTGTTGGGGGTTGCGATATTGTCCGTGAAATGTATGAGTCCGGTGAGTTGAAAAAACTCCTTGATGAGAAGGGCGTGGAATACGCCTCGTAAGGCCCCAGTTTCCCAGGGAGCCAACACACGAGGAGCTTTTGAGGGAAGGGTGGCGCATTGCGCGACCCTTTTTCTTTGTTTGAAGGGCGGAGAACGTTTTGGTTTCGGGGAGGGGCGCTAGGTCTCGCCACCGGTTGGGTCAGCTTTTTCGCCAAGGGGTACTTCGTCCACACCTAGGGCGTCGGCGAGTCGGCCCGTCGCCGCGCCGGGCTTGAGCGGCTTTTGCTGGTTTGCCGCAGGTGCCCAGGCGGTCATCGTTAAAATTTGAAAGGTTGCCGGCACGCGGCCATCAGCGTCTGCGTGAGCATCCATGTATTTCGTCATCGCGGACATCAAGGTTGCGCGCCTGAGCGGCGTTTTGCGCCGTTCGATCACCGCATTGGTCTCGCCCATGCCGCGTAGATCGGCCAGCAAGCGCAACGGGTCTGCATAGCTGACAGTGATGGTATCGGCGTCGACGACCGGCAGCGCAAAGCCGGCACGCTGCAATAGGCTGCCAAGATCACGCACGTCTGCGAACGGCGAGACGCGGGGGCTCAGCCCGCCTTCGAGCTCGATTTCTGCAGCGGCCAAGGCGTCGCGCAACTCGTGCAATGTTTCGCCGCCAAAAATGGCACCCAAAAACAAACCGTCAGGCTTCAGCGCCATGCGGCTTTGTGAGAGTGCCCCTGGCAG
>JAFMCK010000232.1 GCA_017857825.1 Rhodospirillales bacterium
CTCTCCGATCACCTCCGACGCTTTGCCGAAAGCGAGCGTAAGTGCTGAAACATTGCCGGTGCCGACGGGTGGCGTCGAAGCTGCACCGCAGGTCGCGTTGCAACCCACCGAAGTGGCAAGCCGTTCGTCTGTGATGCGAAGTGACTCTATCAATTCGCCGACAGGCACCATTCCAAACACAACGGCACCAAGTGAAACAACGGCCCTGAGCGTCGACCCGACGGCGGCTGTTTCACAAGAGCCCGTGACGGCAACCAATATTTTCGTGCAAGCCGGCGCGTTCGGTATTTTCGAGAACGCCAATAAAGTGCGCGCCCGGCTCAGCCCGCTCGGTAACGTTTTCTTGGATCGCGTGCTGGTCAAGGAACGCGACTTGTTTCGTGTGCGGATTGGCCCGCTGGCAGATGTCGCGAACGCAGACACAGTGTTGAGCCAGGTGATCGCGACGGGGTACCCTGATGCACGCATTATCGTCGATTAAAATGTGTGACGAAGGCGTGCAATGATATCGCCACGTTTTGGACACGATACTTGAATTATATAATGGCACTTTCCCACGTTAACCTGGAGATATGATGACCTTCGCTAACCTAAGAACCGCCATTGTCCGTGCTTCTTTTGCAGTGCTGATTGCAGCCTCGCTGACTCAAGCCGCCGCCGCAATTGAGATCGAAACCGACGCCCGCGAGGCGATTTTGATCGATTCGGCGACCAATGCCGTGTTGTTGTCAAAAAACGCCGATGTGCCGATGCCACCGGCTTCCATGAGCAAGTTGATGACGGCGTATCTGCTGTTTGAAAGTCTCAAAGAAGGCCGCGTGTCGTTGGACGACAAATTCCGTGTCTCTGAAAATGCGTGGCAGAAAGGCGGTGCGAAAAGCGGCAGCTCGACGATGTTCCTGCCGCCTAATTCCGAAGCCCGCGTTGAAGATTTGATCCGCGGTATCATCGTGCAGTCGGGCAATGACGCGTGCATCGTCGTCGCCGAAAATCTGGCCGGAAGCGAAGAAGCGTTTGCGCGCCGCATGACGGAAAAAGCGCGTGCGCTCGGTATGCGCAATTCCAATTTTGCCAACGCAACCGGCTGGCCGGACCCCGATCAACGCATGTCGGCCTATGATCTCGCCATTTTGGCTGGGAGTGTGTTGAGGGACTTCCCCGAATATTTCCATTATTACGACGAGCGGGAATTTACCTATAACGGCATCCGCCAAAGCAACCGCAATCCACTGCTTTATAACTACCCGGGTGCGGATGGCTTTAAGACCGGTCACACCGAAGAAGCCGGCTATGGGCTCACGGCGACGGCGGAACGAGACGGGCGAAGGTTGATCTTGGTTATCAACGGCCTTGAAAGCAACAAAGCGCGGGCGACGGAATCTGCCAAGTTGTTGGATTGGGGCTTTCGCGAGTTCGACAATTACGCCCTTTTTAAAGCTGGCGATACGGTCGAAGTGGCACCGGTGTGGCTCGGCGTGACGCCGACGGTTGAAATGAAAATCACCCGTGACGTGTTTATCACGATGTCGCGGAAAGCGCGGCGGAATATGAAGGTGACTGTAAAGTACGCTTCGCCGATTCCAGCGCCGATCCAAGCCGGTCAGCAGATCGGCACCGTCAGCATCACCGCGCCTGATTTCGACACCATTGTCGTGCCGTTGACGGCAGCTGCAGACAACAATCAACTCGGTATGTTCGGACGCCTAGGGGCTGCGCTCGAATTCATCCTCTGGGGAGGGGCGAGTTGAGGGCACGGCGCGCATGATCGCCGGCAAATTCATCACCTTTGAAGGTGGGGAGGGCGGCGGAAAGTCGACCCAGGTTCGTCGCTTGCAAACGGCGCTCGGTAATACGGGTATAAAAGCAATTACCACCCGCGAGCCGGGCGGCGCGCCGGCCGCCGAAGATATCCGTGCCTTGTTGGTCTCGGGCACCGTTGATCGCTGGTCGCCGATGGCCGAGGTGCTGTTGAATTACGCGGCGCGCGATATGCATGTCACACAGACCATTCAGCCGGCGTTGGGGCGCGGCGACTGGGTAATTTCGGATCGCTTTGCGGACTCCACGATGGCCTACCAAGGCTATGGCGGGGGCGTTGACCCGGACCGGATATCACAAGTGCATAAGGCAACGTTGGGCGATTTTAAACCGGACCTCACGCTCATTCTTGATCTGCCGGTCGAGGAAGGTCTGGCCCGCGCCGGTAAGCGGCTGAGTGAACATCGCAGTACCGAAGATCGGTTTGAACGGATGGAGCGCGACTTCCATCATCGCCTGCGCGATGGTTTCCTTAAAATCGCCGCAGACGAGCCCGACAGGTGTGCGGTGATCGATGCATCGCGCGATATTGACGCGGTGACTTCCGATATCTTCAGTGTCGTGCAATCCCGTTTGGGGGTCAGCGTGTCATGAATGCGAAAGCCGCACCGGTGGATGACGAAGACGATTTTGGCCCGCGCACTAACCCGGATTTATTTGGCCACGAAGATACCGAAGCTGTCCTCAAAGAGGTACATGCCGGCGACAAGCTGCCGCACGCGTGGTTGATCACCGGGCCCAAAGGCATCGGTAAGGCGACGTTGGCGTATCGGTTTGCACGTTATTTATTTCAAAATCCGTCGCACGCACCCTCTGCGGTAGGTGGGCTTTTTACGGACGATGATATTCCCGCGACCGATACGGGGAAGGGGCTTTACGTCGATCCGGGCTCGCCTATTTTTCACCGTGTCGCCGCTGGCGGGCACGGCGATCTTTTTACTGTCGAATTGCAGTTGAACGACAAAGGCAAACTGTCGACGCAGATCAGGGTCGACGATGTGCGCGCCGCCATCGATTTCGCACACATGACGTCAAGCGAAGGCGGCTACAAGGTGATCATCGTGGATGGCGCCGAACTAATGAACGGTGCCAGTGAAAACGCGTTTTTGAAAATCCTCGAAGAGCCACCGGCGGATACCATTATTTTGATGGTCAGCCACAACCCCGGTCGGCTGTTGCCGACGACGCGGTCGCGCTGCCGCACGCTGGCGCTGAAACCATTGGCGCCTGAGATCGTGTCCAACCTTATGGCGCAGCATCTGCCCGATGTCGGCCCGGAAGAAGCCGCCGAGCTGGCACGTTTGTCAGAGGGCAGCATTGGCCGTGCGTTGACCTTGGCGTCGGGCGGCGGTCTTGAGATATATCGCGACATCGTCGGCATCTTGCGCACGCTGCCGTCCATCGATGGTTCCAAAGTGCAGGCATTGGCGGCGAAGCTGTCGAAGGCCGGCGCCGATGACGCCTATCGCTCGGGGATCGAGCTGTATCGCTGGTGGCTGTCTCGGATCGTGCTGGCGGCGAGTAGGGGGGCGGACGGCGACAATAGCCTCGGTCCCGACGAAAAAGAGATCGCGCAGCGGGCAGCGGCGACCGCCTTGCTGCCGGTGTGGCTGCTTCGGCTCGATGATGCAGAAAGCCTGATCCGCAGCGCCGATCCGCTGAACTTGGACCGCAAGCAAGTGGTGCTCTCGTTGTTTCTGGCATTGGCGTAATTGCTGCAATATTCGTCATTCCCGCGCAGGCGGGAAACCATCGCGACCATAGATCCCCGCCGACGCGGGGATGACGGAAGGGGGCGGTAGGTGTGAATGATGGTCCCCCTATGATCCTTGACCGTTTGCCTCCGTCGCCGTACCAAAGGGCCGACCCCTATATAGGATGACGCCCGTATGACTGCCCGCCCGACTTATTACGTCACGACGCCGATTTATTACGTCAACGATGCCCCGCACATCGGGCATGCCTACACCACGTTGGCCTGTGACGTGTTGGCGCGGTTCAAGCGTCTGGACGGCTATGACGTCAAGTTCCTGACGGGCACCGACGAGCACGGCCAAAAGGTCGAAAAATCCGCACAGGCCAAGGGTGTCGAGCCGCAGGCGTTTACCGATTCGGTGTCACAGAACTTCCGCGATTTGGCGGATTTTATGAACTTCACCCACGACGATTTTATCCGCACTACAGAAGACCGCCATATCCGCGCCTGTCAGGCGATCTGGAAGCGGCTTGCCGATGCCGGTCAGATCTATCTCGATAACTACGGCGGCTGGTATGCGGTCCGCGATGAAGCGTTCTATGCCGAAGACGAGCTGACGAAAACGCCCGACGGTAAACGCATCGCGCCATCCGGTGCCGAGGTCGAGTGGGTCGAAGAGCCGAGCTATTTCTTTAAGCTGTCGGAGTGGGGTGACCGCCTGCTCGCCTACTACGACGCGCACCCGGATTTCATTTTGCCGGAAAGCCGCCGTAACGAGGTGGTGAGTTTCGTTAAAGGTGGGCTCAACGATCTGTCGGTTTCGCGCACCACGTTCAAATGGGGCGTGCCGGTGCCGGGCGACGAAGATCACATTATGTATGTGTGGCTGGATGCGCTGACCAACTACATCACGGCGGCGGGGTATCCCGAAACCGACAGCGCTGATTTTCAGAAATTCTGGCCCGCTGACCTTCATATGGTCGGCAAAGACATCCTGCGCTTTCATGCCGTGTATTGGCCGGCATTTTTGATGGCGGCTGGTATCGAGTTGCCGAAGCGGGTGTATGCGCACGGCTGGTGGACCAACGAAGGCGAGAAGATTTCTAAATCGCTCGGCAACGTCATTGATCCGACCGAACTCGCCAATAGATACGGCCTGGATCAGGTGCGCTATTTCATGCTGCGCGAAGTGCCGTTCGGCAACGACGGCGATTTTTCACACACCGCCATGGTCAATCGCATGAACGGCGAGCTCGCCAACGATTTCGGCAACCTGGCCCAGCGCGTGCTGTCGATGACCGCCAAGAACTGCGACGGTATCGTTCCGACACCGGGCGCGCTTGAAGTCGAAGATACCGCGCTGCTGGGGCAGTGTTACGGCCTGCTGGATGCCGTGCGCGCCCTGATCGACCGCCAGCAGTTCCACAATGCCTTAGAAGCCATTTGGGTCGTGATCCGGGCTGCCAACGGCTACGTCGACCGCCAGGCGCCTTGGAAGCTTAAGAAAGAAGACCCGGCGCGGATGGCGACCGTGCT
>JAFMCK010000017.1 GCA_017857825.1 Rhodospirillales bacterium
CGCTCTTCCGATCTATTTACCCGAGCCAGATTCCCCCACCAAGCCGACCACTTCGCCTGCCTTAACGGAGAAGCTGACGTCATCAACCGCTTTGGCGACACCGGCCTTGGTGAAAAAGTGCGTCTTCAAATTGCGCACGTCGAGGGTGGGTGCGTCGCTCATTTCTGCAGCCTTGGGTTCAGCACGTCACGCAACTGGTCACCGACCAAGTTGATCGAAACGATGGTGATCAACAGCGCAATGCCCGGGAAGAAGCTGATCCAGTAGCGGCCGCTCATCATGTATTCAAAGCCGTTGGCGATCAGAAGACCAAGCGATGGCTCGGTGATCGGCAGGCCAACACCGAGGAAGCTGAGGGTTGCTTCCAATGAAATCGCATGCGCGGTCTGCACCGTGCCAACGACGATCAACGGCGGCAGGCAGTTCGGCAAAAGATGGCGAAACAAAATCCGCTTGTTGTCGAGACCAAGGCAGGTCGCAGCTTCAAGATATTCCTTGTTGCGCTCGACCAGCGCAGAGCCGCGCACGGTGCGCGCATAATAGGCCCACTGCACCAACACCAAGGCGATGATGACTTTATCGACACCCTTGCCGAGGGCCGCGATCAAGATCAGCGCCACCAAAATCGCTGGGAACGACAATTGAATATCGACGATCCGCATGATCAGCGTATCAACCCGTCCGCCGTAATAGGCGGCGATCAAGCCGATGGAGCTGCCGACACAAAGGGCGATCACACCAGACATCACGCCCACACCCAGGCTGATGCGCAGCCCATAGAACATAGAGCTGAGCAGATCCCGTCCGGCACCGTCTGTGCCGAGCCAGAATGTTACCCCATCCATGCTGACGGACCCCGGCGGCAACTTGCCGTCGAAGATGCTGACCTTTGCCAGATCATAAGGATCGGTCGGCGAAATGAACGGCGCAAACAACGCGATGAAAACAATCACCAGCAGCACCGCCAATGCAGCCATCGCAATCATGCTGTCGCTGAAATCCGACATAAAGCGGTGCAGCGGCGTTTCAACCGGTGCCAAGTTCGGGTCGTGTTTTACGGTTTCGCTCATTGGCCGGCATCCTTTAGGCGGACCCTAGGGTCCAACAGCGAATAAACAATATCGACAATCAGATTGATGACGACAAAAACCAAAACGATGATCATCAAGTAGGCGACAATCACAGGCCGATCCAAATTGTGCAGCGAATCAATCAACAGCTTGCCCATGCCGGGCCACGCAAACACAGTTTCTGTGACCACCGAAAACGCGATCAAGCTGCCGAACTCAAGACCCAACACGGTAACAACCGGAATCATGATGTTTTTCATCACGTGCACCATGACGACACGTGATTCGGAAAGACCTTTGGCGCGGGCGAATTTCACATAGTCCTGCTGCATCGCTTCGCGGGTGCCGGCGCGAGCCAAACGGATCACCAACGAGATTTTTAACAGCGCTAAATTCAGAGCCGGCAGAAGCAGATGCGACAAACCGTCCAACGTAAAGAAACTGACCTGTAGGCCTAATACTTCGACCGTGTCGCCTCGCCCGGTCGACGGCAACCAGCCGAGCACCACGGCAAAAAGCATAATCATCATCAGGCCGACCCAGAAGGTCGGCAGCGAAAACCCTAAGATAGACCCCGCCATGATGGTCTTTGACGACCACGCGTCTGGACGCATACCCGCAATCACCCCCAACGGCACACCGAATACAATGGCCATCAAAAGTGCGCTCAACGCCAACTCGAACGTGGCCGGCACGCGCTCGACAATCAACTTTAAGGCGGACTCGCCAAAGATAAACGACTTGCCCAGGTCGCCCTGAAGCGCGTTTTTGACGAAATACAAATACTGTTCATGAAGTGGCCGATCCAACCCCAGGTCACGAATAACCCGTGCGATTTCCGCTTGGTCCGCTTCTGGGTTGATCAGCATGTCGACCGGATCGCCGACCACGTTGACGCCGACAAAAACGATCAGCGACATCACGGCAACGACGGCAATACTTTGCAACAAGCGACGAATGATAAAGACGGACACGTGGGCGGTCTCCCGTGGTCACGACGGGCCGAGACGACGAAGCCGCCTCGGCCTTTAACGTGCGTGCAGTCAGTGAATAGCTGTTACTGGCTAATCACACCCATCGCGTAGGTGCGCTCATCCGTGCGGGCAATATACTTGAGGCCTTTTTTCGCGGCCCAAGTGTTCACCTGATAATGCAACGGAATGATGCCCTGATCTTCACCGATACCGATGTCGGTCGCTTTGGCGAGCAAAGCTGCGCGCTTGGTATCGTCAACGGTCGCTAACGCTTCGTCCAAGACCGCATCCATTTTCGGATTGGAATGGCGACCTCGGTTGGAAGCGCCCATGCCTTTGTCTTTGTTGTAGGTCGCGAGCAGCGACTTCAACGGCGACGAGGCTTCACCCGTACCGGAACCCCAACCGACCAGCACCAAGCTGAACTCAGGCTGCCCGTCCGGGCTGCCCTTGGAGGCCCGCTTGAAGAACACCGACTTGGTCATGGTTTCGACCGAGGTGTCGATGCCTGCGCGCGAGAACATCTGCGCGACGCCTTCAAGAATTTTCGCATCATTGATGTAGCGGTCGTTCGGACCATGCACCTTCATTTTGAAACCATCCGGATAGCCTGCTTCGGCCATCAGTTTCTTGGCGCCTTCGACGTCGTATTCTTCTGGCTTCAGGTTCGGCGATACGCCAAAGAAGCCTTCAGGCAATAGCTGACCAGCTTTGATGGCCACGCCTTCCATCACCCGATCAACGATCAGGTCACGGCTGATCGCCATCGACAGCGCTTTGCGGACACGTGCATCCAAAAGCGGATTTTTGATCTTGGAGCCGTCTTTGGCGGTGATGAAGGGGCTGTCTTCACGGAACTGGTCCATGTGCAGATAAATGATCCGGTTCGAGATACCTTGGCTCAGCGACAGATCAGGCTCTTTTTCCAGACGCGCGATATCGGTGGTCGGCACGTTGTCGATAAAATCGACGTCACCGGCCAACAGCGCAGCCACACGGGACGGACCCGACTTGATCGGCTTGAAGGTCACCTTCTGCCATTCCGGCTTGTCGCCGAAGTAGCTTTCATTGCGCTCGAGCACGATGCGGTCACCCGGCACCCATTCAACAAACTTGTAAGGGCCGGTGCCGGCAGCAGCTTTACCCGAGTTGAAATCTTCGGTGGCAGCCTTTTCAGCCTCGTTCGAGATGATGTGGATCGTCGACACGTCGACAGCCATCAACGGATAGGGCGTCTCGGTTTTAATCTGTATCGTATAATCGTCGACCTTAGAGAACGTTTTGCCCTTCAGGTACGTGCCAAAGCTGGACGGCGAGTTCGGCACATTCGGTGCGCGCGCCACGGTGGCCATCACATCGTCCGCGTTGAAGTCCGACCCGTCATGGAATTTCACGCCTTGGCGCAGCTTGAATTCCCAGGTGAGATCATCAACCGGCTTCCAAGACACCGCCAAACCCGGCGTCAGGTTTTGCTTTTCATCCTGTTCGATCAGACGCGAGAAGATGTGCGCAGCCATCGAGTTGTTCGGCGTCAGGTTATGGTAGTGCGGATCAATCGACGACGGCTCGGAACCGTAACCAATCGTCAGATCCTTGGCGGCGGCGGCGGTCGTGAGACCTACCGACAAAAGCACAGCCATCGCACCGGCTGTGATTGCTTTACGTATGTACATTTATCGTCTCCCTGAGGGACCCGTCACTTTTAACCAGCGATCTCGGTCCAATAAACTTCCGCATGTTGCGGCAACCAGCCTTGATGATGGCATGAAGAAAAAAAATGGCAAATAATCTTCGCGCAATTTAGTTATTTATTCGCAAGCGCGTTGATCGGCGGCAAAAACAGAGGTACTCACAGAGATCATTTTTTCGGAGTCATTACCGTGAGCCAACCCGTCCACAACGAATACCCCGTCGACCTGAGCGCCCCCGATATATCAGCCTACCGTAAAGGCAATACGGGTATTGAGTATGTCACCACTTTTGAGGCCGCGCTTCCCGGTCCTCACGTGATGGTGAGCGCTGTGGTGCATGGCAACGAACTGTGCGGCGCGATCGCCGTTGATTACTTTTTCAAGACCGGGCTGCGGCCCCGTCGCGGCAAGCTGACGCTGGCTTTTTGTAACGTCGAAGCTTTCTTAAGCTTCGATCCCGCCAACCCGACCACGTCACGGTTTCTTGACGAAGACTTCAACAGGGTTTGGTCCGAAGATGTGCTGGACGGTCCGCGGCAATCCCGGGAATTGACCCGGGCGCGCACGTTGCGCCCCATTATTGCTGACGCGGACTTGCTGCTCGACATCCATTCCATGCAGCAAAAGACCGAAGCGTTGGTGCTGTCGGGCCCCCTCGCTAAAGGCCGTACGTTGGCCAAGGGCGTCGGCGTGCCGCGTATGGTGGTGTCCGATCACGGGCATGCGGCAGGCAAGCGGATGCGGGACTACGTCGACTTTATCAACCCGAATAGCGAAAAGAATTCCCTGCTGGTTGAATGCGGCCAGCACTGGGAAGTGGCGAGCGAACGCGTGGCGAAAGAATCCCTGTTCCGCTTTTTAGTGCACACCGGTGCGCTGAGCGCAGAAGACGCCGCGCCCCATCTGGGCCCGACCCCGCCCGAACAACAATTCATCGAAGTCTCCGGCCCGGTCACCATCCATTCCGACAATTTCCGGTTTGCCGAAGCTTACACAGGCTTTGAAGTCATTAAAGACGCCGGCACCGTGATCGGCTATGACGGCGACGATGAGGTGAAGACCCCTTACGACAACTGCGTGTTGATCATGCCGTCCCGCCGATTGGGCGCCGGCGGCACCGCAGTGCGCCTTGGGCGATTTATCGACGCCTAAGCCAGATCTGCAAAACCTCGGGATTGGCAACCCCGGGCTCAGGCTTATATCATGCGTCACGTTTAAACGGAGGATGTTATGGACGACGAAACCATCGAAGTCGAAACGATGACAGTTGCATGCGACGGGGGCTCCGGTGCTCTCGGTCATCCGAACGTCTATTTGCATCTCGATGAGGAAACGTTGGACGTGGTCTGTCCGTATTGCTCAAAACGGTTCGTATTGAAAGAAGGCGCCGACGTCGCGCATACCCATTGATGATACTGATCCTGCGGCAATCGGCATCATGAGTATCCCCGAATCGCCACCTGACCGCGAGCACGTCTTCTTAATTGATGGCTCGGGCGTGATCTTCCGGGCGTATTTTGCCGGCATGGGCCAGCGCGGGCGACAAATGACCCGGTCCGACGGCACGCCGACCAACGCTGTATATATCTACACCCGTATTTTGCTGAAATTGATCGAAGATACCGAGGCCGACTATGTCGCCGTGATCTTCGACAAGGCGCGCAAAACCTTCCGCAACGACATTTACCCGGAATACAAAGCGCATCGCCCCGATGCGCCCGAAGATCTGATCCCACAGTTCGCGCTGGTGCGCGAAGCGACCGAAGCGATGGGCATCCCGGGGATCGAAATGGCCAATTATGAAGCCGATGATCTGATCGCGACCTACGCCAAGCAGGCCGCCGCCGAAGGTATGGACGTCACCATCGTCACCGCCGACAAAGACCTGATGCAATTGGTCGACGAGCGCATCTCGATCTGGGATGGGGTCAAAGATCGCACCATTCGTGAGGCCGAAGTGATCGAGAAATTCGGCGTCAGCCCAAACCGGGTGATCGACGTGCAGGCACTTGCCGGCGACAGCACCGATAACGTTCCGGGCGTCCAAGGCATCGGCATCAAGACGGCAGCAGAATTGATCAACACCTATGGCGACCTGGACACGCTGTTGGCACGCGCCGAAGAAATCAAACAGCCGAAACGCCGCGAACGCCTGATCGAACAAGCCGATATGGCGCGCATCTCTCGGGAACTGGTAACGCTGAAAGTGGACGTCCCGCTTGAGACACCGCTCAGCGATTTCAAAAAGAAAGCCCCCGATCCGGAAAAGCTGATCGCATTTTTGCAAGCGCAGGAATTCAAAACTCTGGTCGCGTCGATTTCGTCGAAACTTGGCGTGGATGCACCGGCAACGGATGATGCCGGCAACGATGTCCCCGAAGCCGCACCAGAAACAAACGACTACACCCTTGTGCAGTCGATGCAGGACCTGACGACCTGGATCGACGCGGCAATGAAGGCCGGCATCGTCGCGGTCGACACCGAAACCGATGCGCTCGACAGCATGCGCGCAGGCTTGGTTGGCGTGTCGCTGTGCATCACGCCCGGCAAGGCCTGCTATATTCCGCTCGGCCATGTCGGCGGCGGTGCACAGGGCTCATTCGATTTGGGCGACCCGAACGACAAAGACAGCGCCGGCGGCGATACGCCACCGCAGATTCCGTTAAAAGATGCGATTACCGCGCTCAAGCCGATGCTTGAAGATCGGGGCGTCCTTAAGGTCGGTCAGAACATCAAATACGACTTGCAGGTGCTGGCACGCTACGGCGTCAACGTCGCGCCCATCGATGACACCATGCTGTTGTCGTATGTGCTTGATGGCGGCTTACACCGCCACAATATGGACGACTTGGCCGATCTGCATCTGGGCGTCAAAACGATCAAATTCAAAGACGTCGTCGGCAGTGGCAAAAATCAGCTCAGCTTCGCGCAAGTTCCGCTCGATCAAGCCTGCCCCTACGCCGCCGAAGATGCAGACATCACTTTGCGCCTGCATCGTGTGTTCAAGCCACGCTTGGTCAAAGACCATATGGTCACGGTCTATGAGCGTCTGGAGCGCCCACTGGTGCATATCTTGGACGAGATGGAGCGCACCGGCATCAAGGTCGATGCCAAAAAGCTGAAAGAATTTTCCGTCGATTTCGAAAAGCGTATGGCTGAGTTCGAAGCCAAAGCGCACGAGTTGGCTGGGCACGAATTCAACATCGGCTCGCCGAAGCAATTGGGCGAAGTGCTGTTCGACGAAATGTCGCTGCAAGGCGGCAAGAAAGGTAAAACCGGCGCCTATTCCACCGGCGCCGAAGTGCTCGACGAGCTCGCTGCGCAGGGCCATGACCTACCGCAAGTGGTGCTGGATTGGCGACAGCTGCAAAAGCTGAAAAGCACCTATACGGATGCCTTGATCGAAGACATTAACCCTGACACCGGACGCGTGCACACATCGTACAGTCAGGCCGTAACATCCACGGGTCGGCTATCGTCAAACGATCCGAACCTGCAAAACATTCCGATCCGCACCGAAGAAGGCCGCAAAATTCGCCAAGCCTTCATCGCCGATCAGGGTAACATCTTGATGTCTGCCGACTATTCGCAGATCGAGTTACGCCTGCTCGCCCACGTCGCCGAGATCGATGCGCTGATCGAAGCGTTTCACAACGGCCAAGACATCCACGCCATCACCGCAAGTCAGGTCTTCGACGTGCCGATTGAAGGCATGGACCCGATGATTCGCCGGCAGGCCAAAGCCATCAACTTCGGTATTATTTATGGCATTTCCGGCTTTGGCCTCGCGCGACAGTTGGGAATCGGGCGCGGCGATGCACAACGCTACATCGATGCCTACTTCGAACGTTATCCCGGCATCAAAGCCTATATGGACCGCACCAAAGAAGAAGCCCATACGCATGGCTTCGTAATGACGCCGTTCGGGCGCAAATGTCATGTGCGCGGCATCAAAGAAAAGAATCAAGCGATCCGCGCCGGTGCCGAGCGCGCCGCGATCAATGCGCCGATCCAAGGCGGCGCTGCCGACATCATCAAGCGCGCCATGGCGATGCTGCCGGACGCCCTCGAAGACGCTGGCCTCAACGCCAAGATGCTACTGCAGGTCCACGACGAGCTTATCTTTGAAGTCCCAACGGACGAAATCGACAAAACCCGCGCCTTAGTTAAAGACGCCATGGAAAGTGCCGCGACCCTGAACGTGCCCTTGGAAGTCGATATCGGCACGGGTGACAACTGGGATGAGGCGCACTAAGCCGCCGTATTCAGCCACCGCATCAGCCTGAACTAGATCCAGGACACATCCCATCACCTAACCTCCCCCCATGCAGGGAACAGGGACTAGGCGGTGAGTTTGCGTTTTAAGGGGGGAATGAAGCGCGTCAGCATCAGGCCGGCGAAAATAGCGCCATAGATGATCGGCTCGGTTTGGATGCCTTTGCGCATCATGAAAAAGTGCAGGCACGCGGCCAAACCGGCCACATAGACCAGTTTATGCAGGCGGTTCCAGTTCTTGCCGCCGAGGCGTTTGATCCAACCTTTGGTCGACGTCACGGCAAGCGGGATCAGGCTAAGCAGACCGACCATGCCGACGGTGATGTACCAGCGCCGGATGATGTCTTCCCAGATCGCCTGCCAGTTAAAAAACTGGTCGAGCACCACATAGCTACTGAGGTGCAGAAAAACATAGAAAAATGCAAAAAGACCGATCAGCCGGCGCAAGCGAATGACTTGCTTCCAGCCGGTGACAATTTTGACCGGCGTCACGGCCAGCGAAACCAACAAAATCCGCAACGCCCAATCACCGAGGTAGCGGTTGATGTACTCGATCGGGTTCGCGGTCAGGCCGCGGCCGCCGAAAAAGAACGCATCCGCCACCAACCAGCCAAGCCAAGCCAGCGGTGCCAGGCATAACGCCCACACCGCCGGTTTGACGATCCACGTGATCGGATCGCGGCGCTTGGCTTTTGTCTTCGGCGCAACCGCGCAGTCAACGCCAGCGTCCATGGTCAGGGTGTCGTTCATTTATGTCGGCTCAGAACCACTTTTTCATGTCCATGTCTTTATACAGATGCGCGACCTCTTCTTCATAGCCATTGAACATCAAGGTTTCGCGCTTGAACAATTCGCCGATCCGCCGTTCCGTCGCCTGCGACCAGCGCGGATGGCGGACGCGCGGATTTACGTTCGAGAAGAAGCCGTATTCACGCGCCGCCGCGTCGTTCCAACTGGTCGGCGGCATGGTCTTTTGAAACTTGATTTTAACGATCGATTTGATCGATTTGAACCCGTACTTCCACGGCACCACAAGGCGCACCGGCGCACCGTTCTGATTCGGCATCACTTCACCGTAAAGTCCGACCGCAAGCAACGACAACGGGTGCATCGCTTCATCGATGCGCAGGCCTTCTTTATACGGCCAATCCAATACGGCTTGGCGCTGGCCCGGCATGCGTTCCGGATCGAACAGGGTTTCAAAATAGACGTAACGCGCATCTTCGGTGGGCTCGAAACGTTTCAGCACATCGGCCAGCGACACGCCGACCCAGGGCACCACCATCGACCACGCTTCGACGCAGCGCATGCGATAGACGCGCTCTTCTAAGGCGTGCGGCTTGATCAGATCTTCGAAGGAAATCTTGCCGGGCTTGGCGCACGCACCTTCGACAGCGATTTCCCATGGCGTGGTTTTGAAATCCTGCGCGTTTTCATACGGATCGCGCTTGCCGGTGCCGAATTCGTAAAAATTATTGTAGCCGGTGACGTCTTCGTAGTCGTTGATCTTGTCATTTCCCGGTAAATTCGCCTCAGACCATTTGGTCTTTTGAATGCCCGAAAGCGGCGTGCGAGCCGCCAATGCCGGCAGCGCGAGAGAACTTGCCGCCAGCCCAGCACCTGCGACGGCAGCGGTGCGCAAGAAGGCGCGGCGGTTTTCGAACACAGATTTCGGCGTGATTTCAGAAGATAAAACGTCCGAGGCTTTCGGCGACTTAATCAACATTTGAAGTTCCTTTTTCGGCCCGTTGCACCACGATTCAAAGTTTCCGGGTGCTTCGGTGGTTGCCATTGATGCCTTTGATAGCGTATTCCGAGGTGAAAGGGCCACTAACGCTTGATCACTTTTTCGAAAGCTTCCGGTTACCGACCCTAAAAAGTGCCCATAAAGGTTCTGGCATGCGTCTTCTATATCATCTTTGGCTTTCGCCGTTCTCACGCAAAGTACGCATAACACTGGGTGAAAAACGCGTCGATTTTGAGATGAAGGCCGAGAATGTCTGGCGACGGCGCGAAGAGTTCCTGGCCCTCAACCCGATGGGCGAAGTGCCGGTTTTGGTCGAGGCCGACGGCACGGCACTTTCCGGCTCACAAGTGATCTGTGAATTCCTCGACGAATTAAACCCAGACCCACCCTTGCTCGGCCGACATCCGCTACAACGCGCCGAAGTGCGACGCCTAATCGATTGGTTCGACCGCAAATTCAATGCTGAAGTCACCGAAAAACTGGTCGGCGAAAAATTCATGAAACGCTTCTTAGGCTTGGGCGAGCCGAATTCCGCCGAAGTCCGTGCCGGCCACGCCAATATTCATGCGCATTTAGATTACATTTCCTATTTGGTGGAACGCCGAAAATGGCTGGCAGGCGAAGACCTATCCTTGGCCGACATCGCTGCTGCGGCGCACCTGTCGACGATTGATTACATCGGCGATGTGCCGTGGCAAAACCACGAGCCGGCCAAAGAATGGTATGCGCGTATCAAGTCCCGACCAAGCTTCCGTCCGCTGCTCGGTGATCATATCCCGAGCGCGCCGCCGCCAAAGCATTATGCGAACTTGGATTTTTAATCCGCCTTCACATCCATTTTTTCAATGTTCGCACGTGCCATCCGAGCGGCCTCGCCATCGGGCTCCAACTCAAGCACCTTCAGCCAATCTGAACGCGCAGACTGATCGTTGCCGGCCAAACGGTTAAGGATGCCACTTTCAAGCCACGCCGCCGGATCTTTGGGTGCGCGGGCCAGGGCCGTGTCGATATCTGCCCGGGCCAAAGCCAAATGATCCAAATAACGGTGTGCCGTCGCGCGAAACAAGTAGGCGTCCGCATTAGACGGATCAGCGGCGATGGCGGCGTCCAGGTCTTCGAGGGCGCCGTCATAATCGCCCATCTCGGCCCGCGCTTGGGCGCGGTCGATCATCACCAAGGGGCGGCCTTTGAGCAGATCAATGGCGGTGGTCAGCGTTGCTTCGGCGCGGGTCGCGTCACCCGCCAGCAGCCAAGCTTGACCGGCCTGTGCCAGCAAGTTGCCCTTGAAATCTGGCTCAGCAATGATCTTTTCGGCCAGCACTTCCAAGCGCCGGGCCGCGAATTCCGGCTGACCGCTATATAGAAGCGCGACCGCCGCGCAATGTTCCGCCGCGTCGCCGCCGCCGAGTTCTTTCCAGGCGGTCGCCATTTCAAAGGCATCGTTCGGGTCCGACGGCGCGATGGCCATGCAACGCGCGTATTCACGGCGGTGATTAAGTTCTTCCGCATGACCCGGCAGCGCCGCCGACAGTCCGGCTAGGCCGATGAAAAAGGTGACAAAGCTTCCAACAATTCGCATCTCGGGGTATGACCCTTTAGAATGATAGCTCCGATACATATCCGCGCTTTAAAAGGCCGAAACAAGGTCTATGCGGCAGGGATTAATGAGCGACGAAAGGATGAATCTTGACCAGACGCGACGGACGGCGGCTATTTTGCTTTGGGCTGGGCTTTTCGGCACACTCATTGATCAAACATTTACGCATCGCCGATTGGCAAACGGGTGGCACCGCCAGGAGCCCTGAAAAAGTCTCTGCCCTGAAGGCCGAGGGCATCGATGCGGTGGTATGGGACGGTGGCGCGCTCGACGAACCGGTGCAAACCCGCCTACAGGCGGCCACGCACATTCTTATTTCAACGCCGCCGGGCGAAGCCGGTGACCCTGCATTCGCCGCCGCGCACCAACTAATCGCTGCAAAATCCGATATTCAATGGCTCGGCTACCTATCGACGACCGGCGTTTACGGGGATACGGGCGGCGCACTTGTCGACGAGACCGCGCCGCTCAACCCATCAAGCCCGCGCTCGCAACGTCGAGTCGATGCCGAAGCGCAGTGGATGTCGCTATTTTACGATTTCGGCATACGGGTGCATGTGTTCCGGTTGGCTGGAATCTACGGGCCGGGCCGCTCGCCGTTCAATCAGATTCGATCTCGCCAAGCGAAGCGAATCAACAAGCCCGGCCATGCGTTTTCGCGTATTCACGTCGATGATATTGCGCGAATTTTGGCCAAATCCATTGCCAATCCAAAACCAGGTGCTGTCTACAACGTGTGCGATGATGAGCCGGCACCCCCGGCGGAAGTGACGGCTTATGCCTGCGGCTTGCTCGGTGTTGAGCCGCCACCGCTGGAAGAATTCGAAACTGTCAAAGAACGCATGAGCCCGATGGCGCTCAGTTTTTGGAACGACAACCGTCGCGTCGACAACCGCAAAATCCGTGAGGAACTCGGCGTAAAGCTGGCGTACCCGGATTACCGATCCGGCCTAAACGCTGTTCTTGCTGAAGAACAAACGTAAGCCAACCGGCTTAATCGACCTTCTTAAACCGGCCCTCACCGGAATCATAGATTTCCAATAGGCCGGTGCCGATATCAAAATACCAGCCGTGCAAGGTCAACCGACGGTCGGCGACGCGTTCACGAATCCATGGGAATGTGGTCAGGTTTTCCAACGACACCAAGACGGCATTGCGCTCGCAGACGTGCTGGATTTCTTCGGTCGTCGCACCGGGCATGGTCGCCAAGGCGCGCCGGTGTGCAGCAGATAACGTCGACACCCACCCCGACACATATTTGAACCCGGCCGCCAACGTCGCCTCGCCCTCAATCATCGCTTTGATGCCGCCGCAATGCGCATGGCCAAGCACGACGATGTTCGGCACTTCGAGCGCCATCACCGCGTATTCAAGCGCCGCACTGGTGCCGTGGAAGGTGCCGTTTTCTTCCATCGGCGGCACCAAATTGGCAACATTGCGGATCATAAAAATGTCGCCGGGATCGGCGCAGAATACAATCGCCGGATCGACCCTGGAATCCGAGCACGCGATGACCACCGCGCCCGGCCTCTGTCCGTCGCTTGCCAGCGACGCATAACGCGCCCGGTCCGCATCATGAATACCGCTTTTAAAGCGGTGGTAGCCCTTGAGCATGCGTTCAATCGGCACTGGCGGTTGCCTCCAACAGGGCGTCAAACGTGCGCATTAAGCGGGATATGTCATGCGGTTCGGAAAGTCGATGGTCGCCAGTTTTCACGAAATTTACCTCAACATCATCACTTTTCAGCCGATCCATAATCGTCAAAGCCGTTTTCCAAGGCACATCTTCATCTAACAGACCGTGTATCAGACGCACCGGTAAGTCGAGCGCAATTTCACCCCCCAACAATAGATGATTGTCGCCCTCATCCAACAACGACTTTCTGATCACATACGGTTGCTGATCGTCATAACAGTTGGGAATCTCGCAAAACCCCTGCGAATCAAGATCGGCAAGCTGACCGGGTGTGAGTGCCGGCGGTATCAAGTCGCGGGTAAAGTCCGGTGCAGCCGCGATGCCTAGAAGGCCGGCGACCCGGTCCGGTCTGGCTAAGGCAGCCAGCAACATAATCCATCCCCCCATGGACGAGCCGACCAAAATCTGCGGCCCGGTGGTGACCTGATCCAACACCATGACAGCATCTTCAGCCCAGCGCCCGATGGTGCCGTCTTCGAACGCGCCTGACGATTGTCCGTGACCGTAATAATCGAATCGCGTGAACGCGAGGCCATGTGCCATGCAATGCGCTTCTATGGCCAATGCCTTACCGCCCATCATGTCTGACTTGAACCCAGTTAAAAACATCACCCCCGGGCTCTTGCCAGGGGTGTGGTGGTAAGCAATAGTCGTGCCGTCGTCGCGGGTGAGTTTGCTCGGGGCGAGTGTTTGATCCGGCATCCAGGCTCCCGTATTAAAGTGCTATGATGATGACTTCGGATGCCAACCATAACATTGAGACGCGCCGCATGGAACGCCCGAACGGCGATGGCCGCCCAACGATTTTACAAATTCTACCGGCCCTTGCAGGTGGTGGTGGTGGTGTCGAGCGTGGGACGATCGAAATCGCCGGCGCGATTACGTCAGCCGGCGGGCGCGCCTTGGTCGCCAGCGAGGGTGGCCTGCTAGTGCACGACCTGACGCGCGCCAAAGCGCAGCATATTACCCTACCTATGGCGTCAAAAAACCCGCTGGTGATGTATCGTAACATCGGACGCTTGGTCGATCTGATCAAAACAGAAAACATCGACTTGGTGCATGTCCGCTCGCGCGCGCCGGCGTGGAGTGCATATTTTGCCTGCCAACGTACCAAAGTGCCCTTGGTGACGACATTTCATGGCACCTATTCAATCGGCAATTTCTTAAAACGTAAATACAACAGGGTGATGACCTTCGGTCGCCGCGTGATCGCGATTTCCGGGTTTATCGGTGGGCATATTCGCCGTCATTACGGCGTTCCGGTCGAAAAAATCCGCGTCATCCACCGGGGCGTCGACATTGAAAAGTTCGATCCTGAAAAAGTATCTGCCGAGCGCGTCATCAAGCTCGCCACCGAATGGCGCCTGCCCGACGGTGCGCCCGTGGTTATGCTGCCGGGCCGCCTGACCCGCTGGAAAGGCCAATTGGTCATGATTGATGCCATCGCTAAGCTTGAACGCACAGATATTCGCTGCTTGCTGGTCGGCGGCGACCAAGGCCGCTCAGCTTATCGGCGTGAGGTCGATCAGCGGATCATGCGGCACGGCTTGGAACAAGTGGTGCGGATCATCGACCATTGTGACGACATGGCGGCGGCTTACATGCTGACCGACCTCGTGGTCTCGGCGTCCACCGATCCCGAAGGGTTCGGGCGCGTGGTCGCCGAAGCACAAGCCATGGGACGACCCGTAATCGCCACAGATCACGGCGGCGCCCGGGAAACCGTGCTGCCCGGCGAAACCGGTTGGCTGACCAAACCGGGCGACCCGATCTCGCTCGCGGCCGCTTTAAAAGAGGGCTTGGAGCTGGATGCCGGCACCCGCGACCGCATGGCAAAGCGTGCGATTGCGCATGTGCGGCAGAATTTTTCAAAAGCGCAAATGTGTGAAAGAACCCTCGAAGTTTATAACGAGGTTCTGGCCGAACGGGGCAAATTGTAGGCCGCGATGGTAACCGGCGCACCCGTGCAACGCATCCTCGTCATCAAATTGGGCGCGCTTGGCGATGTCGTGCAGGCGCTCGGGCCGATGGCGGCAATCCGCGATCACTTCAAAGACGCACATATCACCGCACTCACACGCCCACCGTTCGACACCTTGATCATGGCGCGCGGCCTCGCCGACCAGATCATCTTTGACCCAAAGCCCGCCGCCGTGAATGTGCCTGGCTGGCTCAGCTTGCGCAGCACGCTCCGAAGCGGTGCATTCGATCAAGTTTTCGATTTACAAACTTCGAATCGATCAAGTGCATATTTCAAGCTTTTTTGGCCATCAAAGCCAATGTGGTCGGGCATCGCAGCCGGATGCACCCAACCCCATGCCAATCCGAACCGCAATCACATGCACACTCTTGAGCGCCAAGCCGAACAGCTACATATGGCGGGGATCGAAACGGTACCGGCCCCAAGCCTGGATGGCGTTAATCCGGACCTTTTAAGCCTTGGCCTGCCGTCCAGCTTCACCATGCTGGTCCCGGGTGGCGCCAAACACCGACCGGGCAAACGCTGGCCGTCGGCAAAATATCGAGACCTCGCGCAACAACTAGATTCAAGCATTGCACCCGTGGTCGTGGTCGGCACGGCGGACGAACAAGCGCTTGCCGATGAAATCGTCAAAGATACCCCAAGCGCGCTGAATTTGGCCGGCAAGACATCCCTGCTACAGCTTGTCGGCATCGCCAAGGCCGCCAAAGCCGCCGTCGGCAACGATAGCGGGCCGATGCACGTTGCCGCCGTCGCGGACACGCCATCCGTCGTGCTATATTCCAACGATTCCGATCCGGCACTTTGCGCACAACGCGGCGCCGACGTGACGATCTTACGCCGCCCTTCCCTGGATGCCCTGAACGTCGATGACGTGATGCAGGCGTTGCCTACCGCACTAGGCGGTTCTTGACGAGGGCGGGGTGGGGCTATACCTACCCTGTTCAATACGTATTGCCTTGAAACGAGAGACAGATGGTCGCGATTACCCTTCCGGACGGTTCCGTCCGCAGCTATGACAAGCCCGTGACTGGTGGCGAAGTTGCCGCCGAGATCGGCCCTGGGCTCGCCAAGGCGGCGATGGTCGTGCGCGTCGATGGCGAGCTATGGGATTTGGATCGCCCCATCGACCACGACGTTGAGCTTGCGATCGTTACCGACAAAGACGAAGCCGCTGCCCTTGAGGTGCTGCGTCACGACTGCGCGCACGTGTTGGCGATGGCCGTCCAAGAGCTGTTCCCAGGCACGCAGATCACCTTCGGCCCGTCCACGGATGATGGCTTTTATTACGACTTTCACCGTGAAGAACCCTTCTCGACCGAAGATTTCGAGGCCATCGAAAAGCGTATGGGCGAAATCGTGGATCGCAACGTGCCGATCCAGCGGGAAATCTGGAGCCGTGACGAGGTCGCAGCCTACTTCAAAGAAAAAGGCGAGACCTTTAAGGCCGAATGGGTCTGGGAACTGCCGGAAGGCGAAGACATCACCATGTACCGCCAGGGCGATTGGATCGACCTGTGCCGCGGCCCGCATTTGCCGACGACCGGGCGCATGGGTAAAGCTTTTAAGCTGATGAAGCTGGCTGGCGCTTATTGGCGCGGCGATTCACGCAACCCCCAACTGCAGCGGATTTACGGCACGTGCTGGCGGAACGAAAAAGAGCTTAAAGCGCATCTGATGCGGATCGAAGAGGCGGAAAAGCGCGATCACCGCAAGCTGGGTCGCGAAATGAACCTTTTTCATCTGCAAGAAGAAGCGCGCGGCTCGGTATTTTGGCACCCAAAAGGCTGGGAGCTTTATCGGACCTGCGAACGCTATATGCGGATGCGCTTAGAAGAGGCAGGCTATGTGGAGGTGAAAACCCCGCAATTGGTCGACCGCGCGCTTTGGGAACGCTCCGGTCACTGGGAAAAGTTCCGTGATCACATGTTTATCGCCGAGGTTGACGAATCATCGAGTGCCAGCGAGAGCGCTGAAGACATCGTCGAAACGGCGTCCGCAAGCACCGACGGCAACGTTCATCACTTGGCGCTGAAACCGATGAACTGCCCGTGCCATGTGCAGATTTTCCGCCAAGGCATCAAAAGCTATCGCGAGTTGCCGTTGCGCATGGCCGAATTTGGATCCTGCCATCGCTACGAGCCGTCGGGCGCCCTACATGGCCTGATGCGGGTGCGCGCGTTTACCCAAGATGACGCGCATATCTTCTGCACCGAGGACCAAATTGAGAGTGAAACCAAGATCTTCATCGATCTTCTCTCATCAATTTATGAAGATTTCGGCTTTGAAGAATTTGTCATCAAGTTCTCGGACCGCCCGGAAACCCGGGCCGGCTCTGACGAAACTTGGGATAAGGCCGAGACCGCACTGAAAGGCGCCGCGTTGGCTGCCGGTGCCGATTTGATCATGAACCCGGGCGAAGGCGCGTTTTACGGGCCTAAGCTTGAGTTCGTATTGCGCGATGCGATCGGACGCGATTGGCAGTGCGGCACGTTGCAGGTCGATTTCGTCTTGCCCGAGCGCTTGGATGCGGAATATGTCGGCGAAGATGGCGAGCGTCACCGCCCTGTCATGCTGCACCGCGCGATTTTAGGCTCGTTCGAGCGCTTTATCGGCATCTTGATTGAAAACTTCGCAGGCCGCATGCCGATGTGGCTGGCCCCGGTACAAGCCGTTGTAGCACCGATCACCAACGACCAGGACGGCTATGCCGAGCAAGTTGCCAAGACTTTGGCAAAGGCCGGTATCCGCGTCGAAACCGACCTGCGCAACGAGAAAATCAACTATAAGATCCGCGAGCACAGCCATGCGAAGGTGCCGGCAATCCTCGTCGTCGGCGCTCGTGAGGCCGAAGACGGCACGGTGGCGATGCGGCGACTCGGCGGCAAAGATCAAGAAATAGTTGCGCTCCAAGACGCAACGGATAGACTTAGAGATGAAGCGCTCGGCCCGTTTGGGCGTTGATCGTTCTTCGTATAATTTAAAAGACCTGGGCCCGCCTGTGCGGCGCCCTTTCGTAACAAAGATGTTTTAACAATCAAAGGAGACATTCCATAGCCCGCAGACCCGGACCTCCGGTACCGCCGCCCAAGGATGGGCCGCGTACCAACGAAGACATTCCGACCGATACCGTACGTCTTGTTGACGCAGACGGTGAAATGGTTGGCGTCGTAGGCATCAAAGAAGCAATTGAAATGGCGCTGGAAGTTGGGCTCGACCTTGTCGAAGTGTCGCCCAACGCTGACCCGCCCGTCTGTAAAATCCTCGACTACGGTAAGTTTAAGTACGAGGCGCAGAAAAAAGCCAACGAAGCGCGGAAAAAACAAAAAGTCATCGAAGTTAAGGAAATCAAGATGCGTCCCGGCATCGACGACCACGATTACGAGGTCAAAATGCGGGCCGTGCGCCGCTTCCTTGACGACGGCGACAAGGTCAAAATGACCATCCGCTTCCGTGGCCGCGAAATGGCCCACCAGGATTTGGGGCTGAAAGTTCTCCAACGCGTCCAGGCAGAAACCGCCGAAGTCGCGAAGGTTGAACAATACCCAAAGCCCGAAGGTCGCCTGATGACTATGGTCATCGCGCCACGGTAAGTTCGGGACGGTATCTTTGAGCTTATGAAGGTTCGGGCGTTTCCTTAACATTTAAGGAAACGCCCTTCGTTCTTTTGGGGTTACCTCTCCCCTTGCCATTACCGACGCGCACCGCTATAACCCGCGCGCCTCCTTGATTTGGAGGGCCGAGCGGTATGGCTGAAAAGGGCATGCCTGGCTGCTCGAACCCATAGTTGGCGTTGGGTGATCTTCACGTCCCGCGCACAGATACGAAGGAAGAGGGAAATGCCCAAACTGAAGACGAAATCGGGCGCTAAAAAGCGCTTCAAACTCACGGGTACCGGTAAGGTACGTGCTGGCTTTGCGTTCAAAAGCCACAACCTCCGTAAACGTTCCACCAAGATGAAACGTAAGGCGCGCGGGACAATGATTCTGTCACCGCAAGATGCGCGTATCGTTAAATCTTATATGCCGAACGCTTAAGCGGAGGATTGAACCATGGCACGAGTATCTCGCGGCAAAACGTCGCACGCCCGTCACAAGAAAGTCCTCAAGCTCGCGAAGGGCTATCAGGGCCGCAATAAATCGAACTACCGTATCGCCCTCGAAAAAGTCGAGAAGGGCTTACAGTACGCCTATCGTGACCGTCGCACCAAAAAGCGTCAGTTCCGTCGGCTCTGGATCCAGCGGATCAACGCTGGTGCCCGCGAATGCGGCACGACGTATTCTTTGCTTATCAATGGCCTGATGAAGGCCGGGATCGAACTCGACCGTAAGGTTTTGGCCGATCTCGCGATGAACGAACCCGATACGTTTAAAGCACTGGTAGATCAGGCCCAGGCCGCTCTCAGCCAGAACGCTTAACGGCCCAGCTTTTAGGGCAATCTAGTTTTGGAACGGGAGTAGCGCCTTGGGCGTTACTCCCGTTCGCATGTTTAAGGCTCGCAACGGCGCGGGCGACAAGGCGAGGACACGATGGAAACTCCGGAACAGCTGCGCGACATCTTGCTGAAAGAAGCCGCAGACGCCGATACCCTGGATGCGCTCGAAGCGCTCCGCGTGTCTGCGCTGGGCAAAAAAGGCCGCATCACCGATTTGATGAAGGGCCTGGGGCAAATGGACCCCGATGCCCGCAAAGCTGCCGGCCAGGCCCTGAACGCCTTGAAAGATGAAGTCGCCGCCGCGATCGATGCAAAAAAAACCACCCTTGCCGACGCCGATCTGGACCGTCGCTTGATGACCGAAAAGATCGACGTGACGCTGCCGTCCAGCCCGCAGGCCGATGGCTATGTGCATCCGATCAGCCAAACCATCGATGAAATCATCGCGATTTTTGGCGAAATGGGCTTCACCGTCGCCGAAGGCCCCGACATCGAAGACGATTGGCATAACTTCACGGCCCTAAATATTCCACCCGATCATCCGGCGCGCCAGGAACACGACACCTTTTATCTGCCGGGCGAACATGGCGAGCGCAAAGTCCTGCGCACCCACACCAGCCCGACGCAGATCCGCACCATGACCGCGCACAAACCGCCGATCCGCATCGTCGTGCCGGGGCGCACCTACCGCTCGGACTATGACGCCACCCATTCGCCGATGTTCCACCAGATCGAAGGTTTGGTGATCGACAAGACCTCGCACATGGGCCACCTCAAAGGCTGCTTGATCGAATTCTGCCGCGCGTTTTTTGAAGTCGACGATCTGCCGGTGCGGTTTCGTCCGAGCTATTTTCCATTCACCGAACCCTCTGCCGAAGTCGACATCGGCTGTACCCGGGAAGGTGGCGGACTTCGGATCGGTCACGGCGACGATTGGCTGGAGATTTTGGGCTCCGGCATGGTCAACCCGAATGTGCTGCGCAACTGCGGCATCGACCCCGAAGAATACCAGGGCTTCGCCTTTGGTATGGGCATTGAGCGTGTTGCCATGCTGAAATACGGCATTCCCGATTTACGCACGTTCTATGAAAGCGACCTGCGCTGGCTTCGGCATTACGGCTTTCGGTCCCTGGAAGTGCCCGGCATGGTCGGAGGATTGGTGCGATGAAATTCACGCTGAGTTGGCTTAAAGAGCATCTTGAAACCTCCGCGTCTCTGACCGAGATCACCGACGCGCTGACCATGGTCGGGCTGGAACTTGAAGGCGTAGAAGATCGCGCCAAAGGTTTGAAAACATTTGTCACCGCCAAGGTCGTCGAAGCCAAACCGCACCCAAACGCGGACCGCTTGCGCGTCTGCACGGTTGATCCCGGCAACGGCGAAACCGTCGAGTTGGTTTGCGGCGCACCGAACGCGCGCACCGGCATGGTCGGCGTTTTTGCGCCCGGCGGCTCATATATTCCCGGCACCGGCATCACCTTGAAGCCGACCGAAATTCGCGGCGTGACGTCGAACGGTATGTTGCTGTCGGAACGCGAAATGGGCATTTCCGAAGAACACGACGGCATCGTCGATCTAGACCCGGCAACACCGATTGGGAAACCTGCCGTCGACGTCATGGGCCTGAATGACCCGATCATCGACATCGCGATCACGCCGAACCGGGGCGATTGCCTGGGCGTGCGCGGCGTCGCGCGTGATTTGGCCGCAGCCGGTCTGGGCACCCTCAAGCCGCTCGCCAACGGCCCTGTGCCCGGTGCGTTCAAAAGTAGCATTGATGTGAAGCTGGACTTCGACGCAGACCATGCATCGGCGTGTCCGTATTTTGTTGGGCGCCTGATCAAGGGTGTGGCCAATGGTGAGAGCCCGGCGTGGCTGAAAGAAAAGCTGTTGTCCATCGGGCTGAGACCGATCTCGGCGCTGGTCGATATCACCAACCTGATGACGTTTGATCTAAACCGACCGTTACACGTTTTCGATGCCGACAAAGTCAGCGGCGATTTGCATGTGCGGCTATCTAAATCCGGCGAAACCTTACTGGCATTGAACGATAAAGAATACACGCTCGACGATGAAATGACGGTGATCGCCGACGACAACGGTGCGGAAGCGCTGGGTGGTGTGATGGGTGGTGAAGTTTCCGGGGTAACGGCGGAGACTGTGAACGTATTTGTTGAAAGTGCGTTCTTCGATCCGATCCGCACCGCCATGACCGGGCGCAAATTGAACCTGCTGTCTGACGCCCGCTATCGATTTGAGCGCGGGATTGATCCGGCGTTCCTCGAAACCGGGATGGAAGTCGCAACCCGCCTAATCCTTGATCTGTGCGGTGGCGAGCCATCGGAACTGGTGATCGCCGGGACCAATCCAATCCAGGGCCGCGTGATCGCGTTCCGTCCGGCGCGGGTTCACGGGCTTACCGGCATCAAGATTTCTAACGATGAAATCTTGCGTATTCTGACATTGCTTGGGTTCGAGGTATCGGGCAGCGGCGAGACGTGGGACGTCACGGTGCCGAGTTGGCGCAGTGATATCGAAATGGAAGCCTGCCTGGTCGAAGAGGTCGCGCGTATCAGCGGCTTTGACAACATTCCGGCGACACCGCTGCCTCGCGATACCGTGCTGCCAACCCCAGCTTTGAGCGAAATTCAAAAACGCCGCATTATCGCGCGCCGCACCTTGGCCGCGCGCGGCCTGACCGAGGCCGTGACCTATTCCTTCATGGGCGAAGCCGAAGCAGCGTTGTTCGCCGATGTTCCAGACAGCATCCGTATCGCCAACCCGATCAGCTCGGAGCTTTCGGTGATGCGCCCAACCGCGCTCGCCAACCTGATCCAAGCGGCCGGACGTAATGCGGCGCGCGGCTTCAGCGACGCCGACTTGTTTGAAGTCGGCCCGCAATACGCAGGCGACCTGCCCGAAGACCAAACCATCGCCGCAGTCGGTATCCGCACCGGCAACACCGCACCGAAGCATTGGTCGCACGCGGTAACGCCTGTCGATGCGTATCTCGCCAAAGCTGACTGTGAAGCGGTGCTGGGCGCGCTGGGTGCGCCGGTCGATAAGCTGCAGGTCTTCACCGACGTCGCAGCTTATTATCATCCGGGTCGCGCCGGTGAGCTTCGGCTCGGGCCAAAGAACACCCTGGCCCGCTTCGGCGAAATCAATCCTCGTGTACTGGCGGCGCTCGACGTCAAAGGTCCCGTCGTCGCGTTTGAAATTTTCCCAGACGCCGTGCCGATGCCAAAAGCAAAGACCGCGGCCCGTGCCAGGCTGACGCTGTCTGCACTACAACCGCTTGAGCGGGACTTCGCGTTCGTTGTCGACACCGATGTGCCGGCCGCCAAAGTTGTTCAGGCTGCACGCGGCGCGGAAAAAACGTTGATCGAAGACATTCGCGTGTTCGACGTGTTCGAAGGGCCGTCACTCGGTGAGGGCAGAAAATCGCTCGCAATCACGGTCGTGTTGCAGCCGACCGAGAAAACACTTACCGACGAAGACATTGAGGCGGTCTCGCAAAAGATCGTTGTTGCCGTTGAAAAAGCAACGGGAGGCGTGCTACGGGGTTGATCAGGCGACACCCAATACCCTTAGAATGAATCTGCGACGTCTGGAGAGAAAATGCTTGTTCGTCAGGTTCTATATACAAGTCAGGCGGTGAGTCTTCTTTCAGCAGAAGAACGCAATGATATTCTTCGCACATCTTATATCAATAACGCGCGCGACGATATTACGGGATACCTGATCTCGTTAGACAACGGGTCATTTTTACAAATACTTGAGGGGCCGCATGATGCGGTCGCGCAGAGCCTGCAACGAATATCCAACGACTCCCGGCATTCGGGGCTCACGATCATTTATGATGAAGAGGCCGATGAACGGGCTTGCGCCGAATGGTTGATGGGCTTCCATGCAATTACGCTCTCAGAAGTTTCGGAAATGCCCGCTTTTCGAAATTTAGCGACGGACGCGGATTTCGAGGCATTGTTTCAAGACGGCCCCGTCGTGCTCGCCGTCATGCGGACAGTCTCCAATGCAAACCGTTATCGACAAGGCTTACGCTAGACAATGTTGGGCGTATAAACCCGAACCGCCTGATTCCGCCCTTTAACCTGGGTCTCACACACAAAATCGCACTGATATTCTAAGCGTGTCGCTACGTGAGTTGCTTCGCCCATCAAGATGTACGTGCCATGATCTTTATTCAGTTGTTCAAGTCGGGCGGCGATGTTGACGTTGTCGCCGTGCACCGTAAACACCAGCCGATCCTGCGCGCCGACGGCACCCACCGAGATCTCACCTGTATTGATGCCGCAACGGGTTTTGAGAACGACACCATTGAAGGTTTGCGTCCGCGCCGTCTTTTCAATCGCCATCGCCGTGCGCACCGCGTTGGCAGCGTGGTCGGGGTCATCCATAACAGCATTGAACGTGATCAACATCAGGTCACCTTCAAACAGCGTAATGACACCGCCAAAGCGATCAATCACCTCGCCCATCGTCCCGAAATACGCATTCAGCGTCGTCGCCAACTCTTGTGCCGACATGTTTTCAGATACCGTCGAAAAACCTTCGATATCGGTGAAGATAATGCTGGCGTGACGCGTCTCGCCATCGCCGGGCTGGATTTGCTTGTCGGCGGACGTAATCCGGCGCGCGACTTCTTTCGACACGAACCGGGACAGGTCCTGTGCCGCCGTTTGCTCTAAGATCGCCCGATAAAAGGCGTTCCGACCTCGAATCACCGCGATACATAAAACCGTCGTGACCAAAAAGATCGATACCATTTTATCGATCTCGGCACCCACCAAGATCGCGTTTGAGGTCATGTACTGAACATAGTCACGGGTGATCATTGGGTCACCGTCTTCGGCGATCATCACCCATACCATCAGCACGCCCCAACCAAAAATCGCGGCGAAGCCTGAAATCATGATATAGCGGGGCTCGAACCGAAGTGCGCGCAACGCAATAAAAATAAACACATACATCAGCGTCGGCGCTTTCAGATAAAAACTGGCCGGCTGATCATATTGAATATGAAAGCTCCAGATCATCACCATCAGGAGCGTCATGTCCATCAACACCGAAAGTGTTAAAAACCAATGCGTCAACGCATTGCGATAGGACAAGATCATGCGAATCACGGTAAAGGCAAAGTACGCCGCCAGCGCGAACGGCACGACCTCAAACCGGGTCGTCATCATCGTACTCAGCCCTTGCGATGCCAAATACAGGCTGGCGAACAAAACGATCAACACGAACTGCGCCCACGAAATCAGGCGTTCGCTTGCGTCTTGTCGGGCTTGTATTTGCTCAAGGACACGGGCCGGTAAATGATCCCGAACCGGCTCGCCAAAAATAAACGTGCTGAGATTCTGCCACATACCGGTCAGTCTAGCCGGATGCAGGGAAAAGAGGAGTAACTAAATCGCGATCAACGCGCAGAAGATGGGATACGGATCACGATTTCGCGGGAACGGGCACGGAACCCCAACAATCGCGCGACGCCACGGAGAAAAAGATGTACATCGCGACGGTCTGTAAATCTGAAGTCGGCAAACATCAGCGCAATCCCGGACAAATGTGAATAGTATCCGGTTTCATAATCACCGGACCCCATGTTGACTGTGATGTCTGTCACCATGGGACCATGAATATGCACTCAAAGAATGTTGCTGTGCGCTTTTTTAGGTTCAACTCTAGTCATACGCGGCGACGCCGGCGCTATCACCGTGACCGTCGCGGATCGATTGCTTGACGGTTTCGCGTTTGTTTTCCAGATGCCGACCGAGCAGGTCAGACAACCGACGACCGTCGCGCGCCTCAAGTGCGTCAAGAATTTGCCCATGTTCCTGCATCGCCTGATCCCAGCGCGCCGGCGTCATGTTCGAACGAAAGCGCGCCAGACGAATGCGGCCAGCCAGCGAGCGATACTGCGTTTCCAGAGTCGGGTTGGCGGCGGCACGTAAAATCGCTTCGTGAATCTGTTGATTGAGCGCGAAATATT
>JAFMCK010000233.1 GCA_017857825.1 Rhodospirillales bacterium
GATTGCCACGGGTGCAAGCCCGGTCCGCCCGCCGATTGACGGCCTTGATCTGCCGCGAGTGCATCACTGTTGGACGCTGGAAGATTGCCGCAACATTGCCAAGCTGGCTGAAAAAGGCGCGGACGTTGTCCTGATGGGGGCCGGCTTTATCGGCTGCATCATCATGGAATCTTTGGCCGAGCGGGGCGTGAACTTGACGGTCGTTGAAGCCCTTGACCGCATGGTGCCGCGGATGATGAACGAGCCTGCGGGCAACATGATCAAAGCCTGGTGCGAAACCAAGAACATCAAGGTGCACACCGGCACCAAGGTGACTAAGCTCGAAGCCAATAACGACGCCGAAGACACGCTTGCGGTTGACCTTGATAACGGCACCAAGATACCGGCACATCTGGTCGTGGTTGCGACCGGCGTTAAGTCGAACATCGGTTTCCTTGAAGGTTCCGGCATTAAGATGGACCAAGGCATCATGGTCGATGAATTCATGCAGTCCAGCGTTGACGACATTTATGCTGCCGGTGACTGCGCGCAGGGGCCGGACTTTTCGACCGGTGGCTGGGCGGTGCATGCGGTGCAGCCGACCGCAGTGGATCATGGTCGCATTGCCGGGCTCAACATGGCCGGCAAGACGGCGCCGTTTAAGGGCAGCCTGAACATGAACGTACTAGATACCGTTGGCTTGATCTCAGCAAGTTTCGGGGCGTGGGACGGCATCAAAGGCGGCGATCATGCAGAAGCTGTCGATGCGGAAAACTTCCGCTATATGCGCCTAGAATTTAACGGCGATAAAATCGTCGGCGCGTTGTCGCTGGGGCGGACGGATCATATTGGCGTGCTGCGCGGCTTGATCCAGACCGAGGTTTCGTTGGGCGGCTGGAAAGAAAAGCTGATGGCCGATCCGCATCTGATTGCGGATGCATATGTCGCATGTACGCAAGAAGCGTAGGCGCTCAGCAAGCGAGCACGAAATGAAAATCCGCGTGAAATTATATGCCTCGCTGGCCGAGTACTTGCCGGCTGGCGCAAAGAAAAACGAGGCCGACATTGAGGTCGGCGAAAAGGCGAGCCCGACTCAGATCATCCATCGTTTGGGCTTACCGGAAAAAATGTGCCACATGGTCCTGATCAATGGGGTTTATGTTGCGCCCGAAGAGCGCGGCACGACGCTGCTTGAAGCGGACGATCACTTGGCGATCTGGCCGCCTGTTGCTGGCGGATGACAGTTTATGGCCGGCGCTGATGTCGTCATCAAAAAAGACATGGGCATCACCCATGCCGAATTTTTACGATTGTTGCCGCGCGTCCTAAATGGGGCTGACTTTCAGGTCACAGGGACGACAATCATTTTTAAAGATCAAGATGAACGGACGCTGATAATTGAACTCGGCCCTGAGGGCGAGCGCCGTATTGCCTTGATGCGGATCCCCAGGACAATGGTCAGTTTGACGTTTCAAGGCTACGACGCACCCGCTCTGGAGGCTTTCTTGACGCATTTTGATCATTCATATCAACGCGGGGGCGGTTGATGGGTGCGGGGCCGCTTTCTCCGGAATCTCGGCGCGCCATATATCGCGGCGCGCAGGTGACTGCGGGCGCGGCATCGTTATCCGATATTCTCAAGCATGCGGCGCATATGATCGCGAATGGTTTTTTCGATCTTGATCCCCTGCGGGCGCACACAACATTGCCGCTGGATGACTATCGAACCCGTGTCGTTGCGTTGCGAAAAGGTTTTGACCGCGATAGTGCGTTGCGGTTGCTGGTGGAAAAGCTGATCGCCGAATGGGGCGCTGATCCTGGGGATGCATACTTAGATACGCTAAAGCTCCGTATCGCGCCACCAGGGGGAAAAGACATGCCACATCCCTTGGCGCCATTGAGAGCACACCGTGATACTTGGGGCTCCAACATCATGCAGCAAATCAACGTGTGGGCACCGATCATGCCATTGGCATTGGGCAGAACATTGGCACTCTGGCCAGACCAATTTGATCAACCGATTGAAAACGATAGTGCTGATTGGGATTTAAATGACCTCCGACGCCGTCGTGCCGATGGAACGCTGGGTGGGTATCCTTTGATGCCGACGGCGATCCATGCCCCATCGCTCAGAAGTGCTGAGCGTATGATGCCAGATGTCGGAGATGCCATTATATTTTCAGGGTCACATCTGCATGCGAGCGTGCCGAATCATGGCGCGTTCGCGCGTTTGAATGTTGAATTTCGCATTGTTTTTCTGGCAGATCGAAACGCCGGAGAGGGCGCGCCCAATGTTGATGGGCGCGCGCCGTGCACACCGTTGCATTGGTTTGCGTCGCTCAATGGAAAGCGCACGCTCGGAGACGCAGCGCCACCGCTGGCGTTAATGTGAAACAAATAAGAACAGCGTTTAGTCTTTGCTGAACGGATTCTTTCCTGAGCGGGTCAAAATACGGATCGGAATGCCGTCCAAGCCGAAGCTGTCACGTAGGCCATTGGTCAGATAGCGCAAATAGCTCTCCGGCAGCTTGGTGGCCGTAGATGAAAACAGAATAAAGGTCGGCGGACGGGATTTTGCTTGGGTGGCGTAGCGCACGGAGAGCCGCTTGCCGTGCGACCCCATCGGCGGCGGATGACCCTCAAGCATTTCTTTAAGCCAGCGGTTGAGTGCGCCGGTCGGCACACGCGCGTTCCAAAGGTCAAAGATCTTAACGATCGTCGGCAGCAACTTGTCGACACCGCGTCCGGTCAAAGCGGATAACGTGACGACGGGAACGCCGCGCACTTGCTGCAACGAGGTCTGAAGGCGATCGCGGACCTGTGCCAGCGCAGTTTCCCGGTCTTTTACCGAGTCCCATTTATTGACGCAGATCACCAAGGCGCGGCCTTCTTCAACGACTTTGCGGGCGATGGTCAGGTCCTGGCGTTCAAGTGGCTGATCCGCATCCAATACCAAGATCACGACTTGGGCATATTGGATGGCGCGGAAAGTATCGTTGACCGAGAGGTGTTCAAGCTTTTCATAGACCCGGGCTTGCTTGCGAAGCCCAGCGGTGTCGACCAGACGGAACTGCCGCCCACCCCATTCCCAAGGCGTCGAAATGGCATCACGGGTGATCCCGGCCTCAGGTCCGGTCAGCATACGATCTTCGCCGAGCAGCCGGTTGACCAAGGTCGATTTGCCGGCATTTGGGCGCCCGACGATGGCGATCTGGATCGGGCGTGCGGCGACGATTTCGTCGTCGGTTTCTTCCCCGGAATCGACAAAAATATCGTCTTCGTCATCAGTGCTGGCGGCGGCGATGCGGTCTAGGCCGGCCTGATAGTGGGGCGCGAGCGCATCATATAGGTCGCTCAGGCCCTCGCCGTGCTCGGCTGAGATTCCGATGGGCTCACCTAAGCCCAGACGATAGGCGTCCAAGCGGCCGCTTTCGCCTTGGCTGCCTTCGCATTTGTTGACAGCCAAGATTACTGGGGTCGAGCGGGTGCGCAGCCAGCGTGCGAACAATTCGTCTGTTGGCGTCACGCCGACGCGGCCGTCGATCATGAAAAGCACCGCGTCTGCGTCGTCGACGGCGTGTTCGGTTTGCGCGCGCATGCGGGCTTCTAGCGAGCCGGGCGCAGCATCTTCAAGGCCTGCAGTGTCAAAGAGGCGGAATTCGAGCTCCGCCAGCACGCCGTCACCTTCGCGGCGGTCGCGTGTGACGCCGGGTGTGTCATCGACAATCGCCAGCCGCTTGCCGACGAGCCGATTGAACAGCGTCGATTTGCCCACGTTTGGGCGGCCGACGATTGCGAGCGTAAAGGTCATATTCGTTGTTCCAGGGCGCCGTTTCGGCGCTATCAGCCATGTTACTGGCGAGATTTATCGGTAGGCTACGAGCTCAGCATCGTTGGCCAAGAAAAATACGGTATCTGCGGCGACAATCGGTGCGACCGAGACGCCGTCGGGCATTTCAACCGCGCCCAGAACACGCCCACTGTAGGGCGATACGGCAAAGGCATCGCCGCTCGAACCGGCGACGATCAATCTGTCACCCGCCAAAACCGGGCCCGACCACGTGATTGGATCTTCGCGGTCTTCTGGGTCTTGGAAGCGCGGTAGACCGCGCACCCAACGTACGGTGCCATCTTCTCGCGATACGCAAATCAGTTCATTTTCGTTGGTGATCGTAAAAATGAAATTGCCGGCAACCCACGGGCTTTCGGCACCACCGATTTCGCGTGTCCAAACGCGGCGTCCGGTGCGCAGATCAATGGCGGCCATAACACCGGCGTGGCTGATGGCAATCACGCGGCCCCGGTCGATGATCGGGCGACCACGGATATGCGCGAGCGAGGCGACCGCATCGGTCCTGCGGATGGATGCCAAGTTTTCTTGCCAAATGACGCGCCCGGTATCTACGCGGAGTGCGAACAATTCACCCGAGGTGTAGGGGACGACCACGATACCGGAATCTTCCGCCGGGCTGGCACCGCCCAGAAGCGACGCGGTTTCCTGCGCGCCTGCGTGCGTCCACAAGGTTTTGCCGTCGCGGGCATCCAGCGCAATCAAGTTATTGTCGACGGTGACGACAAAGAGGCGGCCGCCACGTACGGTCGGCGGCACGCGCATTGGGATGCCGATCCGCTCCGACCATAAGACTTCACCACTTTTTGCATCGAGCGCGAACACCACGCCAAAGCCTGTCGCAACAAACACGCGGCCCCGTTCGTAGGCGAGACCGCCGCCGATGTGGCCCTCGTCGTCGTTGTCGGGTGTAAGGTCTTTATCCCAAACTTTGTCACCGTCTTGCACCATATACGCACTGACTTCGGAGTCCGTATCCATCGCGAAGATCATGCCGTCGGCGACGATAGGTGTGCTGTTAAAGCGCACTTCGTCATCTGCACCTGCGCCGATATCGCGGCTCCACACTTCTTCGATGTTCGCGTTGATCGCGATGTGGTGCATGGCGTGATTTGCATAGCCACCAGCCATGGGCCATTCCGGATTGCTGGTGGGGGCAG
>JAFMCK010000234.1 GCA_017857825.1 Rhodospirillales bacterium
GCGGCGCGCTGGCGACACTAATTCCCCCGTCCATTGTTATGATTGTCTATGGTCTGAGCGCCAATGTCGGCATTGGCGATCTGTTTTCAGCTGGATTTATTCCAGGTCTGATGCTGGCGACGTTCTATGTGACGTATGTTCTGGCACGCTGTAATATTAATCCGTCACTCGCCCCAACGGCGGCTGAGATCGCTTTAAAAACTGGCGAGACGGCAAAACTCGGCCGTCATCAGATTGTTGCGGTTGGGCTTTGTATCTTATTGATTTTTTGTGTTATGGGGTCAATTTACGGTGGCATCACGAGTGTCACCGAGGCTGCGGCGGTTGGTGTATTCGGCGCAATTTTGGTGGCTGCCGTACGGTTTAAATTCAACTATCCACTTTTGCGCGATTGCCTTGCCAATACGATGGCGGTGGTCGGGACCATTATCTGGTTGATCTTAGGCGCCGTTGCGTTTGTCGGGCTTTATAACCTGATCGGTGGCGCAGACTTTATGCGCGATTTGATCAAAAGCGCAGGCTTCGACGCGCTTGGCACCATTTTTGTGATGATGGCAATCCTGGTTATCCTCGGCACGTTCATGGAGTGGATTGCGATTATCTTTATAACGGTACCGGTTTTCGCGCCAGTTGTTCGAGACCTCGCGCCGGAACTTGGTCTGCAGCCTGAATGGGCAGCCGTTTGGTTCGGCATTTTGTTCGTGATGAATATTCAAATTTACTTCTTATCACCACCATTTGGGCCCGCCTGTTTTTGGCTCAAGTCTGTGGCACCTAAGGACGTCACGTTGCAGGAAATTTTCGTCAGCGTCATTCCGTTTATCGGATTGCAGATCATCGGCATGTTGTTGGTGATGTTCTTCCCGCAGATCGCACTCTGGATGCCGCAGGCGCTGAACTAGGCGCGACGACGCTATTGAATTTTAGGAGCAGCCATATGTCTATGCCCGAAGAACTACACGATGATCTTGAGAAAGAAGGCGTTCATGAAAGTGAATATTACGGCATCTTGCCGGGGATTGGCGGGGTAATTATTGGGTTCTTGCTCATCGCGATTATGTTTGCACTCGCCGACGGATTTGCGTGACGCCGAAGGCAGCCAAGACGATGACAAAAAAGAAAAAATATCAGGACTTTCGGAGTTATCGCTGGTACGGCGTCGACGATCTGCGCGCTTTTGGCCACCGTTCGCGGACCATGCAGATGGGATACGATGCCCAAGATTGGGATGGCAAACCGGTCATCGGCATCATCAATACCTGGTCCGATATCAATCCGTGCCATATTCACTTTAAGGAACGTATCGAGCACGTAAAACGTGGGGTCCTACAGGCCGGTGGATTTCCGATTGAACTGCCGGCGATTTCGTTGTCCGAGCCGATCGTCAAGCCGACAACGATGATGTATCGAAACTTTCTCGCCATGGAAACAGAGGAGCTTTTGCGTTCACATCCTATAGATGCATGCGTCTTGATGGGGGGATGTGATAAGACAACGCCAGGTCTGTTGATGGGGGCAATCTCAATGGATTTGCCGTCGATTTTCTTTCCCGCAGGTCCGATGCTGAGCGGGAACTGGAAAGGGAAGAGCCTCGGTAGTGGGTCGGACACCTGGAAGTATTACGACGACCTTCGGGAGGGCAAAATCTCCAAAGACGATTGGCGAGAAGTTGAGGAAGGCATCGCGCGGTCCTACGGCCACTGCATGACGATGGGCACGGCGTCGACCATGACGTCGATTGCAGAAAGCATGGGATTCGTTCTGCCAGGTGGTGCGTCGATCCCGGCGCCGGACGCCAACCATATACGTCTTGCGACGCATACCGGGCGGCGTATTGTCGAAATGGCGTGGGAAGACCTTAAGCCCAGCGACATACTGACGCGCGCGTCGTTTGAAAACGCGATTGCCGCTGCGATGGCCATGGGTTGTTCGACCAACGCGATCGTCCATGTGGTCGCTATGGGTCGGCGTGCTGGGTTCGATATCAGCTTAGATGACTTTGATAAAATTGGCCGCACGGTCCCCGTGATCGCCAACATTCGCCCGAACGGTAATGCGTATTTGATGGAAGACTTCTATTACGCTGGCGGCATCAAAGCGATGCTGAAGCGGATTGAAAAGCATCTCGATGGAAATGCGCAAACCGTCAACGGCAAGACCATCGGTCAGAATATCGAGAACGCTGAAGTTTATAACGATGATGTGATCCGCACACTTGATAATCCGATTTATCCATCCGGCGCGTTGGTTGTGCTTAAGGGTAATCTGGCACCTGATGGGTGCGTTATGAAGGTGTCGGCGATGGATAGCCGGTTTTTAAAACATACCGGGCCAGCCTTGGTGTTTGATGACTATCCGTCCATGAAAGCGGCGATCAACGACGAAGAAATTGATGCAACTGCAGATACCGTGCTGATCCTTCGTAATGCCGGCCCTAAAGGGGGACCGGGCATGCCGGAATGGGGCATGCTGCCGGTGCCGACGAAACTGGTGAAGCAGGGGGTCCGTGACATGTTGCGAATGTCGGACGCACGCATGAGCGGGACGAGTTATGGTGCCTGTATTTTGCATGTCGCCCCCGAATCTTATATCGGCGGTCCTTTGGCGTTGGTTAAGTCCGGAGACATGGTCACCGTTGATGTGGAAAAGCGTTTGATCCAAATGGAAGTCAGCGATGATGAGTTGGCGCGCCGCAAGGCCGCTTGGACACCGCAACCGCCGCGCTACGAACGCGGCTACGGCAAGATGTTTTTAGAACATATAGAGCAGGCACAGGACGGTTGCGACTTTGACTTCTTAAAGACGGACCATGGTGCCCCGGTCCCCGAACCGGACATTTTCTAAATGGAGACACCGATGACGACGAAAGCGCTATCCGCTGAGACGCGGGACAAACTGATGCAAGTGAGCACTGCGACGTTATCAACGGCGCTTTTTAAGGCCGGGATCCGCAATCAGTTTTTGCAAGACGTGCACCCGTTGGGTTTCAAAGGCAAAAACATGGTCGGACAGGCCTACACGCTGCGCTACATTCCGGCGCGCGAAGACTTGAACCCGATTTCCGTGTTCCAAAACCCAGATCATCCGCAGCGCGTCGGTGTCGAGGAATGCCCCGAAGGCTATGTGATGGTCATCGACAGCCGCAAAGATGCACGTGCGGCATCGGCGGGATCAATTTTGGTAACCCGCATGATGCAACGCGGCGTTGCCGGTGTCGTCACCGATGGTGGGTTTCGTGATTCACCGGAAATCGCGGCTTTGGATATTCCCTGCTATCACAACCGGCCGTCGGCACCGACCAATCTGACGATTCATCAAGCCATTGAACTCAACGGCCCCATCGCGTGTGGCGACGTTGCTGTGTACCCGGGGGATGTGATTGTTGGCGATGGGGAAGGGGTCATCGTTATCCCATTGCATATGGTCGATGACATCGCTGGCGAGGCAACCGAAATGACGGCCTTCGAGGACTTTGTGACAGAACGGGTCAAAGAAGGGGCGGGCATTATCGGTCTTTATCCGCCCACGAAAGATGAAAATAAAGTTGCCTACGCCGAATGGCGTACCAAGCACGGTCGATAAAATTAAAGCAGCAGGAGACAAACGATGAGCGACATTACGGCGGATGATCTGAAGGTACTGACCCAGTGGGACACGCCGACAATTTGTAACGCGCTTGAAGAAATTGTTCCGGAACGCCGGGGTCATGGCTTCACGACCGAGCCGTTGGTCGCGCTTGATCCGGATTTGCCGCCGATTTGCGGATATGCCCGTACGGCAACCATTCGCGCGGCTGAACCGCCAAATGAGACGCCGACGGAGATGGGGGCGAAACGGGCCGCATATTATAAGTATGTGGCGCAAACGCCGATGCCTGCGATTGTCGTCCTTCAGGATATCGACCCGCGCCCTGGCGTTGGCGCTTTTTGGGGTGAGGTGCAGACAAATATTCACAAGGGCCTCGGCCTACTTGGCTGCGTGACCAATGGTTCATTTCGCGATGTTACGGACAGCGCGCGTGGGTTCAATCTGTTGGGGGGCGAAGTCGGTCCCAGTCACGCCTATGTTCACGTTGTCGACATCGACTGTCAGGTGACGGTCTATGGTTTGACCGTGTCGACCAACGATATTGTGCATGCCGACCGGCATGGTGCGGTGATGGTGCCTAAGCACGCGGTGAAACAAATCCCGGCAGTCGTTGATTTGATTTCCCGTCGTGAGGCGAAAATATTGGATGCCGCAAAAGCGCCTGGCTTTAACGTCGACAAGTTGATCGAGGCTATGGGCCAAGCGCGAGATATTCATTAATCGGCTGATTGTTGAAACTTGTGCCGTATTGCGACCTTGATCGCTACTGCAAAATTCACAACAACATATGCAACGCGGTCGATCTTTGGCGCTGGCAGGCGTATGGTGTGCTGACATCCGTTCGGCTGGACATTTTTAAAGGAGCACGACATGACCCTAGGTCTGGAGCGCGAGATTGTTGATCGCGCGACCTACGAAAAAAGTGTCCGCCACCTAAAAGACCGGAATGTCCGGCTGCCTAAAATTTCTGAATTGGCCGATCCCGCACGTCATCTTAAATCCATGGCTGCCGAGTTGGCTGATGTTGACCCGGATTTACCAGATCCGCGCAATCTGTTTCGTGTGCATTGGCACAATGGTGCGGATCGGCGAAGCCTCGTTGATGTGCCCGAATACATTGTTTTGCCGAAAGCGCTAACAGGTACGGACGCGAAGATCGTGCTCGCACTGGGCAATCGGTTCCCTATGGTCAATGTGCATAAAGTACTGCCGGCGTATGGATGCCTGGTGCCGCGTCTGATGTCGGGCAAATTCGACCCCGAGAACCATCGCGCCGTGTGGCCGTCGACGGGTAATTATTGTCGGGGCGGGGTCGCGATTTCGCGCATTCTCGGCTGTCGATCTGTTGCGGTATTGC
>JAFMCK010000018.1 GCA_017857825.1 Rhodospirillales bacterium
GGCGCCAATCGTGCCACCCGAGACCGGCGCATCAACGTAAACGCCCCCTTTGGCCTCGACTTCAGCCGCAAGAGCGCGGGTGACAGGTACTTTGGTGGTGCCCATATCGATCACCAGGGTGCCCGGCTGCATGCCTGCAAGCACACCATCATCGCCCCGCATCACGCCTTCGACGGCCGGTGTGTCGGACAGCATCATGATCACCGTCTGCGCCGCAACAGCGGTGCCGGCCGGACTGCCACCTGCGTGCATACCCTCGGCCACCAATTCTTTGACGACGCCTTGCGACCGGTTGTGGACCGTCGTGATGGCGCCGGCGCGCATAAGATTTCGTGCCATCGGCTTGCCCATCAGGCCCAATCCGATAAAACCGACATTTTGGCCTGCAACGTCCGTCATTGTTATTTTATCCTTTGTCTAACACGTGATCGCCGGAACCAACGACGAATAGATGCTTGTTCCTGGGTTTTTGACAGCTTAGATACCGTGACCTCAGGCATCAACGGCCAGTAATGATTAAAGGACGTTTATGGAACCCGTCTTTAATGTCGTGCTTCCGGTATTTGCGATTATCCTCACAGGCTATGCCTGCGGAAGATTTGGTGTATTGGGCCCGGCAAGCTCTGAAGCGATCAACAAGTTCGTTTATTTTGTGGCGCTGCCGGTATTGTTGTTTTACTCCACGGCGCGCGTTGACCCGGCCGAGATTTTTAATTGGCCGTTTCTAGCCGCATTCGGCGCCGGCAGCATCGTTACCACCATCGCCGCGATCATTTTCGCACGCACCGTTTTTAAGACCCGTCTTGCCGAGCAATCCATGTTCGGCATGGTCGCGATCTTTGGTAATACCGGCTACATGGGCATTCCACTTTGCATCATCGCATTTGGCGAGGCGGGGGCGCTGCCGGCGATCGTTGCGACCGTCTTCCAGTCTATCATCATGATTCCATTGTATGCGGTGCTGATCGAAGCCGACCTTAGGGGCGAGCGCGGATTGACCGCCGCTTGGGGCGTGATCAAGTCATTGACCCGCAACCCGTTAATGGTCTCGTCGGTCGCCGGTATTTTATGGTCGCTGACCCGCATTCCTTTGCCGACACCCGTCGACAATTTTTGCGGCATCCTTTCCGGTGCTGCCGGACCATCGGCGTTGTTTGCCATCGGCCTGTTTATGGTCGGCAAACCGCTGCTGCACGGCTTTGCCGAAGTTAGCGCGGTCAGCGCGATCAAACTTTTCGTTCATCCTGCCGTGACATGGGTTTTCTTTACATATGTATTCGAAGTTGACCCGCTGTGGAACGCGGTCGGATTGCTGATGGCAGCACTGCCGGCAGGTGCCCTTTGCTTTGTCGTCGCACAGAACTATAACGTCTACGTTCAACGGACGTCGGCGGCGATCCTGCTGTCGACCATTGTTGCCGTCGTGACGCTCTCATTTTTATTCGTCTCGCCGGCTATGCAGGTACCTATTCCATGAATGCTAAACTCGGAAACGTCTTGATGCTGCTGGGGGTTGGTGGCTTTTTCGCTGCAACTGTTTGGTGGATATCGTTTTTCTACGAAATCCTCGGCAATGAATTTCAATTGGCGCGCGAATGCTTTTATTGGACGACGGATCTTTGCTCACTCAAGGCGCCTGCCGCTTTATTTTCGGATATCCCAGCGTATGACCCCCGGCTATTGTGGCTCGGCGTAGGAATGTTTGGTTTCGGTATGCTGATACGGATTTTTGGCGGGCAGCGGCACTAAGCCGACATTAGGTATCTTTTTCATCTTCGGCCAAGAAGGTACGGATTGATTCGACCGTGTCTTTTAGTCCGACACGTTCCACACTCACCCCCGACGGAAACGCGCTTTCCAGTCGACTCGGCATTTGCCGGTCCAAAATCACGAACACACCTTTGTCAGTGGCCCGCCGAAGCAGCCGGCCAATCGCCTGGGACAACTTCAGGCGGGTCAACATTTCATCATAGGTTTTGCCGCCGAACGCTTTTCGGCGCGCCTTATGCAGCAAATCCGGCCGCGGCCACGGAACGCGATCAAACACCAATAACCGGAGAGAACGACCCGGCACGTCAACGCCGTCACGCACTGCATCCGTGCCCAGCAAACATGCGTCACGCTCGGCCCGAAAAATATCCACCAAGGTGCCGGTATCCAATGGATCGACATGCTGGGCCAACAACGGTAAACCCGCCGCTTCCATCGGCTCGCGAATACGGCTTTCAACGGCCCGCAATCGCGAGATCGCTGTGAACAGGCCAAGCCCGCCGCCACCCGCTGCTTTGAACAGTTCCCGGTACGCCGCCGCCGTCTGATCCATATCCCCTTTGCGCACATCGCCGACCACGAAAACTTTGAGGTGTTTCGCGTGATCAAACGGTGACGCTTCACTGGCCTGCAACGGGCGCACCGATAAATGCCGAGTGCCGGTGCGTATCTCGGCAGCCTGCCAGTCGGCATCCCTATCGCCGGTGTGGTCTGTCAGTGTCGCCGATGTGACGACCACGCCATGAGCAGGCTTATAGACCTCGGTTGCCAAAGGTGCGGTCGGGTCAACCCAGTGCCGGTGAAAGGCCACATCAATATCACGCCCCGCGATGCGCTGAATACCGAACCAGTCGACAAACCCTTCAGGGGTGTCGCCGCTAAGGCTTTGCAGCATTGATCGCCACGCGGCAATTTGCGCCACCGCGCGCCGTTCCAACGACGCCGCCACGGCTTCGATTTTAACCCGCGTTTGCGTTTCCAACGTATCTGCTTCGTCGGCCAACATTTTATGGAGTGCCGCCATCAAGGTGGTCAACGGCTGAGCGATCGTGCTTAATGCACTGGCTAATTCCTCAGCCGCCGCGGCAACGCCATCAATCAGCGGATGCGGCTCGGCCTCGAGATCAAAGGGGCCGTCACCGTCCCTTGAACGCGCGTATACCTGACCGCGGACCAAAGACAAAAAGTGCTCCGCAGGGCCATCGGGTCGACCATCGCTGATGCGCTGATGCCAACTTGGCCCGGGCAGTATCGTCGCGGCGCGAAGCGCGTCATCAAGTGCCTTTTTCGCCCGCTCATTGCCGGCAATCAATTCTTCCATCCGCGCCCGAAGGCCGCGCGACCGGGATCTGCTGCCACCTTCGGCGCCAACCAACCAGCGTCGTAGGTCTGCAGTTTCCAGACCCGACAGGTGTGCAGAAAAGGCACTATCCGCCGCATTGAACAAATGATGTGCCTCGTCAAAAACGTAGCGAAGCGGCCGCGCTTCACTCTCGCCGGCAAGGGCGGCCTGAATCAACACCAAGGCATGGTTGGCGATGACGATCTCGGCATGCCGGGCGCGGCGCACCGTATGCTCGATAAAACATTTGCCGTAATGAGTGCACGCCGAATAGATGCATTCACCGCGCGTATCCGTCAGGTCCGTCGTCGAATCCCGCCCAAAAAGATGGATCAACCAAGCCGGAAAGTCGCCCCCCACCATATCACCGTCACGACTACCTTCGATCCAGCGTGCAACCAGGCCCAGCGCAATGGGGTCGGGCCCGCCTGCCATGCGTGACCGACTGAGCGCTTCTTCATAATTCAACAAACACACGTAGTTCTCGCGCCCTTTTCGCACCACGATGTGTTCGCGCTTCAAAGCACGATCAGGGTACAGCCGGTCCAACTCGGTATCGAGCTGACGTTGCAGGTTCCGGGTGTACGTAGAAATCCACACCGGCGATTCGTTGCGTTCCGCCCACAAACTAGCCGGTGCGACATAGCCAAGCGTCTTCCCGACCCCGGTGCCGGCTTCAGCGATCACCATATTCGGCTCGTCCTCGACATCACGAGGGCGGAAGGCCGCACTGACCGTCTCGGCATAGCGGCGCTGCTGTGGTCTGCTTTCAGACGTGCGGCCCAATAAAATTCCGAGCCGCGTCAAAGCATCCACGGGACTGACCGGTAAATTACCCGGCGGTGTTTCGCGCGGACGGTCTTCCCAGTCGGCTAACCTACGCCAAACCTGCATCGCCGATGTGATCGCCGACGAATGCGGCGCTTCACCTGTGCCGATTCGCGCCAACACCGCAGGTCCCCATATCCATCCAGCGCGGGCCATTGACCAAGCGATTCCCGCGGCGTGCGGTCCGGCGCTTTGCACATCGCTGAGCAGTTTCTCCGCCGCGACAAAAAGCGTTTCCGCTTCTTGTTCAGGGGTTTCCGGCAGCGCTAAGTCCAAGGTGATTGCGAGCCCTCGCGCGGTGGGCAGACAAAATACGGCCGGGCGAACGAAGGCGAACAACTCCAGCACATCAAACGCACGGATATTTCCGGCCCGCAATGTGGTTGCCGTCGCACGCCCATGACACACGAGCGGACAAGCGCCCTGTCGCAACCGGCTGGCGGCTTCACGATGAGATAAACTCTCGATTTCACCAGTACGCGACAACCATGTCACGCCGCGCCGATTAACAGCGATGGCGGGGGCGTCTTCGAACGGACTTATTGTGGGTTTTGCAGAATCGGCGCTCATGACGGCGGAGTATAAAGAGCGCTTCCTGTCCTGTCCCGTCTGCAACAGAGCAGATATGCTATTCTTTTTGCAGACGGTCGTGTTGGCGTCATAATCAAACGATATGGAGGAGAATACAAATGGCCGATAAAAAAAGCACCCTCATCAACAATCCGACCGCGCCGGAAATTTACGCAGACCGTGCGGCTAGTCTCGCTTTACGCGGCAATGTTGCGCGAATCACATTTGCCAGTGATCGTGCCGGCAGCGATCCGCACGCACCGGAAAGCGTGGTTTCAGGACATTTGGCAATGTCTGTGCGCGGATTTTTACAACTTTATGGGCAAATGCAAAGCGTAGTTCGCCAAATGGAACAAAGCGGCCTACTGAAAACACCGGATGAATCCATAAAAACAGGTCCAAAACAGCCCGAAAATACTGATTCTACGGCCAAAAAAACCGCAACTAAGCGTAAACCCACAAACAAAAAATTGTGAACAAAATAGCACTTTTGTTCGCTTGAAACTGCCCTCGCATGGGCGTATCGATATTCGTATCGGTGGTGTACCGAACGGAGGACTCATCGTGCTTAGAAGAAACAAAGTCAGTATCGAGATCGGCGACCGATTCGTGAAGGCTGACGATCCGAAAACCGTTTGGATCGTCGAGGGCCGCGGCAGCACCGTGGCGCCGATGCCGCACTACAAAGTCGTCCAAGAAGGCTATTACAGCCGTATGCGCACACTTGCCGAAAATGTGCTTTTGGACCCGGATTATTACCGCCGCGTCGCCGAGACCAAACCGGCGAACTAACAACGCGCACGTGACCAACGTTAAGGTCACGCCTACACTGTTGTTATGACAGACGATACAATCCCCAAAGAGTTTCCTGACGAGCCTACGGGCGACGCCCAAGGCCGTCGTAGCGATGAACGCCGAGACGACGATCGGCGTGACGTAGCTGATCGTCGGGAAAAGCAACTCACGGCTTATGATGTGCTCGGTTGGGACGGCGTAGATCGCCGCAAATCTGATCGCCGCAGCACACAGGAGCGCCGCCAAGAAGAACGCCGCGAACGAGATGCAGCGTGGGAAACCGATGCCATTGATGGATTTTGGCCAATGGACGCTGCCGCGCAGGCCGCCCACGACAAACGCCAAGATGAACGCCGTGCGCGCGAGCGCCGCGCAGTCGAACGCCGCGCTCAACAGCTGGATGCGAGCCAAGTCGATGGCTGGGACGGCACCGACCGCCGCAACGACGATCGTCGTGATCTTGAGCGCCGCGAGATGGAACGCCGGGTCCGTGCGTCAAAAATTGCCGACAACACCTAAATCGGCGGACCGGATGTCTTAGACTTCCGGTTTGTATCCCAAATTCGGCGCCAGCCAGCGTTCGGTGTCTTCGAGCGACATGCCTTTTCGCGCCGCATAATCTTCCACTTGGTCACGACCGATACGCCCAATGCCGAAGTACGCGCTTTCCGGATGCGAGAAGTATATCCCGGACACCGACGACGCCGGCATCATGGCAAAACTCTCGGTCAGCGAAATTCCGGCATTGTCTTCGGCCTGCAACAACTCAAAGACGGTGCCTTTTTCCGTATGATCGGGGCACGCAGGATACCCGGGTGCCGGACGAATACCTTGATAGGTTTCTTTGATCAGGTCTTCGTTGCTAAAGGACTCTTCAGGGGCGTATCCCCAGTATTCCTTACGAACACGCTCGTGCATGCGCTCGGCGAAGGCTTCGGCGAAGCGATCCGCCAACGCCTTCAACATAATGGATGAATAGTCGTCACCCGCTTCCTCAAACGCTTTCGCGCGGGCATCGGTTTCAGCACCCGTGGTGACCGCAAACAGGCCGATCCAGTCCTGCACCCCGGTATCGACGGGTGCAACGAGGTCGGCAAGGCACATGTTGCTGCGCGTACCGGACTTTGGCATCTGTTGGCGTAAACAGTGAAGCGTTGCAATCGGCGCATTTTCGCCATCGGCACCATATACTTCGATATCGTCACCGGTCGCATTGGCCGGCCAAAAACCGACGACGGCCTTAGGCGTCAGCCACTTTTCGTCAATGATCTGCCGCAGCATCGCGTCCGCATCGGCCTTTACCGAACGCGCAGCCTCACCGACAACACCGTCTTCAAGAATGCGCGGATACGTGCCAGCCAGATCCCATGTTCTGAAGAATGGTGTCCAGTCGAAGCAGGCGAGCAGGTCTTCGAGATCATATCCATCGAACGTCTTCAAACCGGTAAATGTCGGCTTGGGCGGCGTATAGCCAGCCCAATCGAATTGCGACGCGTTTGCTCTGGCATCTTCAATAGAAATGGTGTTGCGGGCATTGTCGTTGCCATGGTGCTTAGCGCGCACCATCTCGTATTCTTGCGCGATTTCCTCTACGAAAGCGTCGCGACGGCTGGCGCTGAGCAGCTTGCTCGCCACCCCGACCGAGCGCGACGCATCCAATACGTGGATCACCGGATGGTCGTAGTTATCAGCAATCTTCACCGCCGTGTGCGCTTTTGATGTGGTCGCCCCGCCGATCAGCAGCGGAATCTCCATACCGGCACGCTTCATCTCGCGTGCCACCGTGCACATTTCTTCGAGGCTCGGCGTGATCAGGCCGGACAAGCCGATGATATCGGCGTTTTCCGCCTTAGCGGTTTCGATGATCTTCGCATATGGAACCATCACACCCATGTCGATGACGTCGTAACCGTTACACTGCAACACCACGCCGACAATGTTTTTGCCGATGTCGTGGACGTCACCTTTCACCGTCGCCATAACGATGCGACCTTTTGTCTCGCCCGCAGCCTTGTCGGCTTCAAGGTAAGGCTCAAGGTGCGCGACGGCGCGTTTCATGACGCGCGCCGATTTGACCACCTGCGGCAGGAACATCTTGCCCGCCCCGAACAGGTCACCGACCACGTTCATGCCATCCATCAGCGGCCCCTCGATGACCTCAAGCGGCTTGGTGACGGAGAGACGCGCTTCTTCGGTATCGTCAACGATGTAGTCGGTGATGCCGTGCACCAAGGCGTGTTCGAGCCGACGCTCAACGGATTTTTCACGCCATGACAGATCTTCGACTTTGGCCTTGGCACCGGATACCGCTTCATCGGCAATCTCAAGCAAACGCTCGCTGGCATCTTCACGGCGATTCAGGACCACGTCTTCGACACGGTTGCGCAGGTTTTCCGGAATGTCTTCATACAGCGCAAGCTGACCCGCGTTGACGATGGCCATATCCAGGCCGGCCTTGATCGCGTGATACAAAAACACTGAGTGCATGGCTTCGCGGACAGCGTTGTTGCCGCGAAACGAGAACGACATATTCGATAGACCGCCCGACGTGCGGACCAAAGGCATCTCAGCCTTAATTGCGCTTACCGCTTCGATATAGTCCTTCGAAAAATTATCGTGTTCTTTGATGCCCGTCGCGATGGGAAAGATGTTTGGATCAAACACGATATCTTCGCCCGGGAAACCAGCTTGTTCGGTCAGCACCTTATAGCTGCGACGGCAAATCTCGACCATGCGCTCAAAGCTGTCGGCCTGGCCATTCTCATCAAATGCCATCACCACCACGGCGGCGCCGAAGCGCATCGCTTCTGTCGCGCGCGCGATCATTTCCTCTTCGCCTTCTTTGAGGCTGATCGAGTTGACGATGCTGCGCCCTTGCAGGCAGCGCAGGCCTGCCACAATGATGTCCCAGTTGGAACTATCGACCATCACCGGCACCCGCGAGATATCAGGCTCGGACGCGATCAACTGCAGGAATGTGCGCATGGCGTCGGCGCCCTCCAACATAGCGTCGTCCATGTTGACGTCGATCACCTGCGCGCCGTTCATCACCTGCTGGCGGGCAATTTCGACAGCATCGGTGAAATTACCTTCACGGATGAGGTTCGCGAATTTTATCGAACCCGCCACATTGGCGCGTTCACCCACGTTTACAAATCCGGTCACGTCATCAAAACGCAACGGCTCAAGCCCCGACAACGACAGCACCCGATCAGGTTCCTTGCGGGTGCGTGGATCGGACGCCGTAACAGCTTCGGCGATGGCGCGGATATGATCCGGCGTGGTGCCGCAACAACCGCCAACGATGTTGACCAAGCCAGAGCGGGCAAATTCACCTAAATGCTCGGCCATGTGTTCGGGGGTATCGTCGTAGCCACCGAAGGCGTTCGGCAGACCCGCGTTTGGGTACACGCTGACATACGCATCCGCGATGTCGGCCACGGCTTTGATATGCGGGCGCATATCTTCGACGCCAAGCGCACAGTTAAAGCCGACGGCAAGTGGGCGCACATGGCGTACGGAATGCCAAAACGCTTCTGGGGTCTGGCCCGATAGCGTGCGGCCGGACGCATCCGTGATCGTACCGGACACCAACACCGGCCAGCGACGCCCGGATTCTTCGAAATGCCGCATCACGGCATAGATCGCCGCTTTGGCATTCAAAGTGTCGAACACAGTTTCGATCAAAATGATGTCTGCACCGCCTGCGATCAGGCCTTTCAGCGCTTCGCTGTAGGTCTCAACCAAGTCGTCGAAATAGACGTTTCGAAAGCCCGGATCGTTAACGTCCGGCGAGATCGACGCCGTTCGGTTGGTCGGCCCGAGGGCACCTGCGACAAAGCGCGGACGCTCGGGGGTTCTTGCAGTGACCTCGTCTGCGGCTTCACGCGCCAACACGGCGGCTTGGTAGCTGATCTCATACGCCAAGTCTTCCATGCCGTAATCGGCCTGTGAGATTCGGTTGGCGTTGAATGTGTTAGTGGTCAACACATCTGCACCTGCCTCAAGAAAGCTGAGATGGATTTCGCGAATCGCATCCGGGCGCGTCAGCACCAATAAGTCGTTATTGCCCTGAAGATCGTTCGGCCAGTCGATAAAGCGGCTGCCGCGAAAATCATCTTCCGTGAACTTTCGCTCTTGGATCATCGTGCCCATGGCGCCGTCGAGCATCAAAATGCGTTCGTCCAAAATCGCACGCAGTTCTTCCGTGCGATCTTCAGCCGGATTGCTCGGCATGCTGTCAGCGCTTGCCGGCTTGGCATCGGCGCGCTGCGGCGGGGTGGATGGAGTCGGCGCATGATCGTGGTGCGGGCAGGTCATTTTAATAAAGTTTCCCAGGTTTTTGTTTATGCCGCCGAGGCGCTACGCACGCCCATCACATGACAGATGGCGTAGCAAAGATCGGCTTTGTTCATGGTATAAAAGTGAAACGCGTTGACGCCGCTGGCATGCAGCACGCGACATTGTTCAGCGGCGACACTGGCAGCGATCAGCTTGCGGGTTTCCGCATCATCGTCCAGGCCGTCGAACAAATCATGCATCCACTTCGGCACGTCGGCGCCGCACATTTTTGCGAACTTGGCAGTCATGTTAAAGTTGGTAACAGGAATGATGCCGGGCACGATCGGCACGGTAATACCGACAGCCCGCGCACGATCCAAAAACCGCAAGAAGACCTCCGGATCAAAAAAGAACTGCGTGATCGCTCGAGTCGCACCGTTGTCGATTTTACGTTTCAGATTGTCGAGGTCGGCTTCAGCGGTGCCGGCTTCAGGATGCATTTCCGGATAAGCAGCGACAGAGATTTCGAAATCCGCAATTTTTTTCAAGCCTGTCACAAGGTCCGCAGCATAAGCGTAGCCACCCGGGTGAGGTTGATAGCGGTCGGCACCGGCAGGCGGGTCACCGCGCAGCGCAACGATGTGCTTTACGCCTGCGTTCCAGTAACTCTCTGCAACCGCATCGACCTCATCGGTGGTCGCTCCAACACACGTTAAGTGAGCGGCCGGCGCCATGGTGGTTTCATTCGCGATGCGGGTCACCGTCGCATGAGTGCGCTCACGCGTCGTGCCGCCGGCGCCATAGGTCACAGAGACATATTCGGGCGCCAAAGGCTCCAACCGCTTGATCGCAGACCATAGCGTTTCTGCGGCGTCATCGGATTTGGGCGGAAAGAACTCAAACGATACCGAAACATCATCTGGCAATGGCGCCGCGATCATCATTGATGGCAACGGCGGACGCCCATCACGAGCGACATTCATCAACCGTGGGCGATCATCCGAGCGGACATTAGGACGGGAAATACGATGAATCATGCAGCGTTCTCCGCTTTAAGGCTTTGCTTCGGTTTGCTGGCCAGCCAAATGGCCACGGTCAGCGGGTTACCGCCAAGATGGTGAATTTGTTCTCGGTACAGGCCTGCGCGCTCGAAGCTCGTATCCAAGTCGGTATCATTAAACCCAAGCCGGCGGTGCTGGTGCTGGGTGCGCAAATCTTCGATATCATGGCGAGCAAAATCGGCGATGATCATGCGGCCACCAGGTGCCAAGACCCGCGATGCCTCAATCAATGCGCCTGCGACGTCGTCGACGTAGTGCAGTACTTGGTGCACAACGACAACATCGAACGATGCATCTTCATACGGCAACGAGTACAAATCTCCTTGTCGGACGTGACAATGGCTAAAGCCAGCGGCTTCCAACGAACTGCGCGCAACGCCCAGCATGTCCCGCGACAGATCAACGCCTTCACCTCGACGAATATGATCGGCAAACAATTTCAGCATTTCACCGGTGCCTGTGCCGATGTCGAGTAAGCCGTCCACATCTCTGTCGCCAAAGACGTTCAAAAGTGCCGCATTCACTTCGGCTTGATCGATGTGCATCGCACGAAGTTCATTCCACGATTCTGCATTCGCACTAAAATACGCGTCGGCGGCGTGCGCGCGTTCCGTTTTAACGGCGGCCAGCCGTTCGCGATCCCGCGATAACGTGGTCTCATCATCCGGCATGCTGTGGATCAAGGCGTCGACAGCTACTGACGCCCAACCATCGGCGCTGATGCGATAGAAAACCCAGCTTCCCTCAGGAATACGGATCAATACGCCCGCATCGGTCAGCAATTTCAAATGCCGGGAGACCCGCGGCTGACTTTGACCGAGAATGCGCACAAATTCACTGACCGCTAGGTCGCCGCCAGCGAAACAAAGCGCGACAATCCGTAAGCGCGTTGGTTCTGCCAGCGCCTTCAAGACTTGTACGGTGCGTTCCATCGGTCACTCCAGGCCAACAATAATGAACAAAAGATATAAAGATATCTTTATGTGATGTAAACACCTGTTCACATGAGAGAAGAGATTTCGGACTCGTATGTCGATTGCGGCATTCACCGTGTACACAATCATGTTAGCGACGAAGACCTCGCTTGACTTGTACGTGTCGTTCCGTAGCCTTTAGCGCAATTCGTTTAGGCTGTTTCGATAGATCTAAACCCAACACGCCAGCTTGAGTGACCGACCGTATGAAACGAACATGTGTCGCCGTTATATTGTTGTGCCTTTTCAGCCTGCCGGCAGTGGCGGTTTCGCTCGAAGAGGGTTCACAAACGTTCATCCGCACGCTGGAGCGGGTCGCGGTTGAATCGCTGACCGATGCGACCAAGCCCCGCGCCGAGCGCGTCGAAGCTTTTCGTAAACTGTTCAATGAAAATTTCGCGGTCGAGGCCATCGGTCGCTGGACGTTGGGCCGTAATTGGCGCCAAGCAACGGCTGAGGAAAAGCGCGAGTTTCTGGACCTTTTCGAAGATTTGATGGTGTCGACCTACGTTGATCGCTTCGAGCAGTTCTCCGGCGAGCAATTGAATATCGTCAAAACCGTACCGGTCGATGACAACCGAGCCACGGTTTATACTGAGCTTTTGCGCCCCAACGCTGCAGACGGCGAACCTATCAGCGTTCTATGGCGAGTCGGTCGCCAAGGCGATATTTATAAAGTGCTCGATGTCGTCGTCGAAGGGGCGTCTATGAGCATCACGTTGCAGCGAGAATTCACGTCTATCATTCGCAATGCCGGGAGCGTCGGCGGCCTGCTTGAAGAGTTGCGGAAAAAGAACGCTGAATTAGGCAAGTCGTGACACCGCTACGTTGCCAACGGTTCCAAGACTTATCGCGAAAAAAATTATTTGAGATATAAAAGCAATCGGCTACGTTTTTGCTACGTGCACAGTCGTGAGTTTTTCTGCTTCACCGTTTCCACGGCCAGTTCAGGTACTTCCCGACACTGTGAACGTTACCAGAAGTCCGCAATGGTTGCGGCTTCTTTGTAGGCATTGTCGTTGGAGGACCATGATTATGGCAAACGGCACAGTCAAATGGTTTAACCCGACCAAAGGCTATGGCTTTATCGAACCCGAAGACGGCTCGAAGGATGCGTTCGTGCATATCAGCGCGGTACAAAATTCAGGCTTGGCAACGTTAACCGAAGGACAAAAAGTCAGCTACGAACTCGTTGAGGGGCGTGGTGGCAAGATCGCAGCGGAAAACCTGGAAATCATCGAATAACGGCACACTAGGGCCCATTATCGCGATGACCGGCTTCCGAGATACGTACGCACTAAGGTGACATTGCGGCGATTGGCTTTCCACGCGATATCAAATATGTCACCCAACAGCGGCACGAGGCCAAACACGTAATCGATACCGACGTTGAGCAGCATTCGCGCCAATAGCCGTTTTGGCAGACCAAGCTTGGATGCGCGATAGACGATCCATAACTCAACGGGCAGCGTAATACTGTCGCCAATGCCCGGGATAAGACCTATCAAACCGTCTATACCGATCTGGATCGGCGTCCCAGGCACAGAGATCGCGGCATCTAATAGATCAGCGACCTTTTGCAGTCGCGCGAGTTCAACTTCCGGATCAGGCTCCTGTTTCATGCCTATAGCCTGTGATCCAAGCGGTCGACCTTGCGGATCGCCGGGAACAGACGCCACCACAAGGCCGTCACCGCGATTGTCGCACAGCCACCCACCAACACCGCACCGACACTGCCGATGCCACCTGCCATGACGCCGGCACGGAAATCACCCAACTCGTTCGAGGCATTGATCGACACCGAATTGATGGCACTGACGCGGCCGCGCATTGAATCCGGTGTCGCGATCTGCACCAAGGTTTGCCGGATATACACACTGATCATATCCGCAGCCCCGTAGACTGCGAGGGCGACGAGCGAGACCCAAAATACCGTCGACAAGCTAAATACGATAATCGCACCACCGAAAATCGCTACCGATATAAACAACGCTGGCCCCATATGACGCGGCGCGGCCATCTGCGTGAGCACAAGACCGACCAGCAAAGATCCGGCACCGGGCATCGCCCGCATTACGCCTAATCCTTCGGGCCCAACATGCAAAATGTCTTTCGCAAACACCGGGAGTAGGCCCATCACACCGCCGAACAAGACCGCCATGAGGTCAATGGATATAGCACCCAACACCACCTTATTATGCCAGACATAGCTAAATCCGCCCAAGATCATGTCTAAGCCAAACGCTTCCGGCGCGTGAACCCGCAATGTGCGTCTTAGCGCCGCAGCGGCGGCACCGGCGATCACAAACGCGATCAAAATGATGAAATAAACCCCCTCGTCCGTCCAAGCGATCAACGCACCACCCAGCGCCGGCCCAGTCAGCTGCGCCGCCTTGTTCAGAGATGACGCGTAGGCAATCGCCCTCGGGAATTGCGACGTTGTCACCAAATTCGGCAAAATTGCCTGGCTCGCAGTGTGAAAAAATGACCGCGCCGCCCCGTGTAGGACCAATATCCCTAAGATCGGCACCAGTGCTTCGGCATCTCGCCAAAAAAGCACCGCAAGCATCGCGACGGCGGCTACATGAATAGCATTACAAAATACGATGATTCGGCGCCGCTCGAAACGGTCAGCAGCCCACCCTGCGGCCAAAAAAAGCACAAATGCCGGCGCAAACTGCGCCAACCCAATGAGCCCTAAGTCAAAGGGATCGCCTGTTAATTGATAAACATGCCACCCCACGGCAACAGTAAGCGCATGCACGCCGATCACATTCATGGAACGGCATAGGATGAAGAGTAAGAAATCGCGATTTCTGGAAAGCTGTATTTCAGGCTGGGCAGGGCCCGCAGGGCCGTCTGGGTCGTTCATATATCCTATGTAAACCAACGTTACGCGCCTGCACAGTGCAGATATCGACCAAGCTCAAATCTTTCACTCTTATGTCAAAACGAGATTTAAAAATCCAATTGCCGGGGGACTTACGTATAAACGTCTATAAGGCCAAGGCCTTGTTGGCCATGTTTCGCAAAAGGAGCATCTTAATGAGACACGCAATCATCGGCATCGCCGCCGCCATCTTAATTGTTGCAGCAAGTCCTGCGCTGGCCGGCTCATGCCCAAAACACATGAAGGAAATCGACGCCTTCATGGAGACTAAACCTGACGTTTCAATGGATATGCTGGGCAAAGCGAAAGAGCTTCGCGCCGAAGGTGAAGCCATGCATAAAGCCGGCAAACATGCTGAGTCCGTTGCCGCACTCGCGGAAGCTAAAAAACTGCTCGGCATGAAGTAATGCCAATAAGCTAGGACAAACCCTAGCTTTTAGCTCAGATGGTGCCACCATATGAAAAAACCATATGGTGGCACTTTGCGTGCTTACAGTTTCGTTTCACTCTTGCCCAATTCAAATTGAATCAACACTATACAATCAGACGTCGAATAAGGTGCACGTCATGGAAAAATCTGGCGTGCCTCAACGCACACAGTCAATGCGTCACGATCGTTCAGACTGGTCAGCTGCCATAACACTGCTTACAGCGGTTTTGCTTGTCGCCGCGACCTCCCTTGTGTGGTTTAGCGTCCGCAAGTCTCACGATAACCACATCATGGAACAAGCCCGCAGCGAAATTGAGAATTTCGCAGCCCGCCTGGATGCGCATGTAAAATTGCGGATCTCACTTGGTGCATTAATTGGAGAAGAATGGCGCAACGGCCTTATTTCAGACGTCAATACTTTCAGGTTTCATGCGGCAACAAAGCTCAACTATTTTAATGATTTACAAGCAATCAACTGGGTCGATCCAGAGGGGGTTATCCGGTGGGTTAATCCGATCGAAGGCAATGCGGCCGCGCTTAACTTAGACCTTCGCCGGCTAAAAATTCCTGCAGAAATTTTGGCCATGAGCGAGCAGAAAAAAGCTGTCCAGATTACACCACCGATCACGCTTGCACAGAGTGGGCGCGGCTTTGTCGGCTATATGCCGATGTTCATGGATGGTGCCCTGAAAGGCTTTATAAATATCGTTTTTCGTACGGCGCCCATGATCACAAATGCGCTGCCAAAAAACTTTTCAACACGCATGCATATACGCATCACGGATGACGGTACCGAAGTTTTCAGTTCAACCGATACAGCGATCAAAGCTAAACACGCAGCCCACGCGACAATCCAACTGCATAATCGCACGTGGACCTTAACGGGTGAATTAAGCGCCAACGAAATCGCTAAGCATGCCTCTTTCCGCGCTGAATGGGTTTTGCTGGCTGGTTTTACCTTAACCCTGTTCGTCAGCTATCTGGTTTGGATTGCCATGCGGCACCACTATTTCGTTCAAGATGGCGAGCGCCGGTTTGCCGATTTTGCAAATGTCAGTTCAGACTGGTTTTGGGAAACTGACGCAGATTTAAAATTTTCGTACTTTTCAGGTCGTTTTGAAGACGTCACTGGCGTCGCACCTGCGAAATTTTTGGGACGCACCCGAGAGCAAATTGGCGCACCGGGCTCAGACCCGAACACGTACGCCGAAATGCTCCAATGTTTACGAGACCGCCGTCCGTTTCATAATTTTGAACACCTTCGAATTAAACCCAATGGCGAGACTGTCTTCCTGAGCATCAGCGGTAAACCTGCGTATGGACAGAATGGAGAATTTATTGGTTTTCGCGGCACCGGACGCGACATCACCGAAGAGCATCGCAGCCGTGAAGCTCTCAACAAGGCGTTGGTCGAAGCAGAACAAGTAAACCAAGCGAAGTCAGAATTTTTGGCAACCATCAGCCACGAATTTCGTACACCATTGAATGCGATTTTGGGCTTCAGCGAAATGTTTCGCGCGCAATACTTCGGGCCGCTTGGATCCAAAAAATATGAACAGTATGCAAACGACATCCACGACAGCGGCAAGCATATGCTCGCCTTAATCAACGATATTCTTGATATTTCTGCCATTGAAGCGCAAAAGCGATCCTTGCATTTCGAAGCTGTCAAAATCCCGGAAATCGCCAATGACTGTGCGCGCAATTTCGAATTTCAGTGCCAGGAAAAGCGCCTGACCCTCTCGGTCGATATTCCGGCTACCTTGCCAAGCTTTGACGCTGACAGGCGCGCCCTAGTGCAAATTCTACTCAATCTAATGTCGAACGCTGTGAAATTTACGGAACCCAATGGTGCTATCGTTGTCTCGGCTAAAGTATTAGACGACGATATGGTGATCACCGTCAGCGACAACGGGATCGGGATTGCCGAGGATAAGCTTTCGCGGATTGCTGAGCCGTTTTTTCAATCAAATTCGAACCCACACATCGCGCAAGAAGGCACGGGGCTTGGCCTCTCCATTATCAAACTATTAATCGAAGCCCACGGCGGCACGCTTGATATAGAGAGTCAGCTGGGCGAAGGCAGCACGGTGACAGTGCGCTTGCCGTTGTCCCACGCCCGCTAATTCGGCATCGAAAATTGCTGTCCGGAAACGGCTGGATGAAACAACGGCTGAACCACGTTGCCCGCAGGATCACGCACGTGAAAGGATCTGGCGCCGTCAGTGTGGTCGTGCGGCGTGTCCACCAGGTCCGCGCCCAGCGATTGCAGATAGTCAAACCACGCATCCACATCTTCACGGGTATCAACGATGAAACCGAAGTGATCCAAACATCCCCCCGGCGCCTCAGCACCTTTGCGGCGCGCCAATGAGAGATTGTCGTTGCCCAACGTCAAATACACCAAATTTTCCGACGCGCGCCGTAACACCTGCATACCTAAAAGATCGACATAAAACTGCTCGACAGATTCCAGGTCGTCGACCACAAGCGCCAAATGGCGCAAGCCGTTGAAGGGACTGGGTCTAGACGTCATAGTGCGGCTCCTAAAGTTCACACCGTTCTATATGGAGTACCTTGGGATGTATTGCATCATTGTCAAAAACGTTTTGCACCCCGGCACGCGTGACGCCTATTTAGCCGCGATGCGCGCAAATGCCGAAGTCAGCGTCCGTGACGAGCCCGACTGCCATCGCTTCGATATTTTAGAAGCGCGTGAAGAAAAAAAATACATTCTATCTGTATGAGATTTATACGAGCCCGGACGCGCTGGAGTTCCACAAAAACACCCCCCACTACATCGAAAGCCGTAAAATCTTGGCGGACTGCGTCGCAGAAGTCAGCGTCATCCGCGCCGACGTCTTGGCCCGCAACCCCAGTTCATAACGTCATAGGGCACTGCCGGCGGCAAAACCGCTGGACCAAGCCCATTGGAAGTTATAGCCACCAAGCCACCCGGTGACGTCAACCGCTTCGCCGATGACGAAAAGGCCCGGCACGTCGTTTGCGGCCATCGTCTGTGACGACAAGTCCGATGTCGAGACGCCGCCGACCGTGACCTCGGCCTTGGCATATCCCTCGCTACCCGCGGGTGTGATCTGCCAGCGGTTCAGGGTTTCCGCCAACTTGGTCAAAGACTTATCAGCGACATCCCCGATCCGGCCATGGACGGCAAACGCATCCAACAGGCCACTTGCCAGCCGCGTCGGTAGCTGGCGCGCCAGCACCGTTTGAATTTCCTGTTTTGCGTGACGGCATTTTGCGTCCAACAAAAAAGATTTTAAATCGACGTCCGGAAGAAGGTTAAAGGCCACCGTTTGTCCCGGCTGCCAGTATGATGATATCTGCAGCACGGCGGGCCCAGACAGCCCCCGGTGCGTAAACAAGATCGCCTCGCGAAACTTCGTCTTGCCGAACGTGGCGATACACGGCGTCGCCACCCCACTAAGTGGCATCGCCAACGCCTTGTCGTCGCCTTGCAACGTCAACGGCACCAAGCCCGGGCGCACGTTCACCAGTTTCAGTCCAAATTTTTCAGCGACATCATGGGCAAAACCAGTCGCCCCCATTTTCGGGATCGACAACCCACCGCTCGCCAACACAAGGCTTATGGCCGTGAACACGCCCTTGTCCGTCGCAACCTCAAACCGATCATGGCGGCTGATATCGGTGATCCGGTGCGCGAGCCGGATATCAACATGCGCGGCCGCGCACTCGGCCAACAGCATCGCCACCACGTCGCGAGCTGAGGTGTCGCAAAACAACTGTCCCAAGGTTTTCTCGTGCCAAGCGATCCGATGCTTGTCGATCAGTGCAATAAAATCATGCTGCGTGTAGCGCGCCAGGGCGGATTTACAAAAGTGCTTGTTGGCCGACAAGAAGTTCTCGGCGGTGCAATGTAGATTGGTGAAGTTGCAACGCCCGCCGCCGGAAATCAGAATTTTTTTGCCGACGGCATCCGCATGATCCAGCAACAGCACGGACTTTCCCCGCGCCCCTGCCGTCATCGCACACATCAACCCCGCGGCACCGGCGCCGATAATAATGACATCAAAGTTGCGCGCGTTCGGCATTATCGGCTCTGGCAAAAGTAGAGGACCAAAAATGGATCCCCGCCTGCGCAGGGATGACGAAATAACGGATACAGTCCAATCAACCGTCATTCCCGCGAAGGCGGGAATCCATCGCAGTCACATCACCGCGTCAACGGGCGATACTTGATCCGGTGCGGTTCGAGGGCATCGTCTCCGAGGCGGCGTTTTTTATCGGCCTCGTAGTCTTCGTAGTTGCCTTCGAACCATTCCACGTGGCTATCGCCTTCGAACGCCAAGATGTGCGTCGCCAAGCGATCCAAAAACCAACGGTCGTGCGAGGTGATCAGTACGCAGCCCGCGAAGTCTGCGATCGCCTCTTCGAGGGCGCGCAGCGTGTCGATGTCGAGGTCGTTGGTCGGCTCGTCGAGCAGCAGCACGTTAGCACCCGATTTCAGCATATTGGCGAGGTGCACGCGGTTACGCTCACCGCCCGACAACTGACCGATCTTTTTCTGCTGATCGCCGCCTTTGAAGTTGAACTGGGCAACGTAGGCGCGGGACGCCATTTTACGTTTGCCGAGGTCGATCTCGTCGAGACCACCCGACACTTCTTCCCAGACGGTTTTGTTGTCATTCAGCGCATCCCGGCTTTGGTCGACGTAGCCGAGTTTGACCGTATCGCCAATACGAATATCGCCACCATCGGGCTTATCTTGTTCAGTGATCATGCGGAACAGCGTGGTTTTACCGGCACCGTTTGGGCCGATGATGCCGACGATGGCGCCCGGCGGAATTTTGAACGACAAATCGTTGATCAACAGATGATTGCCGAAGCCTTTGCGAAGATCCGTGGCCTCGATCACCAAATCACCCAAACGCGGGGCTGCAGGAATGACAATCTGCGCTGAGCCCGGCGCGATATCCTGCGATTTCACGAGCAGATCTTCATAGGCCGTGATCCGTGCCTTTGATTTCGACTGACGTGCACGCGGCGATTGGCGAATCCACTCAAGTTCTTCTTTAAGAGTACGCTGGCGAGCTGACTCTTCACGCTCTTCTTGGGCCAAGCGCTTTTGCTTTTGTTCGAGCCACGACGAATAATTGCCTTCATATGGAATCCCGTGACCACGGTCGAGTTCGAGAATCCAGCCGGTCACGTTATCCAGGAAATAACGGTCGTGGGTGACCATAACCACCGTGCCTTCATAGTCCGAAAGATGGCGCTGCAACCAGGCTACCGATTCAGCGTCCAAGTGGTTGGTCGGCTCATCAAGCAGCAGCACTTCGGGCTTTTGCAGCAAAAGCCGGCACAACGCGACGCGACGGCGCTCTCCACCCGATAGCTTTTCGACACTGCTGTCACCCGGCGGACAGCGCAGCGCGTCCATCGCAATCTCAATAGTACGGTCCAACTCCCAACCGTTCACGGCATCAATTTTCTCTTGCAGATCAGCCTGCTCGGCGATCACCGCATTCATCTCTTCATCGTCCATAGGCTCAGCGAACTTGGCGCTGATCTCGTTGAAGCGATCCATCAGGTCTTTGACCTCACCCAGGCCATCCGTGACGTTTTCTTCAACGGTCTTATTCGGATCTAGGTGCGGTTCTTGTTCCAGATAGCCGACGCGAACACCCTTGGCAGCCCAGGCTTCACCGTTGATTTCCGTATCCAGCCCGGCCATCACTTTCAACAATGTCGATTTACCGGCACCGTTGACGCCCAACACACCGATTTTGGCGTCGGGCATGAATGACAAAGTGATGTTTTTGAGGATTTCCTTGCCGCCCGGAAACGTCTTGGAAACGCCCTGCATGACATACGAATACTGATAGCTGGCCATCGGTTGCTGTGTCCCTAAAAATAACGGTGGATTTGAGCGCTGTGATATCGCAGCAAGGCCGGTGTGGCAACGTTTGAAGCGGTTTTTTGGGATTCAGTGATGGTTTGCCGTATCGAACAATTTTCCGCAAAATCGATCTTCTCGGATTTCTACGTTTAAGGAAAACCCATGACACACCTCACTCGACGCCCTTGGGTACCCGCTGCCTGCGAAGATCACGTGCTGGCGCTGGCCAAAAACGTCGCGGCACCCTCAGATGCCGTGGCCGCCCGGATTGAAGCCTGTATTCAGCTAAACACGCAAATACATGATACCGAATGCTTCAACCTGAATCCGGCGACCAACGTCATGAATCCGGCCGCTGAAGCGGTACTGGCACGCGGTCTCGGGAGTCGCCCGTCGCTCGGCTATCCCGGCGATAAATACGAAATGGGTCTGGAGGGCATCGAAGAGATCGAGGTCATCGCCGCCGAACTTGCCGCAGAAGTCTTTGGCGCAACATATGCGGAAATTCGCGTGGCCTCGGGGGCCATATCGAATTTGTACGGGTTCATGGCATTGGCCAAGCCGGGGGACGCGATCATTGCGCCGCCAGTTCAGATCGGCGGCCACATCACGCATCACCGCACCGGCTGTGCCGGGCTGTATGGCCTGAACACCTACCCGGCCCCGGTCAATGCTGACGGCTACACTGTTGATCTGCACAGCCTACGCGCCTTGGCCGAGCGTGTGCGTCCAAAAATCATCACCATCGGCGGCAGCCTGAATCTTTTCCCGCATCCGGTCCGCGATATTCGCGCCATCGCCGACGAGGTCGGCGCCTATGTATTGTTCGACGCCGCGCATCAGTGCGGCATCATTGCCGGCGGCGCCTGGGCGAACCCACTCAGCGAAGGCGCGCATCTAATGACGATGAGCACCTACAAAAGCCTGGGTGGCCCCGCAGGCGGGCTGATCGTGACCAACGACAGCGAAATTGCAGAGCGCCTAGACCACATCGCGTTCCCGGGCATGACTGCGAATTTCGACGCGGCAAAGTCGGCGGCGCTGGCGCTCACGCTGTTGGATTGGCGAGAATACGGTAAAGCTTATGCGCAGATGATGATCGATCTGGCACAAGCGCTGGCCGTCGCACTTCAAGCCGAGGGCCTGCCGGTGTTTGCGGGTAAGGGTGGCATCACGCAAAGCCATCAGTTTGCCATCGCGGCTGCAGCATTCGGGGGCGGTCAGGCAGCTTCGAAAACCCTGCGTAAGGCTGGTTTCCTGGCCTGCGGCATCGGCTTGCCGATCGCAGAGGTTGACGGCGACATGAACGGCCTTCGCATCGGCACACCTGAATTGGTCCGCCGGGGCGTAACGCCGGCCGACGCCCCAACACTCGCGGCGCTGATCGCCGAAGGGCTCCGCGCCAACGACCCCTCCACCATCGCACCACGCACCGCCGCGTTCAGGAAAAATTTCACGGGCATGCATTACGTGCGTTCATAAATTAGATATAACCTTTACGTCGCTTTTTTGTCGCCAACGGACAGCACATATTTAAAAAAGCTGTGTCGTTAGATTTTCAATCAAAGCCATATGCACATGGCGGTTTTGCACAACTGGCAAAGGACTTATATCGATTTCTTTGTATAAAAGAGCCTTGTAACCACGCCCTTAAACGCCGAACGTTCGATTGGTTGATACGTCCGAGACAGTGCACTCATCAAACGATCGAGAGAGATGTGGTATCTGTTTACAAACTTAATTGATGGGATTCATCGTGTTCGGATTATCAAAGAAAAAACGTGCGCAAAAAGATATAATCGCCGCCCTGAACGTGATCTTGATAGGCCGAAAAAGTGACCGCGAAGCGGTCCTTGAAGCGTCACACAAGCAAATGGCCGACCTAGCGCCGAAGGTTGCCGAAGGCGCCAACCCATACATTGCAGCCCTTGGAATTACCCGCGCCTACATTCTTAAAACACTTGATCAGTGCGATAAAGAAAAGCGCCTCGCATACATCAAGCGTATTTCAGATCAGAAATTGGACAACCTGCCAGACGTTTTTGCGCTAATTTCTCATATCAATTACTGCGTCAAAATTCTTGAGGACGAAGAGAAGCCGTTCGTTCCACCTGGAACGGCCGGAGACTTTATGGAGACCGTCGGCAAATGGTTCGCCAGTGACGCCAAAACCCTCCCTCGGGTCCTCCAATACTTCGAACAAGCCACCGCCCACCACCGCAACCGCCTTCTGAGCCTCAAAAAACAGAATGAACGGCGCCTGCGACGGTAAGCGTCTTTTGCGCAGAAAGTATGCGTGCATCTTAAAGCGCCAATTCATTGGCGGGTAAAACATCATCTTTTGTGGCGAACTGCCGTTGCTCCAAAGCGGCAACTGCCGAAAATTTTACACACGAAGAAGCTTATGTGAAAAGGCGCATGACATCACCATCATCGATTTACGCCATTGGCTTGGCGATCTTCTAAGATTGTCGCTGATCGACACCGGTCATCATGGCGATGACGGTTTCAATACGAATTTCATGATGACGCCGGCCTGACGGCGTTAGGGCTTTGACCTCGTTATTTTCTCACACTAATTTGTCCGTGCGGCGGCATGAAAAGATGACATTTATAAACGGTGGGGAAGCTGCTTGAGCAATCGACCTAAGAATTTCAAGGTATTTAGATCATCCGCTGGATTGGGCCTGCGTAGCGCCTCGCCGACAATCGGCATGCTGTCGGCGCTAAATTGGATTTTCAAAATCGACCCGCGAACGCCGAGCACGCGACCGCTTGAGGACTGTATATTTTGCGGCATGGGCACCTCACGAGGTTATATGCCCGTTCTGTGCCGCTCATTTAAGTCTCGACGCACGCTTGGCATATCCAAACAAAACCGCCTCATTATGATGGAATTTCCGGACCGCCGGATTGATTTTCATCAAGTTTCACGAGGTTTGCCGAACGCCGTCAGCGCGAGACGATCCGCACACCATCGGCAATTTGGTCGGAGGGATGCAAAACCACCCGGTCGTTTTCGGCGAGTCCTTCAACGACCTGCGCTTTATCAGCGTTTCTGGCCCCCAGCTTCAGGGTCCGTTGCCGCGCGCGACCGTCTTCGAACACGAACGTCGCCCATTCCTGACCGATGCGGAACACGGCCCCGATGGGCACCGAAAGTGCTTCGATATCTTCGAGGATGATCGAAACATCGACCCTGTAGCCGTGCCCGAGCCGCGACCATGCTTCCGGCGGGTCGACCAGATCGAGCAACACATCGACGCGCTGCTCGTCGATGCCAAGGGCCGAGACCTTTGTATAGCCGTAAGGCTCGATCCGGCGCACCACGGCTTCAAGCGGCGGCCCGCCCCATCCTTCGACAACGGCGGGGAGCCCGGGCTTTACCTGCACCGCATCTTCGGACAACAGATCGACGACAATTTGCAGGTTGCGCGGATCGCCGACCTCGACAATGCCGGTGCCGGCGACGACGGGCTTTTCGCTCTCTTCGATAATCTGCAGGATTTCGCCGTCGACCGGCGCTCGCAAAACCAGACAGTCACACTCGGGACCGTGGTTCGACGAATTGACCGGTGAGACCAGCTTAGCCTCGACGACTTCCAATTCGTGCATGCGCTGGTCCAGCCGCGCCTGCGCCGTCAGCAGGTCCGCCGCAGCGACCCGGTACGCCCGCTCTGCCTCGTCGAGCCGTTGCTTCGAAATCGTGCCCGTCGCAAAAAGGCTTCGGCTCCGTTTCACCTCATTAGTGGTGAATTCACGTTCCGCATTGGCATGATCCCATTCCGCCTTGGCCATGTCGTAGCTGGCTTTTGCCGCCTCGACGGCGGCGCGGATTTCGCTCTCGGTTCTGGCGTCCAGAAAGACCGGCACCGATGGTTCGATCCGCGCCAACTCGGTTTCACCGGCAACTACCGGATCGCCGACCTCGCCTTGCACACGGAGCAGCCGGCCTGCCAACGGGGCCGAGACGCGATAGACCTCGCGCACCTCCGCTTTGCCTTCGTCGGCGACGCTGACCAGGATTCTTTTCGTTTCAATGTGCGCAAGATCGACGGCCAGCGGCTGCGCGCGAAACGCGTAGGCCAGGGCGGCGATGATCGCGATCACCGCGCCCCCCCACAGCGCATACCGGAATGATTTCGAACCCATGCCCTACTCCCGCGTTTTCAAAACTTCGATGAGATTAAGTCGGTCCAGGCGACGCCGGACGATGATTGCGCAGATGCCGACCGTC
>JAFMCK010000235.1 GCA_017857825.1 Rhodospirillales bacterium
GCGATGCTGACCGCCACCGCCCATATCGACGTGATCGTGCCGCGCGGCGGCAAGTCGCTGATCCAACGCGTGACCGATGAAAGCAAAGTGCCGCTGTTCAAGCATTTGGAAGGCCTCTGCCACACATATGTGCATGCCGATGCTAATCCGGACATGGCGGAAAGCGTGGTTGTGAATGCGAAGATGCGGCGCACCGGCATTTGCGGCTCGACCGAGAATTTGCTGATTGATAAAGCGGCGGCGCCTATGTTGCTGAAACGCTTGGTCGATGGCCTGACGGCGGCCGGTTGTGAAGTGCGCGGCGACGCTGAAAGCACGGCGATGGATCCCCGCATCAGCGCCGCATCCGATGACGATTACGACACCGAATATCTGGACAGCATTATTGCCGTGAAACAGGTCGACGGCTTGGACGATGCGATTGCGTTCATTCGTGCGCACGGCTCTGATCATACCGATGCCATCATCACTGACGATGCCGATGCCGCCGAAGCCTTTATGAACCGTGTCGACAGTGCGATTGTGATGTGGAATGCCTCGACCCAGTTCGCTGACGGCGGTGAGTTCGGCATGGGTGCGGAAATAGGTATTTCGACCGGCAAGCTCCACGCTCGCGGACCGGTTGGCGTCGAGCAACTGACATCGATGAAATATAAGGTGCGCGGTACAGGGCAGACGCGACCTTGAACAACACGCAAAACGAAACGCAAAGGAGAACATCATGACCGCAACTTGGACAGTATACCTTTCTGGTGAGATTCATTCGGATTGGCGGGAGCGTATCCATGCGGGCGTGAAAGCCGCTGGGCTGCCGGTGGAATTGGTGTCGCCCGTCACCGTGCATGAAGATTCGGATGACTGTGGTGTGGCGATCTTTGGGGCCGAGGCGGATAAGTTCTGGCACGACCGTAAAGGCGCGCAACTGAACGCGATCCGCACGCAGAACTTGCTGAAAAGCGCCGATATCGTGGTCGTTCGTTTCGGTGAAAAGTACAAGCAGTGGAACGCGGCGTTTGATGCCGGCTATGCCGCAGCGATGGGGATTTCCTATATCACCCTGCATCCGACCGAGCACGACCATGCGCTGAAAGAAGTCGACGGTGCCGCCAATGCGGTCGCCCGCGAGCCTGAGCAAGTGGTCGCTGCCTTGGCCTATGTGATCAACGGCGTTATGCCGCAAGCCCGCGCCGACGCGGCAGAGTAGGCTTTCTGTCAATTTCACCGCATCGCCGTATCGGTGTGCTCGGGGGATCGTTTAACCCGGCGCATGAGGGGCATCTGTATATCAGCCGGATGGCGTTGAGGCGCCTTGGGCTGGATGAGGTGTGGTGGCTGGTGTCACCACAAAACCCGTTGAAGCCGACCAACGGCATGGCGGAATTCGCACGTCGGATGGCGGCGGCGAAAGACGTCGCCGCAGCGGAGCCACGAATTCGGGTCAGCGATTTTGAACAGGTCCGTGGGACCCGTTATACCGCCGATACCGTGGCAACCCTAGCGCGGACCCAGCCCAGGTCGCGGTTCGTGTGGCTGATGGGGGCTGACAACCTGTTGCAAATTCATCGCTGGCATCGTTGGTCTTCTATTTTTAATACGGTTCCCGTTGCAGTATTTGGTCGTCCGGGGTACTCTTTAAGGGCTACATCTGGTGTAGCAGCCCGGCGATTTGCTCGGGACCGGTGGCCCCAAGCAGCAGCGAAGCGTCTGGCAGATGCGTGTACGCCAGCCTGGGTGTTCTTGAAAATTCGCGAACATCCCGAATCGGCGACCCGTATCAGGGCGCGCGGCGGGTTTTAGCCGTGTGTTTAATCTGGGGGTTGATGTCGTAGCTTTGCGGCATACATTTGAAAAAACGTGGTGAAAAGGAGCCTACCCATACCAAGCAAACGCAAGCTTTCACCGTCGGGAGATGCTCTCTTGGCGTTGGTTGAAACTTCGCTCGATGACGACAAAGCAGAAGACGTTGTTGTTATCGACCTCACCGGCAAGACCTCGATCACGGATCATATGGTCATTGCCACAGGCCAATCCGGTCGACAAGTCGGCGCTATGGCCGACCACCTCTGCCAAAAAATCAAGGCGCTGGGCTACAAAGACGTCGTTGTTGAAGGCGCCGGTCAGGGTGACTGGGTGTTGATCGACGCGGGAGATGTCATTGTGCATTTGTTCCGACCTGAGGTCCGTGATTTCTATGACCTCGAAAAACTGTGGACCGCGCCGGACGTGGTTGCTGCAGCGGGACCGGATGCTGTATCGGGCGCACACGTTTAAATAACGTGCGCCGTTGTGCTATTTAATCGGGCGTCTAAAGCGCGATCTTTAGGCGTCGCATATGCGGGGTGACGATGTGCGGTTGACCTTGATTGCTGTCGGGCGTGCGAAACGCGGCCCGGAGCGTGATCTTTTTGAACTCTACACAAAGCGGATGCAGCCATCCCTTGACCTGATTGAGGTCGAGGAAAAGCGACCCCTGTCTGGCCCTGAACTGATGGCCCGAGAGGCCGAATTGATCTTGGCGAAAATCCCGGACGGCGCGCACTTGGTGGCGTTGGATGAGCGCGGCAAAGCGATGTCGAGCCGCGCTTTCGCTGGCTTTATGACGACCGTCCAGGATGACGGCGTGCGCGATCTGGTGTTTGTGATCGGTGGCGCCGACGGCCTTGATACGGTTTTACGCGAACGTGCTCAACGGGTGCTTTCGTTCGGGCCGCAGACCTGGCCGCACATGCTGGTCCGCGTGATGCTGGCCGAGCAAGTGTATCGGGCGCAAACAATCCAGGCCGGTCACCCGTATCATCGTGATTAGGCGGCTTTTCCAGCCGCTGCCCGGATGCTAATGTCCGGCCAATTCAAATTACCCTGACCATGGAGACGAATATGACGGATATCACGTTGGACGCTGCTCGTACGATTGTCGCCGCTGCGCGCGCGAAAGGCCAAGAAATGGGTCTGAAACCCTTGACCGTGGCGGTGCTTGATAAAGCCGGCAATCTGAAAGCGTTGGAGCGTGAAGACGGATCGTCGAACATGCGGCCAGACATTGCGATCGGCAAAGCCAACGGTGCGCTGTGCATGGGCCTGGGCTCGCGCGCGCTGTTTGAGCGCGCCAAGGCTGAGCCGTTCTTTATCCAAGCGATGAATGAACTGGCCGGTGGTTCTTTGGTACCTGTGGCAGGTGGCGTCCTGATCAAAGATGATCAAGGCCTGATTGTTGGTGCGTGTGGCATCACAGGCGATATCTCGGACAATGATGAAGCCGCGGCAATCGCTGGCATCGAAGCTGCCGGATTCGTCGCCGACGGGGGCTGAACGGGTTCAAATTCCCCCTCAACTCCCTATATGCATGGTGTATGATCGATCTATGAAAAGGCGCCGGCGATGACACAGAACCGACCGAAACCCGTTGTACTCTGCATTCTCGACGGATGGGGCGAGCGCGCGGACGCATCTGATAACGCGATCTCCAAGGCTGAGACGCCGACGTGGGACGCAATGGTCGCAGACTTGCCGCGTTCCCACCTAAATGCGTCGGCAGGCGAGGTCGGGTTGCCGGATGGGCAAATGGGCAATTCCGAAGTTGGCCACATGAATCTGGGTGCAGGCCGGGTCGTGTTGCAGGAACTGCCGAAGATCGACAAAACCATTGCCGAAGATACACTCAAAGACGAGCCGGCATTGGTCGATTATATTGCCGCACTCAAGGTAAGCGGTGGGACCTGTCATCTGATGGGCCTGATGTCGCCGGGTGGTGTGCATTCACACCAAGATCACATGGTTGCCTTGGCCGATGCGGTTAGCGCTGCGGGCATTCCGGTACGTGTGCATGCGTTTATGGATGGCCGCGACACGCCGCCTGAACACGGGGCGCGGTACCTGCAGAAATTTGGTGACGACATCGCAAATTTGCCGGACTGCCGCATCGCCACCGTGGTAGGTCGGTATTATGCACTGGACCGCGATCAGCGTTGGGAGCGGATTGGCAAGGCTTACGACTGCATGGTTTCGGCTGTGGGCGATAAAGCCGATAGTGCCAAAGCGGCGGTGCAGGCATCCTACGCCAACGATGTGACGGACGAATTCATCCTCCCGATCGTGATCGGCGACTACGCCGGTATGAACGACGGTGACGGGGTGTTGATGGCGAACTTCCGCGCTGACCGGGCGCGGGAAATCATCTCTGCACTGTGTGATCCGGCTTTCGATGGGTTCAAACGTTCAAAAACTGTTGAATTTGCAGCCCAGCTTGGGATGATGCAGTACTCAAGCGCGCACGCTGATTATATGACCGCGATCTTCCCGCCGAGCCAGCTTACCAATATTTTGGGTCAGGTGGTCTCCGAAGCCGGGATGACGCAGCTTCGCATTGCCGAAACCGAAAAATATGCCCACGTGACGTTTTTCTTGAATGGTGGGCGCGAGCAGGTGTTTGACGGTGAAGAGCGTATCCTCGTGCCGTCGCCAAAAGTCGCGACGTATGATTTGCAGCCGGAAATGTCGGCGCCCGAGGTGACGGATCATCTGGTGGACGCGATCACTGGCCATAAATTTGACTTGATTGTCGTCAACTATGCGAACGGCGATATGGTTGGCCACACCGGTGTATTGTCGGCAGCCGTCAAAGCCGCGGAAACCATAGACGGCGCCCTGAAGCGTCTTCAGGATGCGGTGGTGGACGCGGGTGGCGTGATGTTGGTAACGGCGGATCACGGCAATTGTGAGCAGATGGACGATCTGGAAAACGGCGGTGCGCATACGCAACACACCCTTAACCCGGTTCCGTTTATTATGGTCAATGCACCGGATTATGTGGCCGGATTGAACGATGGTCGGCTGGCCGATGTCGCGCCGACGCTGTTGCGGCTGTTGGGTTTACCGCAACCAGCCGAGATGACCGGCCATAGC
>JAFMCK010000236.1 GCA_017857825.1 Rhodospirillales bacterium
AATGGGGCCCGACACCCGGCAAAATTTTGTCCGACGGCGGCAACTTGTTCATCTTGGGCGTGCAGTTGGGTAACGTCTTTGTCGGTGTACAGCCGGGCTTCGGTTACGAGGGCGACCCCATGCGGTTGATGTTCGAGCGTGGGCTCGCACCGACACACGCGTTCTCGGCATTCTATCGCTATATGCGGGACGGGTTCGGCGCCGATGCGCTGCTGCATTTCGGCACCCATGGCGCGCTCGAATTCATGCCTGGCAAACAGGTCGGCATGTCAGAGAGCTGCTGGGCCGACCGCCTCATCGGCGGCATGCCGAACTTCTATTTATACGCCGGCAACAACCCATCCGAAGGTACGATTGCGAAGCGCCGCTCGGCGGCCACATTGATCAGCTACCTGACCCCGCCGGTCGCAAAAGCCGGTCTGTACAAAAGCCTGCCGAAACTAAAAGACGCCATCGCCGCATGGCGCACGTCTGATGCGGACGCCGCCAAAGAACGCGAGACCCTGGCCACCGTGATCCAAGCCGAAGCCTCTGCACTCGACCTTTGTGATGCCGAGCCGCTGTGGAACGGCGACGCCGGTCAGCACATCAATAAACTGTGGCAGGAAGTCTTAGAACTTGAGATCACATTGATCCCGAGCGGCCTTCACGTCGTCGGTGAGCCGATGTCGAAAGACGCACGCGTTGATCTGCTGATGTCGATTGCCGGCATGGGCGAGGCCGAATTGCCAAACGAGAACTCGGTTCGCGCGCTGGTCGACGGCACCGCTGCCGATAAAGCCGCGAAGCTCGCGGGACTAAGCCGCGACATCGACAGCAAAGCTTTATTCGAGCGGCTTGCAGGTATCGATGCGATGCTCAAAGTGGATCATGAGCTTAAGGCGCTGATGCACGCATTGGGCGGGCATTTCGTATCACCGGCACCGGGCGGCGATCTACTGACGACTCCCGAAATGATGCCGAGCGGCCGCAACATCCACGGCTTTGATCCTTACAAAATGCCAAGCACGGCGGCCTATCAAGAGGGCAAGCGTCAGGCCGAAGGGCTGTTGGCGCGGCACATGGCCGACGGCAACGAACAGCCTGAATCCATTGCTTTGGTTCTGTGGGGCGCCGACAACCTTAAAAGCGGCGGCGCGCCGATTGCACAAGCCCTGGCCCTGCTGGGTGCAACCCCGCGCTTCGACAGCTTTGGCCGCTTGGCCGGTGCCAACCTTATTCCGCTGGAAAAGATGGACCGTCCACGGATCGACGTGGTGATGACCCTATCTGGCATTTTCCGTGATCTATTGCCGCTGCAAACCAAGTTGTTGGCAGAAGCCGCCTATTTGGCCGCCGTCGCCGACGAACCATTAGAACAAAACTTCGTGCGCAAACATGCCCTCGCCTACGCCGAAGAGCATAACTGCGATATGGAAACCGCAGCACTTCGGGTGTTCTCGAATGCCGATGGCGCCTACGGCTCCAACGTCAACTACATCGTGGAAAACAGCGCTTGGGACGATGCCGAAGAACTTTCCGATATGTTCACCAAGCGCAAAGGTTTTGCGTATGGCATCTCCGGGGCACCGGTACAACGCTCTGATCTGATGCGCTCCATCATGCGCGACGTCGACCTAGCCTATCAGAACCTGGAGTCCATCGACGTCGGTGTGACGACGATCGACCACTACTTCGACACGCTGGGCGGCATCAACCAGACCATCAAGTCCGCCAAGGGTGAAGCGGTGCAGGTTTACATCTGCGATCAAACCGCCGGCACCGAAAAGGTCAGGACTTTGTCTGAGCAGGTCGCACTCGAAACCCGGACCCGGATGCTCAACCCGAAATGGTACGACGCCATGCTTGAGCACGGCTCCGAAGGTGTGCGCCAAATCGAAGCCCACGTCACCAACACACTGGGCTGGTCGGCAACGACCGGACAAGTAGGTGGCTGGGTGTATCAGCAATTAACCCAGACGTTCATGCTCGACGATGAGCTGCGCGAACGTCTGACGGCGCTTAACCCGATTGCCTCTGCGAAACTCGCAGGTCGGCTGTTGGAAGCGCAAGAACGCGAATACTGGAACCCGGACGACGAAACACTTGATGCACTTCGTCGTGCTAGCCGGGATCTGGAAGATAAACTTGAAGGTATAGGTGTGGAGGTAGCTGCATGACCACGACAGTCCTAGATAAGGACCCGGTAAAAGGTCCAAATAAAGGCAAAGACGGCGAAGGCAGCGTACAGGTCCAGATGGACCCGAGCTTGGCCATTGATACGGCAAAAGTATTTGCCGTTTACGGCAAGGGCGGAATCGGCAAGTCGACGACATCGTCGAACCTGTCGGCGGCGTTCTCGAAATTGGGCAAACGCGTTGTGCAGATCGGGTGCGATCCGAAGCACGACTCGACGTTTACCCTCACCGGCCGGCTGGTGCCAACGGTGATCGATGCACTCCAGGAAGTGGACTTCCACTCCGAAGAACTGCAGCTCGATGATTTCGTTTATGAAGGCTACAACGGCGTGATGTGCGTTGAGGCCGGTGGCCCGCCTGCAGGCACCGGGTGCGGCGGCTATGTCGTCGGACAAACGGTGAAGCTGCTGAAAGAGCATCATCTGCTCGAAGATACCGACGTTGTGATCTTTGATGTGTTGGGCGATGTGGTGTGCGGTGGCTTTGCCTCGCCGCTGCAGCATGCCGACCGCGCATTGATCGTCGCGGCCAACGATTTCGACAGCATCTTCGCAATGAACCGGATCGTCGCGGCAATCAAAGCCAAGTCGAAAAACTACGACGTGCGGATGGGGGGCGTGATCGCCAACCGTTCGGCTGCCACCGACGAGATCGACCGCTTTAACGAGCGCGTTGGTCTGAACAAGTTGGCACACTTCCCAGACTTGGACGTGATCCGTCGCTCGCGCCTGAAAAAGACCACGTTGTTCCAAATGGAAGAAACGCCGGAACTTAAAAAGGTGACCGACGAATACCTGCGCTTGGCGGCCCTGTTGTGGGCCGGCACGCCGGTGTTGCATCCGGAGCCGCTGAAAGATCGGGATATCTTTGATCTGTTGGGGTTTGATTGATGACGGCGATTACCAACACGTATCAAAAGCGTCTTAGCCAGCTTGAGACTTATTTCGACCGCACGGCGTCGGACGCGTGGGCGAAGCTGACGTCTGACGCACCGGTCAGCAAAATTCGGGCGACCGTGCGCGCCGGGCGTGACGAGACTCGCAACACCCTGTTGAATTGGTTACCGACCGATCTTCGTGGCAAGCGCATCTTAGATGCCGGGTGCGGCACCGGTATGTTGGCCGTCGAGGCCGCACGCCGGGGTGCCCATGTGACGGCCGTCGATATCTCGCCATCGCTGATCGAAATTGCAAATGAACGCATGCCGAAAGATCTCGGTGCCGGCAGCATCACGTTTTCCGTCGGCGATATGATGAATGCCGACCTCGGTCGTTTCGATCACATGGTCGCTATGGATAGCCTGATCCACTACAGCGCTGCCGACGTCGTCAAAGCGTTGGGCACCGTGTCAGAGCGGATTAACGGCTCAATCCTGTTTACCTTTGCCCCCCGCACCCCGCTTTTGACGGTCATGGGTGGAATCGGAAAATTGTTTCCGCGGTCGAACCGCTCGCCGGCGATTGTGCCGGTCGGCCAGGACGCCATTCGCAAACGTTTGACCCGCTCGCTCGCCAAATGGCAGCCGGCACGTACACACCGCGTAACGACCGGATTTTACATCTCGCAAAGCCTGGAACTGACACGTCGATGAAACGTATTAACAACGCAATGGCAGGGTTGTGGTCCAAAGTTGGGCCGGAATATCTGCCTTTTGCCGATGCAGCAACGGACGAGTTACCCCTCGCCCGCCTGCTGCGGCTTGCGTTGTTCCAAGTTTCCGTCGGCATGGCGGTGGTGCTGCTGACCGGCACCTTAAACCGCGTCATGATTCTCGAGCTCAACGTGCCGACATGGTTGGTATCGTTGATGGTCGCCTTGCCGTTGGTATTCGCACCGATGCGCGTGCTGATTGGCCATCGTTCCGACACCCACAAATCTCTGCTCGGCTGGCGCCGCGTGCCCTACATTTGGATGGGCTCGTTGATGCAGTTTTGCGGCTTGGCGATGATGCCGTTTGCACTGCTGGTGTTGTCCGGCGATACCCGCGGCCCTGAAATCATTCCAGGTCAAGTCGCCGCCGCGATGGCCTTCTTGCTGGTCGGCTTTGGTCTGCACACCACGCAGACCGCCGGTTTGGCGCTGGCGAACGACTTAGCCCCCGAACGGGTCCGCCCGCGCGTGGTTGCTCTATTATATGTGATGCTATTGCTGGGCATGGTCGGCAGCTCGATCATCCTAGGCTCGCTGCTCGCCGATTTCTCGAACATGCGTCTGATCCAGGTGATCCAGGGCACCGCTGCCGTCACCATGATCTTGAACGTGATCGCGCTGTGGAAACAAGAAGTCCGCAACTCGGCGCAAACCGACCCTGCCAAGCCTCGCGTCAAATTCCGTGATGCATGGGCGCGATTCAGCCATGGCGGCCGCACCAGTCGGTTGTTGGTTGCGATTGGTCTCGGCACCGCAGCTTTCAGTATGCAAGACGTGCTGCTTGAGCCATATGGCGGCGAAATCCTTAAACTCAGCGTCGGGCAAACAACTTTGCTGACGGCACTTTTGGCCGGCGGCGCATTGGCCGGTTTTGCCTATGCAGCGCGTACACTCGGCAACGGCGCAGACGCCTGCCGCCTAGCCGCCATCGGCGCCTTGTTTGGCCTGCCGGCATTCGCAGCCGTGACGTTCGCAGCCCCAATAGGCTCGACCGAGTTGTTCCGCTTCGGCACGCTGTTGATTGGCTTTGGCGGCGGCTTGTTCGCCGTCGGCGGTCTGACCGCAGCG
>JAFMCK010000237.1 GCA_017857825.1 Rhodospirillales bacterium
ATCGCCGTCGCCCCCGACTACCCAGACGTCAAGTTCGGGGTTGGCCAGCTTGACGCCGGTCGCAAACGCAGGCGCGCGGCCATGAATGGTGTGAAAGCCATAGGTCTCGATGTAATACGGGAAGCGCGCCGCACAGCCGATGCCGGACACAAACACCGTGTTCGCCGGGTCCGCCTCGATATCGGCGAGTGTTTTTTGCATGGCACGCAGGATCGCGTAATCACCGCATCCTGGGCACCAGCGGACCTCTTGATCGGTGGCGAAATCTTTGGCAGTACTTTTGGCGGGTGCGAGATCGTTCATCTCACTCTCCTACAATCTCTAAAATCGCGTCTTCGATTTCCGTAATCTTGAACGGCTGCCCGGAAATCTTGTTCAACCCCTGCGCGTCGACCAGGTATTCAGCGCGCAGCAGCGTGATCAGTTGGCCGTTGTTCATCTCCGGAATCAACACCCGCTCATAACCGGCCAGCAGATCGCCGAGGTTCTTCGGCAGCGGCCAGATGTTGCGGATATGAATGTGCGCAACGTCTTTGCCTTGGGCGTTCACATTATCGACCGCGCGATTGATCGGCCCATACGTGGAGCCCCAGCCGACCACAGCAAGCTTGCCTGTTTCCGGCCCAAGCTCAACCGTTTGCGGCGGGATATCATCGGCGATGCCATCGATCTTGGCGGCGCGTACCTTGGTCATGCGTTGGTGATTGTCTGGATCATAGGAAATATGCCCCGTGTCATAATCCCGCTCGATCCCGCCGATGCGGTGCATTAAATCGGGTGTGCCGGGTATCGCCCAAACACGCGCAAGTGTGTCGTCATCGCGCAGGAACGGCTGGAAACCCTCGGTATCCGTATGGAACGACACCGGGAAAGGCACATAGGAATCCAAACCCGGGATCCGCCATGGTTCGGCTGCATTGGCGATATAGCCGTCGGTCAGCAGCATCACAGGCGTCATGTATTTCGTCGCAAGGCGGACGGCTTCGATACCAACCTCAAAACAGTCAGCCGCCGAGCGTGTGGCCAGCACCACCAGCGGTGAATCGCCATTGCGGCCATAAACCGCCTGATACAAATCGGATTGTTCAGTCTTCGTCGGCAACCCGGTGGACGGACCGCCGCGCTGTGAATTGACGATGACCAACGGCAGTTCGCACGACAGCGCAAGGCCGATGGCTTCGCCCTTCAACGCGATGCCAGGCCCGGAACTCGATGTGATGCCGAGCGTGCCGGCAAAGCTTGCGCCGATCGCGGCACAGGCGGCGGCGATCTCGTCTTCAGCCTGGAACGTCGAAATACCCAAATGCTGCAGTTTTGCCAGCGAATGCAACAACGGCGACGCCGGCGTGATCGGATAGGATGCAAACAGGATTTCCAAAGCTGCCAGTTCAGCGCCCTTGGCAAGCCCCCATGCCAACGCTTCGGTGCCGGTCACGGTCCGATACAAACCCGCTGGAATGTCGGCGGGGGCGACATGAAATCCCTTAAGACCATCCGGCAGCTCGGCGGTTTCGGCCATCGCGTGGCCGGCATTCATGGCCGCAATGTTGGCGTCAGCAATATCCGGATTGGATGCAAACTTGCCGGTCAACCACGCCTGTGTCGCTTGCCTGGAACGGCCAAACAACCAATACACAAAACCCAACGCCCACATGTTTTTACAGCGAAGGGCTTCTTTTTTCGACACGTCGAAGTCTTTAACAGCTTCCATTGTCATCGCCGAAATATCCATCGCGACGACCCGGTACGGCGCGACCGTCCCGTCTTCGAGCGGATTGACGCTGAACCCGGCCTTAGCAAAATTACGCTCGTTAAAAGTGCCGGTGTCGACGATCAGCAGGCCGCCTTTGCGAAGGCGCGTCAACTCAACCTTGAGGGCGGCTGGATTCATCGCCACCAACACATCAAAGTTATCACCCGCCGTCATAATCCGGCGCGCACCAAAATTGATCTGGAACGACGACACGCCGAATGTGGTGCCGACAGGCGCGCGAATCTCGGCAGGAAAGTCCGGGAACGTCGATAAATCGTTCCCGGCAAGCGCGGTCGCTTGCGTAAATTGTCCGCCCGTCAACTGCATCCCATCGCCGCTGTCACCGGCAAAACGCACCACGGCGGCGTCCAATTCTTCGCGCTGCGACACCGCATGCTCGGGGTTCAAAACCTGATCCATATTCGTCATCTGCCGTGCACCCAGGCCAAGAAATTCTTTATGCGATGAAAGGAGAGATAAATTGAGGCATTCAGTCGTCGCAAACCACGTTTGTGTGAGGTCTATGTTTCTGACGTAGGAGTCTACGCCCCTGTCTCGAACGGGACAACCCGCGACAAATTAGGGATATATCCGCCGTTGGGGCTTTCAAAACGGGGCCGAACAACCGATATACATGGAACATCACGCGACCATCTGAGAAGGATTCTCCATGCCCAACGAAACTTCGCTGCCCGACGACCCCCGCGCATTGCTGGCCGATGTCCTGAGTGCCGCCAAAGCGAGTGGCGCCGACGCTGCGGACGCGATCTTGGTCGAAGGCACGTCGGCGAGCTTGTCTTGTCGACTGGGCGAACCCGAAGACCTTGAACGTTCAGAAGGATGGGACTTGGGGCTTCGGGTCCTAATCGGAAAACGCCAAGCGGTGGTTTCCTCGTCGGATCCCTCGAAAGCCGCGCTGACCGAACTTGTTGAGCGTGCCGTCGCCATGGCTCGCGCGGTCCCCGAAGATGCCTATGCCGGCCTCGCGGACCCAGACCAACTGGCAACCGAAATCCCGGACCTGGAAGAGTACGACCCTACCGATATCTCGGCTGAAGATATGATTGATATGGCCCGCGCCTGCGAAGATGCCGCCCGCGCCGTGCCCGGCATCACCAATTCCGAAGGTGCCGAGGTCGGATTCGGGAAATCGAATGTCTATCTCGCTGCCACAAACGGCTTTAGCGGCTTCCGTCAGGGTTCTAGATTTTCGTTCAGCGTCAGTGTTGTCGCTGGCGAAGGGACGAAAATGGAACGCGACTATGATTTTGCCTCGGCCGTCTGGCTGAACGATCTACCCGACCCCGCCACCATCGGCAAAAGCGCAGGCGAAAACACTGTGCGCCGTCTTAATCCGCGCAAAGTCGACAGCACGTCGGTGCCAATTGTATATGATCCGCGCGTCGCGTCATCACTGGTGCGCCACTTCACCGGTGCCATCAACGGCCAGTCGGTAGCCCGTGGCACAACCTTTCTCCTGAAACAAATGGGCGAACAGGTTTTCGCCAATGGCATCAACATCATTGATGATCCCCTCAAAAAACGAGGCCTCGCATCGAAGCCGTTTGACGCCGAAGGCCTCCAGACCCAGACCCGAAACTTTATCGACGACGGACGGCTGACGACGTGGGTTTTGGATATGGCGACGGCGCGGCAATTGGGACTACAGTCGACCGGGCATGCGTCGCGCGGCACTGGCGGCCCGCCCAGCCCATCATCGACCAATGTGCACTTGGCCCCCGGCAACGTTTCAAAGGACGATCTGATCGGGGCTATCGACAACGGGTTCTATGTCACCGAATTGATCGGCATGGGCGTCAACGGCATCACTGGGGACTATTCCCGTGGTGCCGGCGGGTTCTGGATCGAAAACGGTGAGATCGCCTATCCGGTCAACGAAGTCACCATTGCCGGCAACCTCAAAGATATGTTCATGAACATGACACCGGCGGATGATTTAACTTTCCGTTACTCGGTGAATGCGCCGACAACGCGAGTCGACGGCATGACAATCGCCGGGACCTGAGCACGTTCAAGCCGGCATCATCAACGCCAAAGCCGCGGGTGCTAGGGTGATCCGTGCCGGCAGATGCGCCAAGATATCTCCGTCGCCTTGAACCGGGCCAGCGTCGACACGTTCGACCTCAATATCTGTCGCCGGGACGATTTTGACGTCCGGAAGTTTTTCCAGCCGGCCCAACGCCAGCCAAACCGCGTAGCGAATGGTCGGCCACACACCCCGCCTCAAGAACAACACCACCTGCAGGGTCGGATCGTCCAGGCGGGCGTCGCGCGCGCACACGAATGTCCCCCCATAAAAATGCCCGTTCGCAATCACCGCAGAGGCGACGTCAAACGTCTCGCCATCCACTCGCACACGGTACTTAGGAAATCGAAATGACATCAACGCCGCCAACGTCGACAGCACATAAGCGGCCTTCCCGAACATGCGCTTCACATTCGGCTTCACGGTCGAGACCACATACGCATCAAACCCAAACCCGGCCATCATCACGAACCGACGCCCATTGACGATCCCAACCGAGATCGGGCGAGGGGTGCCATGCGCGATGGTGCGGGCAATCTCTGCGGGCGCACCATCGAGACCAATCTCATGGGCCAAAACGTTGGCGGTGCCGAGCGGCATGATTGCCAACGGCAGTATCGAGTCCTGCAAGCCGTTTACGACCTCGTTGATGGTCCCGTCACCGCCAGCAACGGCGATCACATCCACATGATTCGGGTCCGCGTGCCGAGCGAACGCTTCGGCATCGCCGCGCTTTGTAGTTGGACGCACATCGATGTCGACCCCTTCGCGTACCAACGCATTTAAAATGCGCTCGAAGCGGCGCTGGCGCCGCCAACCCGCTGTCGGATTCTGAATCACCAGCACACGGCGGCGCGATCCAGAGGGTGTCGGCGGCGTTACATTGGCGTCGGAAAGGCTCACGCTTTGTCTCCCAGCAGATTCACCAATGATGGTGCGGAGGTAACAAACATCAAAGTCTTATGGAGGTCGCGTGACAGTTACATGAACTTTATTATTTGTCATAAAAAGAAAAGGGGCTGACATAGATAAGCTCGAAGTATTCATATTTTTACCCATTCGACTA
>JAFMCK010000019.1 GCA_017857825.1 Rhodospirillales bacterium
GGTTGCCATTGATTACGCCAAAGACCGGGTTAGCTTCGGTAAGCCGATCATGGACCACCAAGCCGTCGGACACCGCTTGGCTGACATGGCAACCGAGATCGAAGCCGCGCGTTTGATGTATTTGAATGCCGCCCGTCTCCGCGAAGCCGGCGAACCTTGTCTAAAGGAAGCATCTATGGCCAAGCTGTTCGCGTCTGAAATGGCCGAGCGTGCGTGCTCCGGCGCTATTCAAACACTGGGTGGCTACGGCTACGTCGAAGATTTTCCGGTTGAGCGTATCTATCGCGATGTTCGCGTTTGTCAAATTTACGAAGGTACATCTGACGTGCAACGCATGGTTATCGCACGGGCGGTCGGATCGATATAAGAATAAAAAGGGGAGAAATACATGTCAAATCCGATTGAGTTCTATTTCGATTTTTCGTCACCGTATGCATACTTTGCAGCGCAAAAAATTGACGAGTTGATTGAAGGTTTTGATCGCACCGTTGAATGGAAACCGATGCTGTTGGGCGTTGCGCTGAAGCAGACGGGCAGCCAACCGCTCGCGCACATTCCGATGAAGGGCGAGTATTGCGTCCATGATTGGGAACGTTTGGCGCGGTTTCAGGAACTGCCGTGGAAGATGCCCGACCCGTTCCCTATTGCAACCCAGGCGACCGGGCGGGCGTATTACTGGATTTACGATCAGGACCCGGCCAAAGCGAAAGCGTTCGCGTGGGATTGCCTATCGACATTTTTCGGCAAGGGGGAAGATATCGGTGCGGCGGACGCCGTCGCTGCCATTGCCGCCCGCCACGGCTTCGAACAAGATGCGGTAATTGCTGCGCTCGGGGATGACGCCGTCAAGCAACGCCTGAAGGATGAAACCAATGCCGCCATCGAAAAGGGTGTGTTCGGTTCGCCTTTCGTGATCGTTGATGGTGAGCAGTTCTGGGGTGCGGATCGACTGTGGATGGTTAAACGCTGGCTCCGTTCCGGTGGCTGGTAAAACAAGGAAACTATGATGGCATTTAAAAAAGGTATTAAAGATCTGGTCGCCGAAGCTGAAGCCGAGGTCAAAACGCTGTCCTTGCAAGACGCCATCGCGCGGCATGGTTCAGACGATTTGATGTTCGTCGACGTGCGCGATATTCGCGAGCTTGAGCGTGACGGCATGATCCCAGGTGCTTATCACGCGCCGCGCGGCATGCTCGAATTTTGGTTTGATCCGGAAAGCCCTTACTTCAAAGAAGCGCTTGGTGACGAGAACAAGACCTATGTGTTTTATTGCGCAGCGGCGTGGCGCTCGGCGTTGTCAGTTAAGACGCTGCAAGACATGGGCATGACCAATGCGGTGCAATTTGCCGACGGCTTCAAGGCTTGGAAAGAAGCCGGCGGGCCTGTCGGAGAACGTCCGGCGAAGGATGCGTAAGGGCTGCTCATGACTCACCTTCGCTCCACCGTCGATCCTGCCAGCGCGGCGTTTAAAGCCAATCAAGATGCGCTGTCGAAACAGTTGCAAGATTTGGCTGACAAGCTTGCCGTCATCAAAATGGGCGGTGGCGAAGGGGCACGGGCGAAGCACCTGGCGCGGGGTAAGTTGCCAGTCCGTGATCGCATTCGTAACCTGATTGATCCGGGCGCGCCGTTTTTGGAATTTTCCCAGTTTGCTGCCTATCAGGTATATGACGATGACGTGCCTGCTGCCGGAATCGTCACCGGCATTGGCCCGGTTGAGGGTACCGAATGCGTGATCGTTGCCAACGACGCCACCGTCAAAGGCGGCACATACTATCCATTGACGGTAAAAAAACATTTGCGCGCCCAAGAAATTGCCCGTGAAAACAATCTGCCGTGTATTTATTTGGTCGACAGCGGCGGCGCGTTTTTGCCGCGCCAAGATGATGTGTTTCCGGACAAAGAACATTTCGGCCGCATCTTCTTCAATCAAGCAACGATGTCTGCAGCGGGCATTCCGCAGATTGCGGTGGTCATGGGATCGTGCACGGCGGGCGGTGCCTATGTGCCGGCGATGTGTGACGAGAGCATCATCGTGCAGGGACAGGGCACGATCTTTTTAGGTGGACCGCCGTTGGTCAAAGCGGCGACGGGTGAAATTGTGTCTGCCGAAGAGTTGGGCGGCGCCGAGGTGCATTCAAAGATTTCTGGCGTCACCGATCATATGGCGCGCGATGATCTGCACGCCCTGCAATTGGCACGTCGCGCGATCCGAAATCTCAATCGCGTCAAACGTATTGAGATGGATGTCCGCACGCCTGTTGCCCCAAAATACGATCCGGCCGAGTTGACCGGGATCGCGCCTGTCGATTTAAAAAAGCCGTTTGATGTGCGTGAAATTATCGCGCGGATCGTCGACGGCTCTGAATTCGATGAGTTTAAAAAGCTATACGGTGACTCCTTGGTTTGTGGCTTCGCGCATATTCACGGCTATCCCGTCGGTATTGTCGCCAACAACGGCATTCTGTTCGGCGAGAGCGCACAAAAAGGTGCGCACTTTATTGAGCTGTGCGCGAAACGGAAGATTCCTTTGGTCTTCTTGCAAAACATCGCCGGCTTTATGGTCGGCAAAAAGTACGAGCAAGGCGGTATCGCGAAAGACGGCGCAAAGATGGTCACCGCCGTTGCGTGCGCCAACGTGCCTAAGTTCACGGTTGTTATCGGGGGCAGCTTTGGTGCCGGGAACTATTCCATGTGCGGTCGGGCATACTCGCCCCGGTTTTTATGGATGTGGCCAAACGCCCGTATCTCGGTGATGGGCGGCGAGCAGGCGGCGACGGTGCTTGCTACGGTGCGCCGTGACGGCATCGAAGCTAAAGGCAAGAAGTGGTCAAAGAAAGATGAAGCCGCATTCAAAGCGCCGATCTTGGAACAATACGAAAACCAGGGGCATCCATACTATGCCAGTGCCAGGCTTTGGGATGACGGGATTATTGACCCGGCGGAAACGCGCACCGTGCTTGGGCTCGGTCTATCGGCGGCACTGAATGCGCCGATCCAAGACACCACGTTCGGTATCTTCCGTATGTGATGCGGCATCAGAGTTAAGAGGTTTGAAATGAGTGACGCAAAAACCGCAGCATCCTTGTTTACTGAAATTTCCGGACGCGGCGTCGCGACGCTAACGCTCCGTCGCCCCGACGTGCACAATGCGTTCGATGACGAGTTGATCGAACGCTTACGCCGCGAACTGCAAGGCCTCAGCAAAGATCCGTCAGTGCGTGTTGTCGTCTTGGAAGCCGAAGGTAAAAGCTTCTCGGCTGGCGCAGATCTGAATTGGATGAAGCGCATGGCCACATACGACCATGCGGACAATCTGCAAGACGCAAATAATCTCGGCAAGATGATGGCAACGCTGAGTCGGATGCGGCAGCCGACGGTTGCCGTCGTGCAAGGGGCGGCCTTGGGCGGTGGCGTCGGATTGGTGGCAGCGTGCGATATTGCAATTGCCTCCGACGCCGCTGTGTTTGCGTTATCCGAAGTGCGCCTTGGTTTGATCCCGGCCGTGATCGGCCCCTACGTGATCAACGCCATCGGCGAGCGCGCGGCATCGCGATATTTTCTGACGGCCGAGCGGTTTTCCGCAGCCGAAGCGCACCGCATCGGCTTAGTGCACGAGGTCGTGCCTGCCGATGAATTGTTGGCGGCCCGTAATGGTGTGCTCGACAACTTGCTTTTAGGAGGGCCTGCTGCCCTCGCCGAGGCGAAGAATTTGATTTCATACATTTCCAATGCAACCACCAAAGACGAGAAAGTCGTCCGCGACACCGCCGGACATATCGCCCGAGTGCGTGCCACCGATGAAGGGCAAGAGGGCGTTGCGGCGTTCTTGAACAAGCGCAAACCGTCGTGGGTGCGCGAATGATACGGGGGCAGGCGTGAGCGTCATCCAACGGTTACTGATCGCGAATAGGGGCGAAATCGCGTGCCGCGTGATCGCGACCTGTCGGCGGCTCGGGATCGAGTCCGTTGCTGTCTATTCCGACGCTGATCGAGATGCACGCCATGTGCGTTTAGCTGACCGGGCAGAATATATTGGTCCGGCGCCGGCGGCTGAGAGCTATCTGAATGTCGCCGCCGTGCTGAAGGCAGCAGCGCAAAGCGGCGCCGACGCAATCCACCCGGGGTACGGTTTTTTGTCCGAGAACGCGGGGTTCGCGGATGCGGTTGGTAAAGCCGGATTGATATTCGTTGGTCCACCGGCAGATGCGGTCCGCGCCATGGGCTCAAAAAGTGCATCCAAGAAATTAATGGAAAAAGCCGGCGTGCCTTTGGTGCCCGGCTACTTCGGTGCAAAGCAGGATTTTCAGACACTCAGCAAAGCCGCCGACGACATAGGCTATCCGGTTTTGGTGAAAGCGTCCGCGGGCGGTGGAGGAAAAGGCATGCGGGTCGTCACCGCAAAGGACGATCTGAAAGATGCTGTCGACGGGGCGAAGCGGGAAGCAAAGGCGTCGTTCGGTGACGATCAGTTGATGATCGAAAAATATCTGGATCGTGCGCGGCACGTTGAAATTCAAATCTTTGCGGATAGCTTCGGTGACGTCGTGCATTTGTTTGAGCGCGATTGTTCGCTGCAACGCCGCCACCAAAAGGTGATAGAAGAAGCCCCGGCGCCCGGGATGACCGTGCACCTGCGAAATGCTATGGGTCAAGCCGCCGTTGATGCGGCACGCGCGGTCGGCTACGTCGGGGCGGGCACGGTCGAATTTATGCTCGACGGCGATGCGTTTTATTTTATCGAAATGAACACGCGGCTACAGGTCGAACATCCGGTAACGGAACTGATCGCCGGTGTGGATCTGGTCGAATGGCAATTGCGTGTCGCCGCAGGCGCACCATTGCCGATGGCGCAAGACGATCTTGTTATTGATGGGCACGCTTTTGAAGCACGGTTGTATGCGGAAGACCCGGACAAAGGCTACTTGCCGCAAACCGGCACGTTGCAGCATCTTGTGTTTCCGGATCGGGTCGGCGTGCGGATAGATACCGGTGTTGAGGCGGGGGACCGGGTCTCGGTGCATTACGACCCGATGATCGCCAAAGTGATTGTGCACGGTCCGGATCGCCAACAGGCGTTGGCATCGTTGCGCCACGCGCTTGCGGATACGCGGGTTGTCGGGCTGCCAACCAACCTGGATTTTTTGATCGGTATTTGCGATTCGAAACCCTTTCAACGCGCCAAAATCGACACCCGTTGGTTGGATCGCCTGAAAGCGCCGAAGGCCGGGTGGCGCCGACAGCGGGCGGCGACACCGGCTGACTTGGCCTCTGCAGCACACTTTGAAATTAGCGCGCGCGGCGTCAAAGCATGTGAGCGCGCGGCACGGTCAGAAGATTCCCACTCGCCATGGTTCCGCACCGACGGCTGGCGGATGATCGACCGGGGACATCAGGACGTGCATCTTGCCGATACTTTGGCGCCCGATGCGGCACACCTTGTATCTGCGACGGCGCGTCGTCATGGCGGGTTCGATCTCGTGATCGACGGAGTGCCGTTTGATGCATCCACCGAAGGTCTGCGTGTGCTGGGGGATGATGCTGGTTTTCTGCACGTGTTCAGCGATGAAGGCCGCGCGGTGCTTTCGTTGATTGATCCTGCGGCTGATGATGAAGACGACGCGCGCGCCGCCGGTGGCTTGACCGCACCGATGCCGGGCAAGGTAACGGCGGTGTATGTGAAGGCCGGTGATGCCGTAAAGCGTGGCACAGCCCTTTTGATGTTGGAAGCGATGAAGATGGAGCACACGATCACCGCACCTGCCGACGGTACAGTTGCCGAGGTCCGTTTCAAACCCGGCGATCAAGTCGACGAAGGCGCGGCGTTGGTCGTGTTCGACGCGTAGGCATGGATGATGCACAAAATATGAATCTGCCAAAGCACGTAAAGATCGTCGATGTTGGTCCCAGAGACGGTCTGCAAAACCAGCCGAAATCCGTGCCCCTGGATGCGAAAGTGAAACTCGTCGATATGTTGACGGGCGCAGGGGTGCCGTCTGTCGAAGTCGGGGCTTTCGTGTCACCGAAATGGGTGCCGCAAATGGCAGACACGGCAGACGTGATGCGGCTGATTTCGCGACGCGCAGGTGTTTCGTACCCGGTGCTGGTCCCGAATATGAAAGGGTACGAGGCGGCGAAGGCGGTCGGCTGTGAAGAGGTCGCGATCTTTGGTGCGGCATCGGAAACGTTCTCGCAGAAAAACATCAATTGCACGATTGCCGAAAGTTTGGACCGATTTCGTCCGGTCGCGGAGGCGGCACTGGCGGATGGCGTGCGCGTGCGCGGCTATATTTCCTGTGTGCTTGGCTGTCCGTACGAAGGTGACATTGCGCCGGCGGCGGTCGCTGATGTGGCACGCGAACTCGACGCCATGGGGTGCTATGAGGTGTCGCTCGGTGACACCATCGGCACCGGCACGCCCGTGAAGGCGCAAACGATGATCAATGCGGTCGCGGCGCATGTGCCGTCAGATCGTTTGGCGGCACATTTTCACGACACCTATGGGCAAGCGCTCGCCAACCTGCTCGCCGTGATGCAGCAAGGTGTCGCGGTGATCGATACCGCCGTCGCCGGGCTTGGTGGATGCCCTTATGCTAAAGGTGCTTCCGGGAATGTCGCCACAGAAGATGTGTTATACATGTTGGACGGCCTCGGTATCGAGACCGGTATCGATATGGATAAGCTTTTGACGGCCAGCCACTTTATCTCGGGTGTGATCGGTCGTGCGCCGGCATCGAAAGTCGCGCAGGCGCGCTTGGGGCGTTAGGCACAGTCGTGACGGTTCATCTGCTCAAACTGTGTGTCGGCATCGAAGATGTCGAGCATCTGGTCGAGGTGCAAAAGCGACGGCTCGACATCAAACGCAAAGCCGGACAGCCGGCTGAGCTTTTGCACGTGACACGCTCGTTCCCGCGTCGCGCAGATCAGGTTTTGGACGGCGGCTCAATGTATTGGGTGATCAAACGGGTGATCCGTGTGCGGCAGCGGATATTAGAACTCCGGGAAGCCGTGAACCAAGAGGGAAAGCCCGCGTGTGCGATTGTCCTCGACCCTGAACACGTACAAGTGGAACGTCGCCCGCATCGCGCGTTTCAAGGATGGCGATATCTGCAAACCGGTGATGCGCCCAGGGATTTGCGTGATGTCGGTGCCGGTGCAGAAGATTTACCCGATGATATGGCTGATGCACTTAAGGAACTTGGCTTGATCTAAAATGGTTGCCCTATTTGCATGGTAGCGTTACCGATGGTAAGGACAATACCGCGCTGCCTATTAGGGCCAGAACGGATACGTATTGGAACTTTCATGCAGAACGACAAGATGGAAATCATCAATCCGCCGAATACCCTCAAGGACAAAGTTCGTGAGGGTGGGCCGGGTGCGGTCGACTTGGCGACGCTTGAACGCGCCGAGAAGGCCATTGCGGATATGTCCGACAGCTACCTTGAATGGGTCGAAGAAGATCTGAAGCGTATGGACGTTGCCTATAAAAACCTGGAACAGGCGGAAACACCCCGCAAAGAAGAAGCCGAGGCCATATTCCAGATTGCCCATGACATCAAAGGGCAAGGCGGCAGCTTTGGATATGATTTAATGACCGTGATCGGCAATGAATTGTGCCGCCTGATTGAGCGCAGCGACAGCTTTGGTAGCGCCGAAGTTAAGGCTATTAAGGTCCATGTCGATGCACTAAAAATTGTCATCAAGACGGGTATGAAGGGTGACGGCGGTGTCAATGGCCAGGCCCTCGTCGATGGCATCCGGCAAGTTGACGACAAGCTTCGGAAGTAAGCTTTTCTGCAGCTTTCCAGCAGTTTACCTGCTTATAGCCTCCCATCTCTGATCGCGACTTCCCGGAATGTCTGTAGGACTTATCCGGGGTTTTTGCGTGCGATTGCGGACCTTGCGCTGAGATCCTGGGCAATGCTGCGCGATTCCGCGAAGCCGCATGTGTGCGATGCAAGACGTGAAGCGTGTGGCGGTGCTTAGGCTTTGAACTTGCCCCAAACCGGGGTGTGATCCGAAGCCTTTTCTCTGCCGCGCGGGGTTTTGTCGATACCGACTTCCTCAAGCAGGTCCGCGGCCTCCGGGGATAGCAATAGATGATCGATGCGGAGCCCGTTGTCTTTTTGCCAGGCACCACGCTGATAGTCCCAGTACGAATACGCATGCGGCGTTGAATCCAACGCACGGAACGCTTCGGTTAGACCTAGGTTAATCAGTGTACGAAAGCGGTTTCGGCTTTCAGGTCGGCAAAGGGCGTCATCAGCGAAGGCGGCCGGGTCATACACATCGTCGTCGGTCGGGCAAACGTTGTAGTCGCCACCGAGAATGAAGGGAATTTGATCTTGTAACAGAGCGTCAGCACGGGCGATCAGGCGGTCCATCCAACCTAGTTTGTATGTAAACTTTTCATGATCGCTGCCGTCTTCGTTCCGCGTTGGGTTTCCGTTTGGCAGATACAGCGCAGCGACTCTTAACCCGCAGGTGTCGGCCTCAAGATAGCGCGCCTGAATATCGGTATCGTCACCCGGCAGGGCGCGGTGCTGCACCTCAATCGGCTGCTTCGATAAGATTGCGACACCGTTGTAGGTTTTCTGGCCGACCGTTTCGATATGATAGCCGAGTGCTTCGATTTCCATGCGCGGGAAACCGGCATCTTCGGTTTTTAATTCTTGGAGCAGGGCAACGTCAGGCTTGAAATCTTCAAGCCATTCCGTCACGCGGGGCAGGCGGGCTTTGATGGAATTGACGTTCCATGTGGCAACGACGGTCATGAACGGGCAACCTTGCCCGGATCAGACAGAGAAAGACGCGCCGCAGCCGCAGCTCGACGTGGCATTTGGATTATCGATTTGGAAGAACGCTGCGCCCAATTCGTTTTTGAAGTCGACGACGCACCCGGCCAGAAGGCCCATTGAGATTTCGTCAGTTACAACCGCCGCCCCGTTGTGGGTGAAGGTGATGTCTTCATCGGTGGTTTTGTCGTCGAGATCGAACGCATATTGGAAGCCGGAGCAGCCGCCACCGTTGACGGTGATGCGCAGCATCAATCCATCTTTACCCTCGATCTGGCGAAGCTTTTCGATCCGTGCAGCGGCGCTGTCGGTGATCGTTAGCTGTTGTTCGTTTGTCGTTGTGCCATCGGGCATTGGAGCGCTCCTTGCGTTCGTCCTGTAACCTTTATGTAGCCTACCTGATCTCGCTGTCAATTGCACGGGTATCGGACGCCGCTGCTGGGCGATCCGCATTGCCCACCCGCATGGTGTCGGCTAGGTTGCCGGAATGGATCATATTGGCTCCTTCGAATCGACGTCGGTTGAGCGTCCGCCGCTCAAGGTTTACGCGTGCCTCTCGGCAAACAGCCGTGGCCGCTTCTATCCAGAACCGGAAAGTAAGACCCGAGGCGCGTTTCAGCGTGACCGCGACCGGATCATCCATTCGGCGGCTTTCCGACGTTTGGAGTATAAAACCCAGGTATTCGTGAATCACGAGGGTGATTTTTTTCGGACCCGGCTGACGCACTCGCTCGAGGTTTCGCAGATCGCGCGCTCGGTGTGCCGATGCTTGGGGCTCAACGAAGATTTGGGCGAGACATTGGCGCTGGCCCATGATTTGGGGCATCCACCGTTCGGCCACGCCGGCGAAGACGCCTTGAAAGAGATGATGGCGCCGTTCGGCGGCTTTGATCACAATGCCCAGTCGCTGCGCGTCGTCACCAAGCTCGAAGCCCGTTACGCCGATTTCGACGGGCTCAACCTGACGTGGGAAACGTTGGAAGGGATCGTAAAGCACAATGGGCCGCTGCTAAAGCCGGGTGCCAGCGAAGATACGCTGCCGCGCGGCATTACCGATTATATCGCTTCGCACGACTTGGAACTGACCACCTACGCGAATGCAGAGGCCCAAGTGGCGGCTATTTCCGACGATATCGCTTATAACAATCACGATATCGACGACGGACTCCGTGCCGGTTTGTTCACCATCAAAGATTTGCAAGACGTGCCTTTGGTCGGCCCGATATTCCATGAGGTGCAGAATACGTATCCTGACCTTGATGAATCACGCACCATTCACGAAGCCGTTCGGCGCATGATCGGCGCCATGGTTGGGGATCTATTGCATGTCACGCAGCAGCGTATTGATGCGGCAAAACCGAAACAGCCCTCGGATATCCGGCATTTGGATCATCCGGTGGCGCAGTTCTCCGATGAAATGCGGGCGAACGATAAGGCGTTGAAGTCGTTCTTGTTTGAAAATATGTATCGGCATTATCAGTTAAATCGGATGACGTCTAAGGCGCGTCGCGTCGTCAAAGACCTGTTCCAACTGTTATTGGACGAGCCGGGCTGTCTGCCGACCGAATGGCGCAACCAAGCGGGTCCGCCGGGATCTTTGGAAACGGCGGCTTTGGTGTGCGATTACATTGCTGACATGACCGATAGATTGGCGCTGGATGAGCACCGCCGCTTGTTTGATTTGCAATCGCGAACATCGTAGCGCGTTAGAAATCGGCGATTTTTTCGCCAGATTTAAGGAACGTTAATCAATATCTTGCACCTTGTGCAGTGCGGCTGTTAGGCCGTGAGACATGTTGGCTGAGGCGCATTCACGCGTGCTTGGCGGCAAAACGTATTATAATGGCGCGATTCGGCAGAGCCGGCTGAATGCGAAGATTACGGCCCGAAGGAGAAAACGAATCTATGGCACTCTCGGCGAATTCCGACATGAAGGTGTCGGCGGAAGATGCGCTTGAAGGAGACGGCGCCGCCGCAAAGGCGAAGTCCGGCAGTAGTTCGCTCAAAGTGTTGGGCGCGTTGGTCGGCGTGACCGTGGTCTTGGGCGGCATTTGGCTCGGGTTCGGGGATAAAATTATGGGCATGATCGGCACATCAGATGCTGCGGTGCCCGTGATCACTGCTGATCCAGCTCCGATTAAGGTGCGCCCGGAAAATCCCGGCGGTATGAACGTGCCCAATCAAGGTCGTCTGGTGTATGGCGTGGTAGACGGCACATCATCGCAGCCGAGGGTGGAGCGGTTGCTGCCGTCGCCTGAAAAGCCGGTCGAAGTCGATAACGTGTTGAAGCGCGGCGTGCCGGAAACCAGCCGAGTTGTTGCCGAAACCGCACCGCGCGGATCTGCGGACACATCGGGCGCCCCGATGCGTCTTGAAGCTGGTGCCCCGGTCGCTGAGACACCGAGCGCCGACGACGTTGCGGCTCTTAAGCAACCGGCCCCGGCGTTGGCACCGACTGAAAGCCCAAGCTCGTCAGGTATTGCGCCACCTGCGCCGACCAGCGTTGCGCCGGAACCTGCCGCAAAGGCGGCGGTCCCGGTTGCCGCACCGAAACAAGCGCCTGTGCCTCCAACCACGCAAACTGAGACCGCAACCAATACGGCAACACCGGCACCACCGTCGCCTGGGGGGGATATTTCCAACAGCTACCGTATACAGTTGGCGGCGTCACGCTCGGATAAAGCCGTGGAAGCGGAGTGGGACCGGCTGCGTCGCCGACACATTGATTTACTCGGCGAGTTGCGCCTTCAAGTGACGCGAATCGACTTAGGGGCGACAAAAGGTGTATTCTATCGATTGCGCGCTGGGCCGCTCGCTGACGAAGCGGCCGCGAAGACGCTCTGTGAACGCTTGAAGCAAAGGAAACTCGGCTGCCTCGTGGTAAAGCCGGGGGCCTAAATGACTGTACATCTTGATGAAAAGCGGCCTCGGGCCGCCATCTTGGGCTGCGCCGGCCCGACCTTAACCGAAGAAGAAACCTTCTTTTTTGAACAGACGGACCCGCTTGGGTTCATTCTGTTTGCGCGGAACTGTGTCGATCCCGATCAGGTGAAAGCCTTGGTCAAATCGATGCGGGCAGCGGTCGGGCGCGACGATGCGCCGGTATTGATCGACCAAGAAGGCGGGCGCGTGCAGCGGCTAGGCCCACCGCATTGGAAGGTTCGGCCCGCACAAAGCCTGTTTGCCCGGATCGCCGAGGATGACCGCGCCTTGGCCCGCGAAGCCGCCAGCATCAATGCGCGGCTGATCGCCGAAGAACTTATTCAACTCGGCATCGATGTTGATTGCCTGCCGGTGATGGACGTGCCGACCAAAGGCGCCCATGAAATTATCGGCGACCGTGCCTTTGGTATGGACCCGGAAATCGTCTCTGAACTCGGCCAGTCGGTGATTACCGGGCTGGGTGCAGGGGGCGTCACGGCGGTGGTAAAGCACTTGCCCGGCCACGGTCGCGCCAATGCTGATAGTCACTTGGCGCTGCCGTATGTGGACGCTGGCAAGAATGCCCTGCGCCGGAAAGATTTTCTGCCGTTCAAAAACGCACGTTTCGCGCCGTGGGGGATGACGGCACACGTGGTCTATGAAGCGTTTGATCCGATGCGGCCTGCGACATTGTCGGAAACGATGATCATGGATGTCATTCGTGGCGAGATCGGCTTTCAGGGCTTTTTGGTTTCGGACGATATCAGCATGAAAGCGCTCAGCGGGCGGATTGAAGTCAATGCGTTGGCGGCCCTCGAAGCTGGTTGTGATGCCGTCTTGCACTGCAACGGCGACATGCACGAAATGCACGCGATCATGCGTGATTTGCCGGAAATGACCGGCATTGCTTGGGAACGCTTCCAGACGGGCCTTGCGGTGCGCCCTGCGAGCGATCCGATCGATGTGCCCGTCCTCGAAGCCGAACTCGCCAAGATGACGGCGAATTGGGCCGCGGTCGAGGTATGATCCCGGACGGTTTGTTTTACACGGTCTCGACATGGGCGCTGCCGGTGCTGCTGGCTGTGACCCTGCATGAGGCCGCACATGGATGGGTGGCGATGAAACTGGGCGATCCGACGGCAAAAGACCTGGGTCGGGTCAGTTTTAATCCTCTCAAACACATTGATCCCGTGGGCACGGTGATTTTGCCGGCGTTGTTGATGTTGGCGTCCGGTGGGCGGTTCATGTTCGGATTCGCGAAACCGGTGCCGGTAAACTTCTCAAGACTGCATCGGCCGAAGCGGGATATGATTTTGGTCGCCGCCGCAGGGCCAGGCATCAATTTGGTCATGGCACTGGTTGCGGCAATAGCCTTTTATGGGGTCATCCTGCTGGATCAGCCGTACCGAGATTGGGGGGGCGCATAATCTTGCAAATGCCCTATGGATCAATCTGTTACTGGCCGTTTTTAATATGTTGCCTATTCCGCCATTAGACGGCGGTCGGGTCGCTGTCGGGTTGCTGCCGTGGTCGATTGGGCAGTATTTGGCGCGGCTCGAGAGGGTCGGTATTTTCATTGTGTTGGGTGGAATCTTTGTGCTGCCGTGGATCGGTGGCATGATGGGGCTTGAATTGAACGTCTTCTGGTGGCTAGTGATCTCCCCAGTTGAGCACCTTCAAGATGCGATCCTCAATATCGTGGGATTGCGCTGACGCGGAAACCTGATACGCGCATGGCTGATATCGTCGAGTTTGATCCAAATACCCAAGAGTCCGACCTGGGCGGTGATGCGCCTGTGACGGTGTCGCCGTTTGTCGTCGACCTGGACGGCTATGAAGGGCCGATTGACGTGCTCCTGCAGTTGGCACGCGATCAAAAAGTCGATCTGGTTCATATCTCGATTTTGGCTTTGGCTGATCAGTATCTTGGCTTCGTTGCCGAGGCGCGCCGTCACAATCTGGAACTTGCCGCTGATTATCTGGTGATGGCGGCGTGGCTGGCGTATTTGAAATCGCGGCTTTTGCTGCCGGATATGTCGAGCGAAGAAGAGCCGACGGGCGAAGAAATGGCTGCCGCCCTGCAATACCAGTTGCTGCGCTTGGAATCGATGCAGAATGCCGGCCAAGCCTTGATGGAACGCGACCGCCTGGGCCAAGACTTCTTTGGCCGCGGCGAACCCGAGCGCTTTAAGCCGCGCGCGATCGAGGTGTTGGATGCCACGCTTTATGACCTGTTGCGTGCCTATGCCGATCAAAAGCAGCGCAAAGATGCGCACGAGCCTATGCACATCGAAGCGTTTGAGATTTATACCGTGGAAGACGCATTGCAGCGGTTGCGCGGCCTTGTCGGAAAAACGCCGGATTGGCAGCAGCTATGGTCGTTCTTGCCGGAGGGCCTGAAGGGCCGGGTTTTGACCCGTTCCGCCATCGCATCAATGTTTGCGGCGAGCTTGGAAATGGTCAAAGAGGGACGGATATTGATCCGCCAGTCCGATACATTCGGTGATATTTACCTGCAGCGCCGCATGGACGGCCCGACCGAGGTCGTCGACAATCCGTTGGACGGCGACCCGGACGATAACGAAGACCAATGAACAACACGAACACGTATAAGGGATGGAACGCTTGAACGCCGAACCTGCCAACGATGATGACGACGCCATTGATGATCTGGTCGATCCGGAGGTCCTGGACGAGGGGCCCGACGGCCTCGAAGATGGCGATGATGCGGACGCCGTAAGCACTGACGCTGACACGGATGATGCCGAAGAAGCGCCGAAACAGGTTGTACCGGTTGATGCCGAAACCTGGCAGCGTTATCGCCGCATCGTCGAAGCGTTGCTGTTTGCGTCTGCCGAGCCGATGACCGAGCGGATGCTCGCCAACCGCTTGCCGGAAGATGCCGACGTTAAAGGCCTGCTGAAGGAACTCCGCGAGACATATGCCGAGCGTGGCGTGAATCTGGTGCGTGCGGGCACGTCATGGGCATTTCGCACGGCGCCCGATTTATCCGAATTCCTGAATAAGGAAATCGAAGTTGCCCGCAAACTCAGCCGTGCCGCCATCGAGACGTTGGCGATCATCGCCTACCATCAGCCGGTAACCCGCGCCGAGATCGAAGAGATCCGGGGTGTCGGTATCTCCAAAGGCACGGTCGACGTGCTGCTGGAAAATGAATGGATTCGACCGCGTGGCCGCCGCCAAACACCGGGGCGCCCGTTGCAATGGGGCACCACAGACTCGTTCTTGGACCATTTCGGCCTGGAGACACTCCGAGATTTGCCTGGTACCGAAGAACTCAAGGCTGCCGGGCTATTGGATGCCTCGCCAGCGATCAACGCGTATCGCTCAACCGCGGGCGAGGGACCCTCGAACGAAGACGAAAATACCGGCGACGAGGATGATCCTTTGCCGCAAGATGCGCTCGGTGATGCACCGGAAGAGCCCGACGAGCCGTTGGACCCGGACGACGGCACGTTGTAGGCGTTCTGCGCGATCCAAATATGGATCGCAGATAGGCTATAAATGGCTTGCAATCCTAGGGCTCAAACGCGACTCTACGCCATCCTGGGAGGGTGCGGCGCTTGATTGGCGCCGTTGTCGCGTTTCGAAGGGGCGCGCTGTTCATCTGGACCGCTCTCGCAGGTATTGTAATAAAAACGCGACAGCGAATGGGATAAAAATAAATGGGTGCATTCAGTATTTGGCATTGGCTCATCGTGCTGGTCGTCGTCTTGGTGCTCTTCGGTGGCGGCGGCAAGATCTCGCGGCTCATGGGCGATTTCGGTAAAGGTCTGAAATCCTTCAAAAAAGGCACGAAGGAAGAAGAATCCGAAGCAGGCGACGCAGACGGGAGTGGCGACAAAGACAAAAAAGCTCTCGAAGGCGAAGGGTCCGAAACTGCATCGAAGAAAGCCGAGACCGAAAAAGACAAAGCCTCCGGCGGCTGATGCTGCTGTTGCCGGCAGTTTCGCTGCCGGCGTGTTTAATTGTCTTCTGATTGAGGTCGACCGCCATGTTCGATATCGGCTGGCAGGAAATATTTCTGATTGCCGTCCTGGCACTGATCGTCATCGGGCCAAAGGATTTGCCGCGCGCGCTGAAGACCATCACGGGTGTTCTGCGTAAAGCCAAAGGTATGGCGCGCGACTTCCAAAGTGGTCTCGATGATATCGTGCGGGAAACCGAATTGGCCGATATGCGCAAGCAAATCGAGGGCGAAACGGGGGGTGATATCCGCAAGCGTATCGAAGAAACGCTTGATCCGGACGGCGAGATATCACGCGATCTTGATGATGTGCGCAGCGTCGAAAATGATATGTCAGCCGCCACAAAGTCGTTCTCTGATGAGGTCAATCGCCCCGAGCCTAAGACGAAAGACACCAAATCTGAGCCGGACGCCACGTTGCCGGACCCGAACGATGCGATGATTTCCTCACCGCCACCTCCGCCTGCGCCTGCAGAGCCAAAGGAATCCGAGCTTTCAGAGACACCGAGCCCGGCGAAGAAGGACTAACGCGGTGGCCAAAGACGACGATCATATCGACCACGATAAAATGCCGCTGCTCGAGCACTTAGTTGAGCTGCGGACTCGACTTTTGTGGTCGGCGGTCGCGATCATCGTGCTGTTCATCGGATGTTTTTACATTGCCGACGAAATTTATGCGTTCTTGGTGCAGCCGCTAGCGGATGTGTTCGCAGAAACCGGGCGTGATCGGCGTTTGATTTTTACGGCCCTGCAAGAAGCGTTCTTCACCTACATCAAAGTGTCGTTCTTTGCGGCGATGTTTATTGGGTTTCCGTTCATCGCCAGCCAGATATGGATGTTCGTCGCGCCGGGCTTGTATAAACACGAGAAGTCGGCATTTCTGCCGTTTTTGATCGCCACGCCGATCCTGTTCTTTATGGGCGGTGCATTGGTGTATTACTACGTTTTGCCGGTGGCGTGGCACTTCTTCATCGGCTTTGAAAGCGCGGGCATCGAAGGCAAACGCCTGCCGATCCAGCTTGAAGCCAAGGTCAACGAATATCTGTCGTTGGTGATGCGGTTGATCTTTGCGTTCGGTCTGTCGTTCGAATTGCCGGTTATTTTGACGCTGTTGGCGCGGGCAGGGGTTGTGTCTGCGGACGGACTGGCGGCGAAGCGTAAGTACGCGATTGTGTGCGCGTTCATCGCCGCCGCGATCCTGACGCCACCGGATCCGATCAGCCAAATCGGCTTGGCCTTGCCGATCATTCTGTTGTACGAGGTTTCTATCATCCTGGCGCGGTTCTCCGAGAAAAAGCGCGAAAAACGTCGTGCCGAGGAAGACACAGCGATATTCGGTGATGATGACGACGATGATACACCAAAAGACGGCGGGGCGAAGAAGCCGGGACAAAACGACGACGTCGGCCCGTAACTTAAGCTTCGCGGTCGTTCGCCGCTAACATAATGGGACCAGACGTTTTCTATGTTCGATATCAGATGGATCAGAGACAATCCCGACGCTTTCGATAAGGGGATGGCCCGGCGCAACTTGCCGCCGCAGGCCGAATCCTTGATTGCGCTCGACGCGACCCGGCGCAACGCGCAGACGCGTGCGCAGGAACTGCAGACCGAGCGCAATGCACTGTCGAAGGAAATCGGCAAGATCAAAGCGCAAGGCGGAGACGCGGACGAGATCATGGCCAAGGTCTCGGCCTCCAAAGATGCTCAGGCCGCCGTTGAGGCTGAGGCGCAAACCGCGCTTGAAGCCCTGAACGATGCCCTGTCACGGCTGCCGAACTTACCGTTCGATGATGTCCCCGATGGCGCCAGTGAAGACGACAACGTCGAAATGCGACGGGTCGGCACGCCGGCCAGCTTTGATTTCACCCCAAAAGATCACGTCGACCTAGGCGAAGCGCTCGGCATGATGGATTTTGAAACGGCGGCCAAAATCGCCGGCTCACGCTTCGTGCTGCTGAGTGGCGGGCTGGCACGCATGGAGCGCGCTTTGGGCGCTTTCATGCTCGACCACAATACGGAACAGTTCGGCTATACGGAGGTCAATCCGCCGGCATTGGTCAACGACAAGACCATGTTCGGCACCGGCCAATTACCGAAGTTCGGCGATGACCTGTTCAAAACCACCGACGGCTATTGGCTGATACCGACCGCCGAAGTGCCGCTTACGAATATTGTCGCCGATCACATCATCGATGAAGACTATTTGCCACGCCGCTATACGGCGATGACGTGGTGCTTCCGTTCCGAAGCCGGGGCAGCCGGTAAAGACACGCGCGGTATGATCCGACAGCACCAGTTCTCGAAAGTTGAAATGGTCTCTGTCACCCATCCGGATCACTCGCTCGACGAGTTGGAGCGGATGACGTCGTGCGCGGAAGACATCTTGCAGCAACTCGGCCTGCCGTTCCGTACTGTCGCGCTGTGCACCGGCGACATGGGCGCAGGAGCCCGCAAAACCTATGATATCGAGGTTTGGTTGCCGGCGCAGGACCGCTACCGGGAAATTTCCAGCTGCTCCGTCTGTGGTGATTTTCAGGCCCGGCGCATGAATGCGCGGATGCGGGTCAAAGGCGAGAAGGGGACGCAGTTCGTGCACACCCTGAATGGGTCGGGTTTGGCCGTTGGTCGTACCTTGATCGCAATCATGGAAAATTATCAGCAGGCCGATGGCTCGGTGGTGATCCCAGAGGCATTGCGGCCTTACATGGGCGGGCTTGAGGTGTTGCGAGCTGATGGCTGAATCCGGGTTCGACCTCAAAAAAGCGCGCGTGCTGCTGTCCAATGACGACGGCATCAATGCACCGGGCCTGAAAGCCCTCGAAGACGCGATCCGCCCGCACGTGCGCGAGTTGTGGGTGTGTGCACCTGAGACCGAGCAGTCGGCGACCAGCCATTCGTTGACCCTGCGCCGTCCACTTCGCATCCGCCATGTGTCGGAACACAAGTACGCCGTCGACGGCACGCCGACCGATGCCGTGTTGTTGGGGGTCAGTCGCCTGATGGCCGACGCCAAGCCTGATCTGGTGCTGTCCGGCATTAATCGGGGCGGTAACCTGGGCGAAGACGTCACCTATTCCGGCACCGTTGCTGCGGCAATGGAAGGTGCCATGCTCGGTATTCCATCGGTGGCGCTCAGTCAGGTCTATACGGATCAGCACAAGGTGAAATGGGCGACGGCGAAAACGTGGACGCCGAAAGTGTTGAAAATGCTGTTGGCGCAAGGTTGGCCGAAGGGCATTTTTATCAACGTGAATTTCCCGGACGTCACCTCTGCCAAAGTCACCGGCGTTGAGGTGGTCCGCCAAGGACGCCGCAAGATCGGCGGTGATCTGACGCGCGGTGTCGATCCGCGTGGGGATGAATATTTCTGGATCGGTCCGCAGCGGGACGAACAGCGGTTTCTTAAGGGCACCGACCTCGCGAGCTGCTATGCCGGTGCCGTTTCGGTGACGGCTTTGGCGTTGGACCTGACAGACGGGACGACGCTTAGAAAACTCAAGGCAGGGCTCAAGTGATGTATGGACGCGATTTGGGCGTCCCCGACGCGGCGTCGCTGCGCGAGGCCCTGATCCGCGACGGCATTAAAAACGAAGCGGTCTTGGATGCCGTGGTGTCGGTGCCGCGCGAGTTGTTCGTGCCGGCAGCCTTTCGCGAGCGTGCGTACGAAAATTCACCGCTGCCGATCGGTTTGCACCAAACCATTTCGCAGCCGACGGTGGTCGCAATGATGACCGAAGCGTTGGACTTGAATGATCGGTCCAAGGTGCTCGAAATCGGCACTGGGTCCGGCTATCAGACGGTGATTTTAGCCAAGCTTTGTCGCCGTGTGTATACGATTGAACGCCACAAGCCCTTACAGGCAGAGGCGGAAACCCGGTTTCAACGAATGGGACTGCACAATATTACGGTGCGCGCCGGTGACGGCTCCAAAGGGTGGCCGGAACAAGCACCATTTTCCCGGATCATCGTGACGGCAGCTGCCTTAGATGTGCCGGCAACTTTGCTCGATCAGTTGGACGAGGGCGGTATCATGGTGGTGCCGGTCGGCCTGGAAGAAAACCTCCAGCATTTACTGCGCATCCGTAAATTGGATGGTGATATCGAAACAGAAGACTTAGGTCCGGTGCGCTTTGTGCCGCTGATCAGCGACGAGGATCCGGCCTGATGCGCGTGTTGCGTTGCGTTGGACAGACGTTGGCTTTGGCGACGCTTGGGCTCGCGCTCACGGCGTGCGGCAATGTCCAGATCGGTACGTCGCGCGCACCGGTCGACATCAACACACCCCGCAGCACAGTATCGCCATCGGGCACGATCAGCCGGGTGCAATCCGAAAGCTCGCGCAGCGCCTTTGTCGGCGCATCGTCGGTGATCGTGAAGTCGGGGGATACGGTATATGCGCTGTCCAGGCGCCACAGGGTGCCGGTGCCGGCAATCATCACCGCCAACGACCTTGCCGCCCCGTATTTGTTGAATGTGGGACAGCGCATCGAGTTGCCGCGTGGTCGCCAACATCGCGTCAGCCAAGGTGATACCTTGTATGCGATCGCCCAGCAGTATGATGTCGGTGTCTATGAGGTTGCGCGAATCAACGATGTCGATCCACCGTATACGATTAAGTTGGGTGAGATTTTGGTGATTCCGGAAGCGGACGCGCCGAGACGGACGTCCAAGACGGCGCCAGTTGCGTCGGCGCCTAAGCCCGCACCAAGCCCCATCGCTCAAAAGACTGAGCCCCGGCAGATGGAGCGCGCGCCCAAAGTCGCGGCAGACGCCGGCAAGATCGCCATGATTCCGCCGAAAAAGCCACCGGTTCCCGTGCCACCGCCGCCAAAGCGCGCCGGCAAAGGCTTTATTTGGCCGGTGCAGGGGCCTTTGTTGTCCAGCTTTGGCGCAAAGGACGGCGGGCTCAGGAATGATGGCATCAACATCAAGGCGGCCCGTGGCACGCCTGTTCGCGCGGCTGAAAACGGCGTCGTTGCCTATGCCGGCAATGAAATCCGTGGCTTTGGCAATCTATTGCTGATTAAGCACGATGGCGGTTACATCACTGCCTATGCACACAATGATCAATTGTTGGTCACGCGCGGTCAGCGCGTCGCCCGCGGTGACAAAATCGCCACCGTCGGTGCCACCGGCAGCGTCAACCGGCCGCAGCTGCATTTCGAAGTCCGTAAAGGTCGGCGACCGCAGGATCCTAAGAAGTATCTGCGTTCAAGCTAAGCCGGTCTCAGAGCCCTCGAGATGCCCCATAGAAAAAGGCTGTATATCGGCCACAACCTAACGGCTATAATCGAACGATGAATTTACTGCGCTCAACCCGGTTTGCGTTTGTCGTGATGGCGTTTCTCGTCGCGTGCTTGTTGGTCACAGGGCACGCCTATTTCGGCTGGCTGGGTGTCGGCTTTGTTGGCCTGCTTGGGCTGATGATATCCCACCGCGCGCAAATGTTTGCAGATCACAGCGATCCGCATGAGCGAAATACCCATCTGGTGGTGGCCATGCATAGCCGCATGTTGGATGCGCATAAGAACGAGCGCGAAGAGGAGGTCCTCAAGCGTAAACACATGGATCGAAATCGCTTAATGATGCATCGCGTCATCAATACGATTTTTGCGGCGATCTTGATGTTCGGCGGTTCGATGTATTTTTTGCGGCAGATGTAGGCCGAAAGAAGATTAGTTGAGCGGCTTATTCAGCTTGCCTGCCAAATCTTGAATGAATTGCCACGCCACACGACCGGAACGCGCACCACGCGTGACCGACCATTCCAATGCCTCGGCACGGATGTCGATGTCTGGGGCTTCCAAGCCGTAATGCTTGCAGTAGCCGTCGATGATGTCGAAGTAGGTATTCTGATCAACGTTATGGAAGCCCAACCAGAGCCCGAAACGATCTGAAAGCGAGACTTTTTCTTCGGTCGCTTCAGATGGATTGATGGCGCTTGAGCGTTCGTTTTCGATCATGTCGCGCGGCATCAGATGGCGGCGGTTCGACGTCGCATAGAACAACACGTTGTCGGGCCGGCCTTCGACACCGCCGTCCAAAACCGCTTTCAGCGATTTGTAGGCTTCGTCCTGACCATCAAACGACAGATCATCACAGAAGATCAGGCACTGCCGCTGCTCGCCCTTAAGTCGGGTCAGCAAGACCGGTAGTGACGGAATGTCTTCGCGGTGGATTTCGATCAGCGCCAGGATTCCTGGATTATCTTCGTTGATGCGTGCGTGCACGGCTTTGACCAAAGACGATTTGCCGGTGCCGCGTGCACCCCACAACAGGGCGTTGTTGGCAGGATAGCCGTCGGCAAAGCGACGCGTGTTGTCGATCAACTGATCTTGCTGGCTGCTGATGCCCTTGAGCAGCGCGATATCGACCCGATTTACCTTTGGAATGGGTACAAGGCGCGCGCCCTCAGCGTACCACACGAACGCATCGGCAGCATCTATAGGGGTGACGGGGGCCGGCGGCGGGGCCAAACGGTCCAGGGCATCGGCGATCCGGGTGAGAAGCTCTGTTGTGTTTTGATCAGTCATGGGGGCGCAAATTAGTCACGCATGTTGAGGGCGTCAATAACGTTAGGTGTCCAAACATTAATGCTTTGCAAGATATGCCGGAAGCGGTTGCAACTCGGCATATGAGCGTTATAGTCCCGCAACTTTCGAGCCTAATGGGTTATTTTCGATTACCAGCAGGTTTCGGGCAATTTTTGATGGTGTAAGGAGTTCGAAGAATGTTCATTTCGCCGGCATATGCACAGGCGGCCGGGGCTGCCGGTGGTGGCGAGGCCTTTCAGGCTTTCTTGCCGCTGATTTTGATCTTCATCGTGTTTTATTTCCTGCTGATTCGTCCGCAGCAAAAGAAAATGAAACAGCATCGCGAAATGCTCGCCGCTGTGCGTCGGGGTGACAAAGTGATCACCGGCGGCGGCATTATCGGTACCGTGACTAAGGTTGAGAACGACGAAGAATTGACCGTCGAGATCGCCAAGGACGTCAAAGTAAAAGTTCAGCGCGGCACCATTTCCGCCGTCCTTAACCGGACTGAGCCGGTCAGCGGCGGCGCAGCCAACGACACCGGTAAGAAATCCGGCGGCATGTTCGGGGGTCTGTTCGGTGGCGGCAGCAAGCCAGCTGCTCCAGCGTCTGAAGCTGTTGAAGACGATAGCAAGGCTGACAACAGCAAGGCTGACAACAGCAAGGCTGACAACGAAGATTCCAAAGACGGCACCAAGAGCTAACGCCTGGGCGTAGACGGGACGAAATCTAATGGTCAATTTTCCGACGTGGAAGAAGGCGCTGGTCGCCATCGTCTGCCTCATCGGACTGATGTTCGCGCTACCGAACTTCATCTCCGACAAGGTGACGCAACAATTCCCGGATTTCATTCCGTCACAGTCCGTAAACCTTGGCCTCGACTTACGGGGCGGTTCGCATCTGCTGCTTGAGGTCGAAGTTCAAGCCGTTATTGACGAGCAATTGGATGCGGCCGTTGACGCCGCTCGTGCGGCATTGCGGGGTGAGCGTATTCGCTACACCGGGCTTGGTAAGCAAACCCGTTCCATCAGCGTCAATATTCCAGACGAAAAAGACCGCGAAAAAGCCTTGGCGCTTCTACGCGATATAGATACCGACAGTGAGGCCACGCTTGAGGGTGAGAAAATCACCCTTGAGATGACTGAAGCACAGGTACTTGAACGCAAAACCTCGGCCGTGCAGCAGTCGATTGAGATCATCCGCCGCCGGATTGACGAAACCGGCGTGCGCGAGCCGACGATCCAACGCCAAGGCGAAGATCGCGTAATTGTTCAGTTGCCGGGTATCGACGACCCAGAGCGTGTGAAAGCGTTGATCGGCAAGACCGCGAAACTGACCTTCCAAATGGTTGATGTGGAAAACTCCCTGCAAGACGCCATGGCAGGTCGCGTGCCGCCCGGCTCGATGTTGTTTCCGATGGTTGATGGGGGCGCGAACGGCCAGCCGCCGATGATTTTGGTAAAATCCAAAATCGCGGTGAGCGGCGAAAACCTTGTTGACGCGCAGCCCAGCTTTGACGGTCGCAATAACGAGCCCGTGGTGTCGTTCCGCTTCGATACGTTGGGGGCAAAGAAATTCGGCGACGTGACCTCGAAAAACGTCGACCGCCCGTTCGCCATCGTGTTGGACGGGCGCGTGATTTCAGCGCCGGTGATCCGCGAGCCCATTTTGGGAGGAAGCGGTCAGATTTCCGGTGGTTTTTCGATCGAAGAATCGAATGATTTGGCACTGCTGTTGCGTGCAGGCGCATTACCGGCACCTCTCAGCATTCTTGAGGAACGCACCGTCGGCCCAGGCTTGGGAGCGGACTCGATTGCCGCAGGCCAAATCGCCAGTATCGTCGGCCTGGTTGCCGTGTTGATTTTCATGGGCGTGACGTATGGGCGTTTCGGGCTTTATGCGGACATCGCCTTGGTCGCCAACATGATTTTGATTCTCGGCTCGTTGTCGGCGCTGCAGGCAACGCTGACGCTGCCGGGTATCGCGGGTATCGTGCTGACCATCGGCATGGCGGTGGATGCGAACGTGCTGATTTTTGAACGTATTCGCGAGGAAGTGCGGGCCGGGCGTACGCCGATTTCGGCCATCGATGCGGGTTATAGCCGCGCGCTGACGACCATTATTGATGCCAACGTCACCACGTTGATTGCGTCCGTTCTGCTTTACGCCTTCGGTTCCGGGCCGGTGCGTGGTTTTGCTGTGACGTTATCGATTGGTATTGTCACATCGATGTTTACGGCGATCATGTTGACGCGTTTGTTCGTGGTTGTTTGGCTTCGTTCAAAACGCCCCGACAGTCTGCCGATTTAAGGAGCCGCCAATATGAAACCCCTTAATCTGATCCCGGCAGACACAAACATTCAGTTTATGTCGAAGCGTGTGATCTTTTTTGTTATCTCGGCATTTCTCGT
>JAFMCK010000238.1 GCA_017857825.1 Rhodospirillales bacterium
GCACGACGTTGATGGTCACGGCGTTGGTCATTCGGCAGCCTCAAAATGATGTGCGATGCGTTGGGCGAGGTGTTCGGCGACGGCAAGCTTGGTCATCTTCGGCCAGGCGTCGCTGGCGTCTTCAGTGATCAGGTGCACGGTGTTGTCGTCACCGGCGAAGGTGCCTGTCGCTGGCGACACATCGTTGGCGACAATCCAGTCACAGCCTTTGCGGGCCCGTTTCTCGGTGGCGTTTTTAATCACGTCATCGGTTTCCGCTGCAAAGCCGACGACCAGGGCCGGGCGTTTGTTGCCGGCGTTGGAAATGGTCGCCAGGATATCAGTGTTTTCGACCATCTGCAGCGGTGGCGGGGCAGCGCCTGCGTGTTTTTTGATCTTGCCGACAGCCGCTTCGGCGACACGCCAATCGGCGACGGCGGCTGCACATACGGCGATATCGGCGGGCAGGGCCGCTTCGACGGCAGCCAACATATCGCGTGCACTTTCAATGCGTATCACGTCACAGCCATGTGGATCAGCAAGCGCGGTCGGCCCGGTGACAAGGGTGGTGCGACAGCCAAGCGCGGCCAACGCGCCGGCGATGGCATGACCCTGTTTGCCGCTGGAACGATTGGCGATGTAGCGCACCGGATCAATCGGCTCGAACGTCGGACCGCTGGTGACGACCGCATGACGGCCTTCAAGGGGCCCGGCTTGTGACTTTGGGCGCAAACCGAAAAACGCCTCCAGTGCGGCCAAAATATCTGAAGGCTCCGACATGCGGCCCATACCGAACTCGCCGCACGCCATGTCGCCCTCGGTCGGCCCAATCAGCGTAACACCGCGCGATTGCAGGGTTTTTACATTCGTTTGGGTCGCCGGATGCTCCCACATGCGTACGTTCATGGATGGCGCGGCCAGAACCGGCTTGTCCGTTGCCATCAACACCGTGCTCGCCAAATCACCGGCCAGCCCTGCAGCCATTTTTGCCAAGATGTCGGCGCTCGCAGGGGCTACCAGCACGACGTCGGCTTCGCGGGACAGATTGATGTGCCCCATCTCGTGTTCGTCGGTCAGCGAGAATAGATCGTCATACACTTTGTCTTCGGAAAGTGCGCTCAGGCTCAATGGCGTGACAAATTGTTTGCCGCCTTCAGTTAGCACGCAGCGGACCGACGCGCCCCGCTCGCGCAGCCGTCGGATTAAATCTGGAATTTTGATCGCTGCGATGCCGCCCGACACGATCAACAACACGCGCTTGCCCTGCATGGGATCAATCATCCTTTCGCGATCAAACTGTAGAAACGAAATAAAACACGAAACTTACGTGTAAATAGTCTATTGGGCGCAGTTTCGCAATACATTCAGGCCCTGGGACCGCTGCAGTTCGGATGTCATAGCCCTGTTGTGGCGTGGCTGCTATAAGCGATACTTACGTGTGCTTGGCCTCGGGGTTGAAGTTTTTAGCCGATGAAATTGATTGCCTTTCCGACCGTGCCGAACCCGCCTGAAATTCGGCCTGCCCCGGCGGGACGAAAATGGATGGATGATTTGCCGCAGGCGTATGCCTATCGCTGCCTGCCATTGATCATCGCCAACGCGCATGGCTGGGAAGTTTGTTCGCCGGTTGATTTTACGGCGACCTGGAATGGAGGCGGGTCCAAGGACGACATTGCGATTGAAACCGGTGCGACCGGTCTGATGCCGACGACCCATTTTGGCTCTGGGATTTTGACGTTTCATGTCGGCTATCTGTTTCGCACGGACCCTGGGGTCAGTTTGATGGCGCAGGGGCCGATCAACCGTCCAAAAGACGCCATTCAGCCTTTGTCAGGCGTCATCGAGACCGATTGGTCGCCCTATACCTTCACCATGAATTGGCAGTTCACCCGCGCTGACACCCCTGTGCACTTCGAAAAAGGTGAGCCGTTTTGTCATATCTTTCCAATGCAACGCGATGCCTTGGAACAGGTCGAGCCGGAAGTGCGTGCTTTTGAGAGTGATGCCGACACCTTTAACAACCACAAGGATTGGTCGGAAAGGCGAAATACTTTTAATCAGGACCTAAAGACTCCTGGCTCCGACGCGGCCGAGCAAAAATGGCAGAAAGATTATTATCGCGGTTTTCATCCGGACGGCAAAGAAGGCCCTGATGACCATCGTACCAAACTCCGCCTAAAGCCGTTTGTGAATCGTATCTCGACACGCAATGCGCCAGATATGACGACAGATGAAAAAGACTGAGCGTATCTCGGCCTAGTCGATCAGCGTGATCACGAATATTGCCAGTAGGCCGAGCGCGATCAGCCATAAAACCTGTGCCGGGCGTCGACTGGGTCCATCTTCACCGCGCAGCGCTCGAATCGTGTCGGGGTGCAGTTTGACTTTGCCGTCGGCCAGCATCCGAGACGTGCGCTCCACGTCGGAAATCATATCCGGTAAGCGCTCGACGGCGTGGGTCAGGTTTTGAACGACATCGCGCACCTTGGCTTCTGGGCCGAAATTGGCGCGCATCCATTCTTCGATAAGCGGCCGGATGAGAAACCACATATTGGCCTCAGGTGCCAACGTACGTGCTGTGCCCTCGGCAACCAGCATGGTTTTCTGCAGCAGCAAGAGTTCCGGCTGGGTTTCCATGCGAAACGTCTCTGTGATCCGGAACAATTGCGCCAGCAGCTTGGCGATGGAAATTTCGTTTTGCGGCTTGTCTAAGATCGGCTCGGCAATCGACCGGCAGGCTTGGGTAAAATGATCGACAGAGCGATCCCGTGGCACCCAACCGGCTTCGAAATGAATTTCCGCAGCGCGGCGATAATCACGGTTCAAAAATGCCACCAGCATCTCGGCGATGTTGCGGCGCGATTTTAAATCCAGTCGACCCATGATGCCGAAATCGACAACTGCGATGCGGCCATCGGGCAGCACGAACATGTTGCCGGGGTGCGTGTCCGCATGAAAAAAGCCGTCCCGAAACACTTGGCGAAATGAGGCGGCAGCAGCACGAGTCAATATCTTGACTGGATCGTGGCCGGCGGCAACGATTTCATCCCGGTCGTCCAGCGGGATGCCGCCGATCAAGCGTTCGGTGGTCAGCACCCGGCGCGCGGTAAGCTGCCAATCCACTTCAGGCACTTTAAATTCAGGGTCATCTTTGAAGTTTTCCGCAAGCTCCGCGGCGGCGGCGGCTTCGAAACGGAGGTCCATTTCAAGTTCGACTGTTTCGGCGAGAGTCGCGATGGATGCAATGGGCTTCAATCGGCGCAGTTGCGGCTGTGTGCGCTCGGCGATTTCTGCGATCCACGTCAGCAGATCGACGTCGCGCTGAAAGGCCGCTTCGATATCCGGGCGCAGGACTTTGACAGCAACCTTGCGGCCGTCATGGGTGACGGCGAAGTGCACTTGCGCGATGGACGCGGCGGCAATCGCGTGGTCATCGAATTCGGCGAATAATTCATCTACTGGTGCGCCCAGTTCCTCGGCGATGGTGGCGCGCGCAAGGTCGGCCGCGAACGGGGGTAGGTTGTCCTGCAATGGCGCAAGATCGGTGGTCATTTCTTCGCCCAAAAGGTCTGAGCGGGTTGAAAGCGCTTGGCCAAGTTTGATGAAACTTGGTCCGGCCTCGGTCAACGCGCGTGCAAGGCGCTCGCCGGGGCGGCCTTCGCTTTTCGGGGTTATGCCCACCGCAGCCAAACGCAGGACGGCGGCAGGTACCCCGGCCATTTCGAGCACGAACAATGCGTCGTGTCGGGCTAAAAGCCGGGCAAGCGCAAAAAGCCTGCGAAGATGGCGAATGGAGCGAAACATCTGGTTCCTAAATCGCCCTTAGAGGCGCCAAGCCGAATGCAGCGCGGCGATGCCACCCGACAGATTGCGCACTTTCACCTGCTCAAGGCCGGCGTCAGCAATCATGTCGGCGAACACTTGCTGGGTCGGAAAACGACGGATGCTCTCAGCCAGATATACATATGAGTCTTTGTCGCCCGCAAAACGCTCACCAAGTGCTGGCAACACTTTGAAAGACCAAGCGTCATAGGCTTGTTCAAAAGCTGGCAGCGCGAGATGAGAAAATTCTAGACACAGGAACCGACCCCCTGGGCGCAGCACGCGGCGTGCTTCGGAGAGCGCTTTATCCAATCGGGCGACGTTGCGTAAACAGAATGCGCTGGCATAGGCATCGACCGAATTGTCGGGCAGAGCCAATTGCTCGGCATTGCCGACGGTCCAGGTGATGCCGTCCAGCATGCCTTTGTCGATGGCCCGATCGCGGCCCACTTTGATCATCTCGTTGGAATAATCGACGACCGTGACCTCGCCGCCACCTCGCTCGCGCCAGCGGAACGCGATGTCACCGGTACCACCGCCGACATCGACCAACGTCATGTCGGGTTTCGGTGCGAGCCAATCCAGCATCGCGGATTTCCACAAGCGGTGGATGCCGAGGCTCATCAAATCGTTCATCAGGTCGTATTTGCCGGCGACCGAAGAAAACACCTCGCTCACAAGGCCGGCTTTGTCTTCGACATTGACGTCGCGAAAGCCGAACGACACAGTTTCCGGATCGGAATTCTTATGTTTTTGCCCAGTCATGAACGGGACCATAGCCGAACCCGCGCCTGCACGCTACGCTTCCGTACCCGTCTTTTCGTTTTTTTCGGAGTCCGCCTTTTATGCCTGAACTTCCCGAGGTCGAAACCGTACGGCGCGGCTTGGTGCCGGTGCTGGAAGGTGCTGTACTGGCAAAGGTGACGGCGTTTCGCCCTGATTTAAGGTTTCCGCTGCCGCCCGATCTAGCACGCGCTTAATGGGGCGCAAAATTACAAGTGTCGAGCGGCGCGCGAAGT
>JAFMCK010000239.1 GCA_017857825.1 Rhodospirillales bacterium
TCATCACAAGGATCGTCTACGTTTCCGTGATCGACGAGTAGGGGTTTGTGAGGTCGTAGCCATCAAGACGGCCGGATGCGCGCGCAAAGGGCGGTGCTGTGCGAAGGATAAGCCATACGCATTGACGCGGACGCCGTGATATATACTATATCTGGCGATCCACGATCCCCACAAACACAAGAGTAACGATATGAGCAAGCACGCGAAGCCCGAGGAAATCCGCGAAACACGGCTGGCTGAGGCGTTGTCGGAGCGTTATCTGTCCTATGCGCTATCGACTATCATGTCGCGCTCGTTGCCGGACGTTCGTGACGGCCTTAAGCCGGTGCACCGTCGTCTGCTGTTTGCGATGCGGCAACTCAAGCTGGACCCGGCATCGGGCTATAAAAAGTGTGCACGTGTCGTCGGTGACGTCATCGGTAAATATCACCCGCATGGCGACCAGTCGGTCTACGACGCCTTGGTGCGCTTGGCGCAGGATTTCGCACAGCGCTATCCGCTGGTCGACGGGCAGGGCAACTTCGGCAACGTCGACGGCGATAACGCAGCGGCGATGCGGTACACCGAATCGCGGCTGACCCAAACCGCGTGGCTGCTTTTGCAAGGCATTGACGAAGATACCGTCGATTTCCGAGATACCTATGACGGCGAAGAATCCGAGCCCGTCGTGCTGCCTGCCGCGTTCCCGAACTTGCTCGCCAACGGCTCGAACGGTATCGCCGTCGGTATGGCGACCAGCGTGCCGCCGCACAATGTCGCTGAGCTGTGCGACGCCATGACGCACATGATCAAGACCGCCAAACACACCAGCGACGGTGTCGCAAATTCCAAAGTGACCTTCGAAAAGCTTGTAGATCTGGTCCCAGGCCCGGATTTCCCGACCGGTGGCGTGTTGGTGGAAGCCCGCGAAAACATCGTCGAAGCCTACAAGAACGGCCGCGGCAGCTTCCGGCTGCGCGCCAAGTACGAAGTCGAAAAGCTTGGCCAAGGGCAATACCAGATCATCATCACCGACATCCCGTTTCAGGTGCAAAAGTCACGCCTGATCGAAAAAACCGCCGAGCTGTTGTTGGCCCGCAAGCTGCCGATGCTGGGCGATATTCGTGACGAATCCGCCGAAGATGTGCGCATCGTGCTGGAACCGAAATCCCGCAATGTCGAGCCTGAAATGCTGATGGAACATTTGTTCCGCGAGACCGATTTTGAAACCCGCATTGGTCTCAACCTGAACGTCCTCAATAAAGACAACATCCCGGGCGTGATGAGCCTGCGCGAAGCCTTGTCGGCCTTCCTGGCGCACCGCGAAGACGTGCTGGTCCGCGGCGCCAGCCATCGCTTGGGTAAAATCGAACATCGGCTCGAAGTGCTGGGTGGCCTGCTGGCAGCGTATCTTAACCTAGATGAGGTTATTCGCATCATTCGCGAGGAAGACGAGCCAAAACAATTGATGATGAAGGCCTTCGACCTCACCGACGTGCAGGTCGAAGCGATCTTAAACATGCGCCTGCGTCAATTGCGCAAACTCGAAGAAATGGAAATCCGCAAAGAAGAGGCGGAACTGCGGAAAGAACGCAAAGAGCTTCAATCGTTGCTGAAAGACGAAGGCAAGCGCTGGAAGACCATCGAAGACGAAATCAAAGAGCTCAAACAGGCTTTCGGGCCGAAAACCGAGCTGGGGCGCCGCCGCACCGAAATCGGCGCGCCGCCGAGCATCGTCATCGTGCCGATCGAAGCGATGATCGACAAAGAACCGGTGACCGTCGTCTATTCCGAAAAAGGCTGGGTCCGCGCCGCGAAAGGGCATTTGGACGACACCGCCATTGAAACGATGAAGTTCAAAGACGGCGATAAATTAAAATTCTGGCTGCATGCCGAGACCACCGACAAGATCATCGTGTTTGCCACCAACGGCCGGTTTTATACCGTTGGTGCCGACAAGCTGCCGGGCGGACGCGGGCACGGCGAGCCGATCCGCCTGATGATCGACATCCCGAACGGCCATGAAGTCGTCTCGATCATGAAACACACCGGAGGTCGACGATTCTTGGTCGCGGCTGATACGGGGCACGGCTTTATCGTCGCCGAGGACGAGGTCATCGCGCAGACCAAAAACGGCAAACAGATCCTCAATGTCGGCGCGAACGCCGAAGCGACGGCGATCTCGGAAGTGCCCGACGGCGCCGATCACATCGCGGTCATCGGTACCAACCGCAAGCTGTTGGTGTTCCCGATCTCGGAAGTGCCGGAAATGACGCGGGGCAAAGGCGTCATCTTGCAACGCTATAAAGACGGTCACTTGTCGGATGCGCAGGCGTTTATTTTAAAAGAGGGTGTGACCTGGAAAACCGGGTCTGGCATGCGGTCAGAAGCCGACCTCAAAGCATGGCAGGGCAAACGCGCCGGCGCCGGTCTGGTGAAGCCCAAGGGCTTCCCGTCCAATAACCGGTTCTCGTAAGCTAACCTATCCTTCTCGGCGCGCCGTGTATAAAAAGAACCGGCGCCCCAGGGGAGGAGGCGCCGGTTTTTGCAGTCGCTACGTAAGAGGGGGGAACTTACGAGCGATCGCTGAGGCCTTCGATTGTCACCGCCTCGGCGCTGTTCTCGCCAACGGGAGCAGCGTCGACACCGTATTTAGTCGGCTCAATCGTCACCGGATGCTGATTGAGTTGCTCAGCAAGCGAGACGCTGGTTGCATCACCGGTGTACTCAACACCGTATTGCTCAGGGTTGTCATAGCGATCGGCGAAAGCCGGTGCTGCAGCACCCAGAGCGACGGCGAGAGCGAGGGCGGAAAAAATGGTCTTGGTATTCATGATAAATCTCCAGTTGGTTTGGTTTGCTTCAAAGTTGTTCGGAACACCGCGTCCCGTTGATGAAGAAGGTATCCGCATCCGCTGATCCGCGCATTTAAAGCCCAATCACTGGGTCGTGAGGAGATAAGGATCAATTAAATCAATACACTATATTAAATATAGTGACTATCATCACAAGGATCGTCTACGTTTCCGTGATCGACGAGTAGGGGTTTGTGAGGTCTCAGCCTTCGATACGGTCCGATGCACACATAAGGCGACGTCCAGGACGCGCGGCGATCAGCCTAAATCGATACCAATCTTTTGAGCGATCGCGCGCGCCGCTTGGGCGTTTGCGATACCGCCCGAGAAACCGGCCTGGATCGACTGCGACAGCGGCTTCAGCAAACGCACTTGGGTTTTGTCGGCAGGGCCGCCGGTGTCTTTTTTGATACGCTCACACACGATGATCATCGCACGGCATAATTCGGAAACATGATCGTAGCGACTGCCTTCAAGCCGGTTTATCACGTCTTGATTCATCTCGATCAACATTTGCAGACCGCCCTTTGCCGCCTCGGTCACCGTCGGTTTGTCGAGCATCAACACCAAACGGCCAACCAGGGCTGCAATCTCGGGTCCGGTGTTTTCCAGGCGCCGATCATTGACCGCCGACAGCGCATCTTGAATCCCGCGTTCGACTTCATGAAAGCTGGCTTTGCCGCCGGTCGCTTTCGCGTGCAGTGGGTTCGGCGGCACGATTGCGCGGGACGTATCGTCACCTTTGCGCGCCGGGCCGACACAATCATCGGTGACGATGTACGGCTTACGCTTGTGGATCTGCTGACCTAAACGATCAAGCAGGGCACGCGTCGACACCGGCTTCATCACCACGTCGTCCGGGCCCGCACTAAGCACGTCGGCAACCAGTTCGGGTGTCGGCTCGTCCAAGAACACGATCACCGGCATGAACGGATTGTTGCCGATGCGGTTGTGACGGATATCGCGCAACAGGTCGGTGATCTTGCCGTCAGGAAACTCGGTGCCGCACAGCATGATGTCGGGCATATGCTGGGTGATTGGCGTTTTGACCCGTTGCAGATCCGTGCCCAACGTAACGCCGGTAAAGCCGTTGTTGGCCAGAATTGTGCGCACACCTTGGCGAGCGTTGAGATCGGTATCGACCAACAACACATCCACCTGATCGAAGGTATACTTTTTGACCATCGTTACGGGACGCCCCCAGCGCGCGTGCCACGTCTGCGGCGGCATCGCGCAATCGTTCTAGACTGACACAAGTTTAAATCTAAACAAAGAGTCTCCTGGGTCAACGTTTGAGAGATACTTATCCGCACGCGTGCAACAGCACGACCGCCTCAGCCGCAATCCCTTCGCCGCGCCCGGTAAAACCAAGTTTTTCCGTGGTCGTCGCTTTTACCGATACCTGGGCCACATCGACTCCGACGATCCGCGCCACATTTGCCCGCATTGCATCGCGATGCGGGCCGACTTTGGGGGCTTCGCAGATCACCGTCAGATCGATGTTGCTGAGCCCATAGCCAGCGGCTTTCATCACGTCGCACGCGTGCTTCAAAAACATTTCCGAGTTTGCACCTTTCCATTTTGCGTCGCTGGGCGGAAAGTGACTGCCGATGTCCCCGTCGGCAATCGCACCTAAGATCGCGTCGGTCAACGCATGCAACGCAACGTCGGCGTCGGAATGCCCGATCAACGCCATGTCGGACGCAATGGTCACACCACACAACTGAATCCCGTCACCGGAGCCTATTTTGTGGACATCAAACCCTTTGCCGATGCGCATTGCCGGTATTTCGGTTCGCCCCATAATCCCCTCCAGCCGCACCAGATCTTCCGGCGTCGTCACTTTGATATTGTGTTGGCTTCCGTTCACAAGCGCGACGGCAGCACCAGCGGCTTCCATCACCGCCGCATCGTCGGTCAATCCGTCCTGTGCATTTTCGTGCGCCGCCAATAGGTCCGG
>JAFMCK010000020.1 GCA_017857825.1 Rhodospirillales bacterium
TCTTCCGTATCAACAATGTCAATCAGCGTGCGCCAGACCGAAGTCCTGATGGCGCGGAATTCTCGTGTCTCGCGGGGCGTCGGACAGTCCCGAAAGCCCCGCGAGAGGCCGGGTTATAGGCCCTCCACGGCGGTAGTGTCAAATGCCTTTTAACTATTTTGCGAGAAATGTGTAATGCATTGTTTTTAAATGTTTTTTATTCCGCTTTTTTGAAGCCGTTCGGATTCACTGAAAAATTGAATCTGACTTTTATGCGTTATCGCCTCAATAACCCGTGAAACGGCCTCTCGGAGTCCCTGAAACCGCAACGACAAGAGAGAGATCGTCCTATGCGGGGATATTTTGGCCGGAACCGAGAGTCATGCACCATGTCCCAACAAGCGATCCTCGAAACCGTTTCTTAAGGTTCCATAGATATCATTGATTCCATTGACGGATTCAAAGGTTTTGCAGTGCAAAACGGCTTGACATTTTGTGTGCAGAAAGGTCTTTTGTGAAAAAAACCACGTGCTTGCAGCTCTGGATGACAAAAGACGTCGTCAAAGCAGGCACGAATCGGCCAGATTGTGCGGCCCGCAGCATCAACGTCGCTGTCGGCACCTGGGACCAAGATACGCTTTGAAGGCCGATAGTCGAAAAAGACCAAAATATAACGATTTTCTGGGACGCTTGAGGGATTCACGGACGACTGGGATGAAGATCAAAGGTATCTATGTAATCGCGGCAACATCGGCACTTGCGCTGGTGTTTGCACTCAACGTCTTGCAAGTCGATGTCGGCGCACCGAATCGCGGCGATGACGGGACCATGGCGATGGCCCCGCTCTCGCTCGGCAACCCCGCGACGGCGGCCACCCTACTGACCCGTCGTCCAATGCGGCCAATTGATGCACGCGCACCAGAGGCCTTACCCGCCGTATACTCGCAGCGCATCGAAGTCGGCAAAGGAGATACCTTGGCCGATCTGCTGCACGGCGCAGGCATCGACCGCACCGAGGCGCATTACGCCATCAAGGCGCTGTCTGAGTATGTGAACCCGCGTCGGATTCGCCGCGGCCAAGACGTCACGCTGACATTTGAAAGCGCGCCGATCTCTGTCGATAAGCGCTCACCCAATCGCGACACATTTATCGGCTTGGCGATTGAGCCTGATTATAAGACTGAAGTGCATGTCGCGCGCACACCGGACGGCACGTTCCGGGCCGAACAACGCGCAAAGACGTTGAAACACACATCGACCCGTGCCGAAGGCACCATCAACAGCAGCTTGTATGTTGCAGGCCGTGATGCCGGTGTCCCGGCTGTGGTGATCGCACGGTTGATCCGCCTGCTATCGTGGGATGTCGATTTCCAGCGCGATATCCGTAGCGGCGATCAGTTTGAAGTAATGTATGAGCGCGTCTCAGACAAAAATGGCAAAGCCCTATATAATGGCGCTGTCACCTTTGCTGCGCTGACGCTGAGCGGTGAACGGATTACCGTGTATCGCTACCAAATGCCGGACGGCTCAATCGAATATTACGATCAAGACGGCAAGGCATCGCGGAAAGCGCTGATGCGCACGCCGATTGACGGTGCCCGGATGTCATCGACGTTCGGTGCCCGCAAGCATCCGATTTTGGGCTACACCCGCATGCACAAAGGCGTCGACTTTGCCGCCCCTTCGGGCACACCGATTTATGCAGCCGGCAACGGCACCGTTGCTTATGCGGGGCGCCACGGCGGCTATGGCAATTACCTGAAGATCCGCCACAACGGCACCTACGAAACCGCGTATGCGCACCTAAAAGGATTTGCGCGCGGTGTGCGCGCCGGCAACCGGGTCGAACAAGGGCAAGTGATCGGCTACGTCGGCACCACGGGCCGCTCAACCGGTCCGCACCTGCATTACGAAGTCTTGCTGTCCGGCAAGCAAGTGAACCCGTTACGGATCCGGATGCCGTCCGGGCGCGCATTATCGGGCAAAGAGCTGCAACAGTTCCAGGCCTATCGTGCCAAGCAAGACCGACTATACGCCTCGCTGAAGAACACCGAGGTCGCGGCAGCCGCTGACTGAGCGGCATCCGCGCTACCACATGCCTGCCATTCCACTTGCGATCACAAACCAAGGTGACGGCCCGCCGGTCGTGATCCTGCACGGCCTGTTTGGACGGCGCCGCAACTGGCAAGGCCTGCAAAAACGGTTGGCGACAAAAGCACGTACGATCACAGTCGACATGCGTAATCACGGCGACAGCGGTTGGGACGACGTCATGACCTACGACGCCATGGCCGACGACGTGGCTGCCCTGATCCAAAATTTACAGATCGCACCAGCGTTGGTGATTGGCCATTCCATGGGCGGCAAAGCAGCGATGTCGCTGGCCCTCTCGACGCCCGAGGCCGTCAAGGCGCTGATGGTGATCGACATTGCCCCCGTGCCCTATGATCACGACTACGCGCCTTATGTGGACGCCATGCGCCATGTACCGTTGACGAAGCTGGAACGGCGATCACAGGCAGATGATTATTTAGCCGAGGCCATCAACGACCGCGCGGTGCGCGCCTTCTTGCTGCAAAATTTAGGGCAAAATGATAATGGATTATATTGGCAGGTCAATCTGGACGCCATCGAGTCCGGTTTGCCAGACATCTTAGATTTCCCAATTGGCGCGGGCGATCCTTACGATGGCCCAACCACATTTATCGCCGGTGGCAATTCAGATTATATCGAAGACGCACATCATCCGGTGATCGAAGCGCTGTTCCCGTCGGCGACGTTTGCCAGCATCGAAGGCGCCGGCCACTGGGTGCACGCGGACAAGCCCACCGAAGTCATCGCGGCGATGGAAACATTCATCACGGACAATCAGTAAGCTTGTGGGTCAGCCGTCGTTCATCACAGTGGCGTCACAGAACTGACGGCGCTGCTTGAGTTTCGAGCACAACGACTTAGCATCCGCTGTCGACTTCAAAGGGCCCGCCTTCAGACGATAATAGGTGCCCTTGCTGCCCAACGTTACTCTGCTGACCCCATGCCCGATATCACCCAGCACGGCGCCGTGTGCACGTTTGATCTGCAGCCAACCGCTTTCGGCCTGTTTCGCTGAACGGTAAGACGCCAAATGCACAGCAGGCTGCGGCCCACTCATCTCAGGTTTTTCTTCTTTGGCCATTTCTTTTGGTGCGGCCGGTGTCGGTGCTGCTGACGCACCTGCCGCGTTCGGGGCGGCAGAAGCTGTCTGCACGGAAAGTTCAATGGCTTGGCGCTCACGCGCATACTCTTCGTTGGTGATGTAGCCGGCATCGCGCAGCTTTTCGACACGGCGCATGCTGTCGGCGGCCTCCATCAATCCACGTGGTGGCACACCTGGACTTGCCACCATCACCGGGGCCGATGGCATCAAGGCGTCTAAGATCATGTTTCGCTCAGACGCATGCTGCGCAACCGAGATCGCGCGCATTTCCAAAGCACGACCAATCGCACGCAAGCGCGCCGAAATTTGTTCCGTATTCGGCACCGGTCGATCAAGGCCCGCTGCAGGCGGCGGCGACGTTAGCGGCAACAGTGCACCGATGTTGGAACGCCGTCGTTGGGCAAATTCTTCTTCGGTGATTAAGCCTTGGTCGCGCAGCGCTTTCGCGGTCGCAAACCTGGAGATCACGTTTGCATCGCCACCGACAAAGCTGCCGATGGCTTCAAGGCTGTTTATCCCATCAGGCGCCATCGGCGACATGCTCGTGGGCTGCGTCGCCGCTTGCGGTGCCGATGCGACCTGCGGGCGTGTGCGGCCCAGCATCACATCACTGGTCGGCGCACCGCTCACTTGCACCGGTCCCGACGTGACTGAAGAACTGTGCGCGGAGGGCATGTCGGCAGAGGCTTGCGTCGTGGCGTTTGCTGATTCCAATTGAGCCAAATTGACGCTCGCTACCTGCGATGCAGGACGCGTGGTCAGCTGACTCCAAACCACAAATTGCTGACTGTCATCCGGGCGTAGTGCGAGAACCGCCTCATACATTTCGCGCGATTTCACGAATTGACCCGTGTTCTGGTACAAAATGCCCGAGCCCAAAAGCGCATCGATGTCGCGTTTATTCGCATTCAACGCGCGCTGAAAATGCCCCTCAGCCGTCACATAATTGCCCTTGGCCAACTCGGCGATACCCAATTCGGCCTCGTCATTTTGCTTAAACGGGCTGGAAGCCCAAAAAGATTCTTTCAACACCCCGTTGTTCATTAGCCCGCAACCACTGAGGACAACGGCTACGACACAAAGCGCCGCTCCTTTTGTAACCAGCTTCACAATGGCGTTCAGCATGCCGTCCCCTCAATTAATCGTCTGCGGATGATTGGGCTATGTATCATTATGCCGCAATCCACAACAAGTAGCGTCCACCCCTACGCATAGTCACAGAGCGTGCAATAAATACTAATACTTGGGTTTAAAATCACAAGAAAAATGTCGAAAAACGCCATTTCAAGCGATTATGAGGCCTGCGCGCAAATTCTATGATGTTTAGTGCGCGGGCTTCTTTTCGTCCGGCTCGGGATCGGCCTGCTCAAGCTCGGCACACCCGAGCACGCTCGCGAACGGCAGTTTCGACATTGCACCACCGCCCATTTTTCGCGCGCCCCTCAGCACCAGAATTTCCGATACCAGATCTTCCTTAATAACTTTATTGATCTCGGCGAGCAGGCGCGCATCCTCGGCTTGCTGGGCTGCATTCTTGGTAATGCGATACTCGCGCTCCGTCGAGTCTCCCGGCGTGTACATATATTCGAATGTTAGCGGCTGCTCATACCACGCCCTCAACAACGCATCCGTGATTCTAGGGCCCAACGAACAAACGAAGCCGACTTTGTCTTTGGCGACAACGGTCAGTACAGGCGTAACGGCGATTTTAACCGTCGACAGACTATTTGCGCTGCGGCGCACAGGGGCGATAACAGCCCGCATTTGCACATGCGATTCGCCATCGCCTCGAAGGCCAAATGTGCGTTTCAGTTGCAGTTGCTCAGTTTGCGCCGCGACAATCGATACCGTCGAAAGCATCGCCGCCGAAACCAGCAGCGTTACCATACCTAATTGCCGCACCATCTTCATATTCATAAATATACTCCTAAAGTCACAACATGGCAGAATTATGGTTCAGCCTGATCACTTCCTGACGTATTCAAAATTTTCTTCATATACACGACGCCGGGCAATGGATTTTCATAATACGGTGCCGTTTGCTCGAAACCCATGCGCGTATACATACCGCGGGCCGCGTCCAAATGCGGCAACGTATCTAGAACCATCGTCACATACCCGACATGTGTCGCAAAGGAAACCGCTGCGTCGGCAAGTGCGCGCCCAAGCCCCTGCCCACGCCAATTTGCGCGAACATATAAGCGTTTAACCTCACAGTTGCCTGCGGCAGTATCACCGACTGGTCTTACCGCAACAATACCGGCAACATCATCACCTGCGGCAGCAATAAAAATTTCACCCCATGGCGGGGCATAGGCACCAGGTAAATTCGCAAGTTCCGAATCAAAGTCTTGAAAACAAAGATCCGCGCCGAGCCAGGCCTGATATTCGCGAAACATCTCGCGTGCAATGGCGATATCTTCGGCGGTGCGGGCTTGGCGAATATCAACGTCGGTCATGGTCAAATCATCATTCGGCCTTCAAGGACCAATTTGGCATAGCCCGCCAAGATGACACGGTCACCGTCTAAGCGACAATAAAGATCACCGCCCCTTGCCGAGACTTGGCGCGCATAGATATCGTTCTTGCCCAAACGCGCCGCCCAATACGGGACGATGGTGCAATGCGCAGACCCGGTCACGGGGTCTTCGGGGACACCCGCGTGCGGCGCGAAGTATCGGGATGCGCAATCGCTTTCACGGCCCGGCGCTGTCACGATCAAGCCCATACCCTGCATGTGCTTGATATAATCGAGGTCAGGATTGAACGCCAACACAGCGGCTTCATCTGCAAGCACGGCCATATTTTTCTGAGCCCGCAAAAAGTACTCGGGCACCACACCGGTCGCCGCCTCAAATCCGTCGGGCAACGGGACCTCCTGGGCTGGTCGCGCAGGAAAGTCCATCGCCAGTTTGTCACCGTCCCGCTTAACCGTCAGCGTGCCGCTTTTAGTTTCGAACGCGACGACTTTGCGCCCGGGCTGCAAATGCTCCAACACCAAAGCTGCACTCGCCAGCGTCGCGTGGCCGCACAGATCGACCTCCATTCCCGGCGTGAACCAGCGGAGCTTAAAGTTATCACCGTCGGCGACCAAATACGCGGTTTCAGACAGATTGTTCTCAACCGCGATCGCCTGCAGCGTCGCGTCGTCCAGCCAGTCGTGCATGATGCACACAGCCGCCGGATTGCCGCCGAACGGGCGATCCGTGAAGGCATCCAACTGATACAGCGGTAACGTGGTCATCCGATACGCCCCTTCTTATTTATTGCCGAGTTCTTCTTCGAGCGCACGGCAAAGGTCTTCGGTGGTGGCGTTACCGCCCATGTCCGGCGTTTTAGGTCCGTCGCCTTTGAGCAAATTTTCAATCGCCGTGATCATGTCGGCGGCAGCTTCTGCATGTCCCAAGTGATCGAGCATCATTGATGCGCACCAAACGGTGCCGATTGGGTTCGCAATGCCTTGCCCGGCGATATCCGGTGCTGAGCCGTGCACCGGCTCGAACATCGACGGAAAATCTTTTTCCGGGTTGATGTTGCCGCTGGGCGCAATCGCGATGGTGCCGGTCACGCCGGGACCGAGGTCCGAAAGAATGTCGCCGAACAAGTTGGAGCCAACGACCACGTCAAACCAATCCGGGTTGGTGACGAAACGCGCCGTCAAAATATCGATGTGGAATTTTGCTGTCTCGACATCCGGGTATTCCGCCGAGATCGCCTCAAACCGCTCGTCCCAAAACGGCATCGAATGGATGATTCCGTTCGACTTCGTCGCCGAGGTCAGATGCTTGCGGGCACGGGTCTGCGCCAAATCAAATGCATAGCGCATAATTCGGTCGGTGCCCTTGCGGGTAAAGATCGCTTGTTGCGAAACCATCTCGTCGGGCGTGCCACGATAGATGCGCCCACCGATTTCAGAATATTCGCCTTCGTTGTTTTCACGCACCACGACCATGTCGATGTCGCCGGGCTTGCGGCCGACCAGCGGGCACGGCATGCCTTCGAACAAGCGCACCGGACGCAACGAAACGTATTGCTGAAATTCACGACGGATCGGGATCAACAAGCCCCACAATGACACATGGTCCGGCACCCCCGGATAGCCGACGGCACCCAGCAAAATGCTGTCGTGATTACGGATCTCGTCGAGGCCGTCTTCAGGCATCATCGCGCCGTTTTTATGATAACGCTCGCAGCTCCAATCTTTTTCATCGAAGGTGAACCCCAAGTCGTGCTTGCGCGCCACCGCTTCAAGAATGCGGCACGTCGGCGGGACGACTTCGTTGCCAATGCCGTCGCCGGCAATGACGGCGATTTTATGCTTATTGGTGCTCATGTAATTTCCCCTCAGGAGTGCTTTTTATCGTTATGGATTGATCAGGTGCACGTTGACGCGCCTGTTATGTTTACCTTTGTTTTCGATCTTGCCAACACGTAGCTCGCCGATCTCGGCGGTGTTGGCAACATGGGTGCCGCCGCAAGGCTGAAGATCGACACCCCCGGCGATTTCGATCAAGCGCACCCGCCCGGCCCCGGAAGGCGGCTTGACCGACATGGTGCGGACCAGGTCTTCGTTGGCGGCCATTTCCTCGTCACTGATCCAGCGATGGCTCATCGGGTGACTGCCCTGGACCAATTCATTTAAGCGGGCGGTGATGGCGTCTTTGTCCAAGGCGGTGTCTTGCAAATCAAAATCAAGGCGGCTTTTTTCCGTGCCGATCTGACCGCCGGTAACGCCACCGTCGATGGTCGCACACAACAAATGCAGCGCCGAGTGCATGCGCATGTGCTGATAACGCCGATCCCAATCCAGCTCTGCCGTTACCTGATCCCCGACGCCAAGAGCCGGCGCGCCGTCTTCTGTTACGTGCAGATGCGCGCCGCTGTCCCGGTCTTTCACCGTATCGATGATTCGCACGATGCGGCCATCGGTACAGACTAGCACACCGGTGTCGCCAGGCTAGCCGCCACCGGTCGGATAAAATACGGTGCGGTCCAATTCGATGCCGCGATCGTGGACAGCCGTCACACTTGCCGTGCATGATTTCAAATAGGCGTCCTCTCGGAATAGTTCTTCGGTCATCGCTCTACCTCTTCACTTCTGGTCGCGTGCGAGTGTAAATCTCAGGTCCAGCGGCTGCAATCGGTGCAAAGCGCTTGTTGGAACTGCGCCCGGTCGGCGTTGCCGCCGCTCAGGATCACACCGACTTTTTTGCCCGCCATTTTATCTTTTTCCTGCAGCAATCCAGCCAGTCCACCGGCCCCTGCCCCTTCGGCGATATTATGCGTATCAAAAAAGTATGCCTGCATGGCGGCGCGGAATTCATCCTCGGCAAGGCGCACAATCCGATCTGCGCCTGCGTTGATGATTGCGACTGCGCTTGGGTCGGGTGCGCGGCACGCGACACCGTCGGCAAAGGTATTTGCGTCATTGGTTTCAACCGGTTTACCCGCTTCAAATGACAACGCATAGGCCGGTGCTTTGTCGGCGACGACGCCGACGATCTTGGTCGCCAAACCGAGCCCATCACGGGCCGAGATCAACCCGCAAATCCCCGACCCCATGCCGATCGGGACATAGATCGTATCCAGATCCGGATGCGCCATCATCAATTCCCACGCATAGGTGCCGACGCCCGCAACCAGATCGGGATGAAACGGCGGGATCATGTGCAGACCTTCAGCCGTACCGACACGTCCGGCTTCTTCGCGGCTTTCTTGGAAGTCGTTGCCGAATTCCTTCAGCTCAGCGCCAAACGCCTTCATAGCAGTGTTCTTTTCGGGATTGTTGCCGTGCGGCACATAAATCACCGAACGCATGCCTAGCGCCGAGGCGGCGCGTGCCACAGACTGGCCGTGGTTGCCGCGTGTCGCCGTGATTACGCCTGGGCAATCAGGCTCGGCTTCAGCCAAGCGGTGCATATAATTGAGACCGCCCCTAATTTTAAAGGCCCCAATGGGGGTGTGGTTCTCGTGCTTGACGATCACTTCGCACCCGGCACGGGCCGACAACAGCGGCCAGTGAATTTCCGGCGTCGGGCGCATGTGTGCGTGCACGATGGCCGCCGCAGCTTCAATGTCGCGCAGTGGAATCGTCGTCATTATTTCTCTCCGGAACCAATTTTCTTCGGCGGGCGCTGCGCGCGGCTGGCGAGCACGATGCCACTCAAAATCGTCGCCGTCGAGATCATGATCGGCGGCGTGATCACCTCATTCAACAGCAACACCGCAAATACCAGACTGACCAACGGTTGCGAAAACTGTACCGGTGCGATCCGCGCAACCGAGCCGTGATTGAGCGCCCAGTACCATGCCGCATAGGCGAGCACAGTCGAAAACATCACCATGTATATGGTCGACGACCACCCAACCCAGCCAACGCCTGACCAGTCCACATCCAACGCAAGCCAAACCAGCACGGGGACCTGCGTCAGCCCAGCAATGGTAACGCCCCAAAACGTCGTCGACCATGTACCGATCTTCGCCGTGGCGCGGCTGCCGGCAACATAACCCGACCCGGAGATAATCGCAGCCGCGATGCACAAAAGATCGCCACTGAGTGTCGCTTCGCCGGAACTATCGCGGGCGGTGATCAACACAACCTCGCCGGCCATCGCAATGGCCGCACCGGCCAGCCAGCCGGGACGCGGCATGCGTCGGTCCAACATTGCCCCCAGCGCGCCCGAAATCACCGGCATGCACGCCAAGATCAACGCCGCGTGCGCTGTGGATGTCCGTGCGATACCGAGGGTGAACAAAATTGGAAAGCCACAAAACGCCGCAAAGCCCGCCAGCACCAACCACATCCATGTGGTGGCGTCCTTTGGCAGCTTCAGTTTCAACCACCAAATGCAGAAAAGCGCCGGCGGCACGGCCAAGACCGAGCGCATTAGACCGCCTTGAAGCGCGGGTAGCTCGGTGACTTGAAATGCCGTGATCGCCGGCGTGATGCCCCACGACAACACGGCAAAGGCGGCAAGCCCAAAAGCCGCCGCCATCGCTGTGTCATCGGATGCGCCACGCGCCGAAGAAGAAGTCATGCGCGCATCAAACGCCATTCAAGCGGTCCGTTCAATGCATCCCACACGAAAGATCACGCTTTCCAGAACGGTTTTTGTGCTTCAGCCATCACTTGTTCCCGGCTGAGCCCGATGTCATCCAACGTTTTTGCGTCCAACTGCGCCATCCGTGACCGCATCTCAACGCGATATTGCCACGCGCACAATGTTGTAAACATCCGACGGACTGCACCCATGACATCATGCGCCAGATTCAATTTCGGCGCCGCCGGCAATTCCAAGTCGGGTTGGATTGTATCGATACAATATTGCTGTTTCATAGCTTTGTTCCTGTTGTATAAGTGCATTGTACCTATAATATGGACAAAAATATCAGCACAATGGGTTTATTGTTATGATGACAAGTTGGATGCCGGAACTCCGTGGGCGCAGTGGACCCAAGTACATTCAAATCGCAGATGCCATCGCCGAAGCCATTCACGAAGGCGACCTCGACACCGAAGCGAAGCTGCCGGCGATGCGCAACCTCGCCTATGATCTTGGGGTCACGCTCGGCACGGTATCGCGCGCCTACCAAGAAGCCGAACGCCGCGGCTTGGTCGGTGGCGAAGTCGGGCGCGGCACCTATGTCAAAAGTGATGGCCGCTATCCACAACCCCGCGCCCCGCGCGCCTTCGCCTTAGGCGGCGTCCGCGATAACGGCATCAACCTCTCAATGGCCGTGCCGCCGTTGGGCGACGGCGGCAGTGCGCTGGCCGAAACCATCCGCGAAATCAGCAAAGACGGGGATATGTGCGGCGACCTGATGGACTACCAAGGCCATTCCGGCTTGGCCCGGCACCGCTATGCCGGTGTGCAATGGGTGGCCCGCGCCGACGTGGACACCGACATCGAATGCCTGACCATCACCAACGGCACGCAGCATGGCTTGTTAATTTCAATGATGGCCCTGACCCGGCCGGGCGATACGGTATTGGTGGAAAACATCACCTACCCCGGTATCATCCACATCGCCTCACAACTGGGCGTCCGCTTGGCGCCGGTGGAAATCGACCACCACGGCATGAAGGCCGATGCCCTCGAAGAAGCGATCTTGGAGCACCGGCCAAGTGCGGTGTATTTGGTCCCCACCGTGCAAAACCCCACCGCCGTGATCATGCCGATGGCACGCCGCCAAGCGATTGCCGAAGTCGTGCAACGCCATCGTGTGCTGGTGATCGAAGATGACATCTGGGGCTTTCTCCCGGACCAACAAATGACCGCCATCGCGGCGTTGATCCCAGATCAGGTCGTCTATGTGACCGGTCTTTCAAAGGCGATGGCGCCCGGGCTCAGGGTCGGCTATGTCGCCGCCCCGCCAGGGGCCAACGATGCGATCCGGGCGACGTCAAGAATGTCGGGTTGGATGACGCCGCCGTTAATGGCCGAGGTCGCCATGCGTTGGCTTGACGACGGCACTGGCGAGAAACTGATGGCATGGCAACGTAACGAAGCCAAAGCGCGCATGAAGATCGCCGCCGACGCGCTTGCTGGGCATGACATCTATGGTCATGAGCACAGCTATCAAATCTGGCTGACCCTGCCCGACCCATGGCGCGGCGAAACTGTCCGGCAACAAGCGGAAGCGCGTGGCGTGTTCTTATTGTCAGGTGAATCTTTTGTGGTCGGTCGCCAACCGGCACCACATGCAATCCGCATCTGCATCGGCAGCTGCCGCACCCAGGGTGAACTCGAACAAGGCATGACGATCATTCGCGATATTCTGAACGGCCCCGGCGGTGCGGCACTTGTGATCGCTTAAGCGGCGATATCCCGTCAGGGTCCCTCTCCCCAGCTCAGCGGGGCAGAGGGACTGAGGTTAGCCTTGAAAATCACCCATCGTAATCGCGTGATTAAGCGGCCCGTGGCCGTGACCGAAGCCGGGGTTTGTCTCGATGGCGCGGCGCACATAGGCGCGCGCGCGGGCGACCGCCTCGACCAAGGTCATCCCCTGCGCCAGCCCGACCGCGATGGCTGACGCCAGGGTGCAGCCGGTGCCGTGGGTATTTTGTGTGTCGATACGGGTATCTTCGAAACGGTGCGTGGTGCCGTCTACATCCCGCAACAAATCAACCAAGGCGTCGCCTTCGAGATGCCCCCCCTTCAGCAGCACAGCATCTGCGCCCAAGCCCGCCAACGCATCCAGCGCCGCATCCATATCCGCCGCGTTTGAAATAGTTTGGCCGATCAGCACTTCGGCTTCGGGCAAATTCGGCGTAATCACGTGGGCGGCAGGCATCAGCACGGTTTTGAGGGCCTCCGCCGCCGCTTCGGCGAGCAACGACGCGCCGCCTTTTGCGACCATCACCGGGTCGGCGACAATAGGCACACCCGGCGCAAGTTCCGCCAATGTTTTGACGACGGTTTCGATGATGTCGGCCCGGTGCAACATGCCGATCTTGATGCAGTCCGCACCAAGGTCTTTAAGTACGACGCGCATTTGCTCGGCAACAAAACCCGCAGGCACGTCGTGAATACCATGCACACCTTGGGTGTTCTGCGCGGTCAGCGCGGTAATCGCGGTCATCGCGAAGCCACCCAACGCGGTGATTGCTTTGATGTCCGCTTGGATGCCCGCGCCGCCGCCGCTGTCAGATCCTGCGACCACCAGCACGCGGCCTGTCATCTTGGCCATAGCTGCCTCGTTAAACGTTTATGCTTGTTTGGATATGGCGTCGCAAATGCCGTCGACAACCGCTTCGACGAGCACAAGGTCATCGCCTTCGGCCATGACCCGGATCAACGGCTCGGTCCCGGACTTGCGGATCAACACCCGACCATTGTCACCCAGGCGCTGCTCACCATCACGGATCGCAGTTTTCACGGTCTGCGCCTCAAGCGGCGCACCGTCATTGAAACGAACGTTTTTCAAGACCTGCGGCAGCGGCGTGAATAAATTGAACATCTCGCTGGCCGGCTTCTCGCCGCTGACCAGCACCGCCAAAATCTGCAAAGCTGCGATCAAGCCGTCACCCGTCGTCGCGTAATCGTCAAAAATCAGATGGCCCGACTGCTCGCCGCCAAGATTGTATTGCTCAGCGCGCATCGCTTCTGCAACGTAGCGGTCCCCGACGCGGGCTCGTTTCAATTCTAGCCCCAAATCGTTCATGAAGCGCTCAAGCCCGAGGTTCGACATCACCGTCGCCACCACGCCGCCGCCCTTGAGTCGGCCTGTTAGATGCCAGTCCTGGGCAATCAGCCCCATGATCTGATCGCCGTCGACGATGGTTCCGGCCTCGTCACAGACCAGCACACGGTCCGCATCGCCATCGAGCGCGATGCCGATATCAGCGCCGTGCGCCACGGTGGCCTCTTGCAGTGTCGACAAGTGCGTCGAACCACAGCCGGCGTTGATGTTGGTGCCATCCGGGCTGACGCCGATGGGCACAATTTCTGCACCCAATTCCCACAACACTTCGGGGGCCACTTTGTAGGCAGCGCCGTTGGCGCAATCGATAACGACCTTAAGACCATCCAGCCGAAGCCCGCGCGGAAAAGTCTGTTTCACATATTCGGTGTAACGGCCCCGTGCATCATCCAACCGCCGTGCGCGACCCAAGCCGGACGCGGGCGCCAAGTCGTCAACAAGGTCACTGTCCATCCCGGCTTCGATCTCAATCTCGACTTTATCCGACAACTTATATCCATCGGGGCCGAACAGTTTGATACCATTGTCTTCAAACGGATTGTGAGAGGCCGAAATCATCACCCCCAGGTCCGCCCTGAGCGAGCGGGTCAGCATCGCGACCGCCGGTGTCGGCATCGGGCCGACCAGCACAACGTCCATCCCCATCGACACGAACCCGGACGTCAACGCGGGCTCAATCATATAGCCGGAAAGCCGCGTATCTTTACCGATCACGACGCGGTGGCGGTGATCGCCCCGGCGAAACTGCATCGCAGCCGCCATACCCAGGCGCAACGCCACGTCGGCCGTCATCGGCGCGGTATTGGCCCGCCCACGAATCCCATCGGTGCCGAAATATTTCCGCGTCGTCGTCATCATGCCGTCCATTAAGTCCGCAAAGCCCCTGTCCGCATAGTCATAGCCCATAATTCTGCCATGAAAAGGGTTTCCGAGAAGTTTACAGATGGAAACCCAAGCGAATGGGTGTAAATCCAGGTCTGCAATTCCCATTCTATGATCAAGTGGAATCAAAACTTGGAGCTAACAATGACATTCAAACGCTTGGTCCTATTCCCTCTGGCTGCTCTATTGCTGGCTGTATCCGCCCCGGCAAAGGCCGCGGACTATAAAATCGATCAGGGCCACACCTTCATCGAATTCAGGGTCATCCATTTGGGTTATAGCTGGCTGAACGGTCGGTTTGACGATTTCGAGGGGAGCTTTACATTCGATCCGGAAGCAGGCCCGGACGCCCAAAAAATCAGCCTGACCATCGACACCACGTCGATCAACTCGAACCATGCGGAACGCGACAAACATCTGCGCTCCGACGACTTTCTAAATGTCGAAAAATTCCCCGAAGCGAAATTCGTCAGCACCGGTTATACCGGCGATGCGTCCGGCGGTATGATGACCGGCGACTTTACCTTGATGGGCGTGACCAAGCCGATTGAGATCAAGGTCAAGAAAATCGGCGAAGGCAAAGACCCGTGGGGCGGCTACCGCGCCGGCTTTGAAGGCACCGCAGAATTTGACCGTCGGGATTTCGGCATGGGCTATGACCTCGGCCCGAAATCTAACACCGTGTATCTGGATTTGTATCTTGAAGGCATCCGCCAATAGAGCGCGCAAAAGATGAATCCACATCCGACAGGATACAGCGTCGTCGCCCGACTTTTGCATTGGGCGACGGCGTTGGTGATTTTGGGATTAACCGGGCTCGGCTGGTGGATGGTCGACCTCAGCTATTATGACGCTTGGTACAATCGCGGGCTGGACCTGCACAAAAGCTTCGGCATCATTGCCTACGTACTGGCTGTCGCATTCATCATCCGCAAACTGATCGGCCAAGCGCCTGCCCCTGCCACCCCGCTGACAACGTTTGAGCGCATCGGCGCCAAGGCCGCGCATGGGATGCTGTTCATTCTAATGCTCTTGATGCCGGTCAGCGGATACCTGATCTCGACGTCCAGCGGCGATGGGGTTGATGTGTTTGGGATTGTCACCGTGCCGGCACTTATAAAGACCGGCGACCAAGCCCGCGATCTTGCCATCGATCTGCATTACTGGCTGGCATATGTTGGGCTCGGCATCATCGCCGTGCACACCTTGGCCGCGATCAAACACCATGTGATCAACAAAGACCGCACCCTGATGCGGATGCTGAGCGGACGCTAAACGTCTTCCGCCGCCTCAATCGCTTGCCACACGGCAAGCGCTTGGCGGGTCTCGGCAACATCGTGAACCCGGAATATCTGCACACCCCGATCCCAACCCGCAATCGCAGCGGCAATGGAACCGGCGATCCGGTCCTTCGCATCGCAATCGCGGTCGATCTTCGAGATAAAACTTTTTCGCGACACACCCAGCAACACCGGTGTGCCCAGCGCATGAAACGCATCAATGTGCGCCAAAATGCGGAGATTGTGGTCCAAGTTCTTGCCGAACCCGATGCCGGGGTCGACGGCAACCCGCGCGCGGGGAATGCCGGCGGCTTCAAGAGTCCTCAAACGCTCGGCCATATAATCGACAATGTCTAAGGCCGCATCGACGTAGGTCGGGTTCTGCTGCATGGTGCGGGGCTCGCCCTGCATGTGCATCAACACGATGTCGCAACCAAGCTCGGCGCAAACCGCAATGCTATCGTCATCACCGGTGAGCGCTGTCACGTCGTTGACGATCTTGGCTCCGGCTTCAAGCGCCGCCCGCATCACGCCAGCGCGCCGCGTGTCGATCGACACCAACGCCCCTGCGTCTGACAAGCCTTTGATCACCGGTAGCATACGGGCGCATTCGTCGGCTTCGCTGACGGGCTCGGCACCGGGCCGCGTCGACTCTCCGCCGACATCCAAAATGTCGGCGCCGGCATCGCGCAAGGTGAGGCCATGGGCAATCGCAATATCAGGGTCGAGAAAATCCCCACCGTCCGAGAAGCTGTCGGGCGTCACGTTGACGACGCCCATCAGCCTCGGCCGATCTAAGGACAGACCCGCGAACGTAAGAAGTTCAGGCATACCCGCGCTCGCATGCGCGCTGGTTACTGACCCGGCTGCGGCTCTGGATCGGGATCCATGCTGCCGGCACCACCCGGGCCTTTTTTCGGCCGGGTTTTGCCCGCGGTAGGGATCGAGGTCCGACGCGGTGTATCCGACGAGCCGCTATCACCATCATCGCGATGGATCGACTCACCCGCCAATAAAGCCTTCACCTCGGTACCGGACAGGGTCTCATATTCGAGTAACCCTTGCGCCAGCGTCTCTAACTCATCCGCATGTTCCGTCAAAACTTTACGGGCGGCATCCTCGGCTTCTTCGATCAAGCGACGAACTTCTTCATCGATTAAAGCCGCTGTGGCGTCAGACACGTTCTTTTGGCGGGAAACAGAATGGCCGAGGAAAACCTCTTCCTCATTATCCGCATAACGCAACCGTCCAAGCTTGTCAGAAAATCCGTACTCCATGACCATTTTTCGGGCCAAGCCAGTAGCTTGCTGAATGTCGTTACCGGCACCGGTGGTGATGTTTTCTTTACCAAACGTCAATTCTTCGGCCAGCCGCCCGCCATACATCAATGCAAGCCGTGACAGGAGTTGCCGTTCCGACATGCTGAGTTGGTCGCGTTCCGGCAAGCTCATCGTCACACCCAGGGCGCGACCGCGCGGGATGATTGTGACTTTGTGCAACGGATCCGTCTTTGGCATGTAGATGCTGACCAATGCGTGACCGGCCTCATGATAAGCCGTCAGTTTTTTCTCGTCTTCGGTCATCACCATGGAACGCCGCTCGGCGCCCATCATGACCTTGTCTTTGGCCTCTTCGAACTCGGCCATGGTGACAACGCGCTTGGATTTACGCGCAGCCAGCAAAGCGGCTTCATTGACCAAGTTGGCCAAGTCAGCACCGGAGAAACCAGGCGTGCCTCGCGCAATTACGCGCGGCTCGACATCGGGGGCCAGCGGGACTTTTTTCATGTGTACGCGCAAGATTTTCTCGCGGCCCAGAATGTCCGGGTTCGGCACAACGATCTGACGGTCAAAGCGACCTGGGCGCAGCAGCGCTGGATCAAGAACGTCGGGCCGGTTGGTGGCGGCGATCAAAATCACGCCTTCGTTGGCCTCAAAACCGTCCATCTCGACCAGCAATTGGTTGAGGGTCTGCTCACGCTCGTCATTGCCACCACCCAGGCCTGCACCCCGGTGCCGACCGACGGCATCAATTTCGTCGATAAAGATGATGCAAGGTGCGTTCTTTTTTCCCTGCTCGAACATGTCGCGGACGCGCGATGCGCCAACGCCGACAAACATCTCAACAAAGTCCGAACCAGAAATGGTAAAGAACGGTACATTCGCCTCGCCAGCGACAGCGCGTGCCGTCAGCGTCTTACCGGTACCCGGCGGGCCGACAAGCAAACAACCTTTCGGTATACGCCCACCGAGGCGCTGGAACTTTTGCGGATCTTTAAGGAATTCGACAATTTCCTCAAGCTCCTGCTTGGCTTCATCAATACCGGCGACATCATCAAACGTCACGCGGCCTTGTTTTTCGGTCAGCAATTTTGCTTTGGATTTGCCAAAGCCCATGGCCTTGCCGCCGCCCGACTGCATCTGACGCATGAAGAAAATCCAGACGCCGATCAGCAACAGCATCGGGAACCACGAAATCAGCACACCCCAAAGTGTCGGCGAGCCGTCTTCAGAAGGTTCCGCGCGGATCTGCACACCCTTGGTCTTAAGCCGCTCAACCAACTGCGGGTCATTCGGTGCATAGGTCTGAAAGCCGCCGCCCGAGAGGTATTGGCCAAATATCTGGTTGCCCTTAATGGTGACGCCCTTGACGTCGCCCTGCTCAACCTTGGTCAAAAATTCGGAGAACGCGAGTTCGTTCACGCCCGGGCGTTGTGCCGTCCCTTGGAAAAGGTTGAACAATGCCAACAAGAGCAATCCGATGATGATCCAGAGCGCGAGGTTTTTGCTGAAATTCAAGGTCGAAGTTCCTTTTTGAGCGCATGTGACGGCCGCTCCGACCGCCAAAATCGCGAAATATATCGCCTAACTATGGCCGTCTGACCGGCTTTACGGCGGCCAGACCCTCTAGAGATAGTCCTTTTCGCCGCTCACGCAATGAAAAATCCGTTTCCGGCGAGCGGGTTTTTTGGCTTAAAAGCAATACGAATACCTTCATCAGCATCGCCGCCTGGCTTCGGGACGATCATGCTATCTCTTTGACGGAATACCAGCAAACCGGCCCGGGCTGCCACGGGCAGCTTTAAAAACCAATCCGGTCGTTGACGCTTGGGCCAATCGTCAAATACCGCGTTGGAAAATGCTGCACAGCTGAGTGTTGCCGTTTCAGGCGCAATGTGGATCGCAAACCGGCCGTCCCAGTGATGCGTTTGCGCCTGCGCATTCGACGAAAACGTCAGCGGCGTCGGCTGATTGCGGGCTTCGCGATAGATGCCGATACAATCCGCCTCAACGCAGACACGCACGGCACCCAAGGTTGCCGCTTCGCCTTGCCTCAATGCCTTATACACACATTCAATCGCCGCCAGGCCGGGGGCATAGGACTTGCCGCCCACCGCCGTCACCAGCCGGGCGAGACCGCGATGCACGATTTCCGGCGCCGTGTTTTCGAGTCCGCCGAACGATAGCGACGCATAACCTGCCGCATTCAAAGTCACATGTCGGGCGAGCCAGCGCGCGGTTTCCGTCTCAAGCACCACACGAGCACCGGCAAAGCGCGCCGTCCCTTTGGCCAAAGCCTGCGTGTCGATGCCGGCGTCCCGCAGTGCATGCCGAACCCGGACGCGTTGGAAAGCTATATTTTCGTTGCTGGGATCTTCGATCCACGCCAGCCCCGCCGCCCGTGCCGTCGCCATTAAACGCGCTTTGTCGACACGCAACAAAGGCCTGAGGATGCGGCACGCGCCGAGCTCGCGGACCTGTGCCATCGCCGCCAAACCGTCGGGGCCGCTCCCTCGCTCAGCCCGCATCAAAAAGGTTTCCGCCTGATCCCCGGCGTGGTGGGCAACCAGCAGATGCAGCACAGCATTTGCGCGACACCACCCTTCGAGCAATCCATAGCGCGCCTGCCTGGCTGCCGCCTGTAGGCCAAACGCGGGTTTTGGTCCTGACCAAGTTAACGTCTGATGTGTAATTCCGTGCGTATTGAGTTGCTGTGCGACCGTCGCAGCTTCCGTCGTCGCCTCGGGGCGCAGTCCATGATCGACGGTCAACGCTGTCACCTGCCCGCCCCGCGCATGGGCCCATTGATGCGCAAGCCACGCCAACGCCATGCTGTCGGCGCCGCCCGAAACCGCGACCGCAAGATGCGGCGCCGTCTCGAATGGGCCAAGAGCATTGATCAGATGATTAAATTCATGATCCGCGAGGGGCGTGGACACCATCACCTATACCCAGGGTCAGGTGCAGCCGTTTTTCTGCCACTCGCGCTCAAGTGTGCTTTTCAACCCGGCGGAAGCTTCAGGATAATCGCCCCGCAGTTTTTGAAACACCGCGCAGGCTTCGGTTTTATTGTTCAAGCTCGCCAATGACATACCGAGCTTCAGCAGCGCATCCGGTGCTTTGGCACCACGCTTGTCGCTTTCGTAGCCTTCAAGAAATGTCTCGGCGGCTTCGACGAACGCACCGCGCACGTAATAGGTTTCACCCAGCCAATACCGTGCATTGCCGGAAAGCGCATCATCGGGATGGTTTTCCAAGAACTGCTTAAGCGCGCTCGCGGCCATGTCGTACTTACCTTGGCGCAGCAAGCTGAACGCATGCATGTATTGTTCACGCGGCGTACCGTCCGGCAGCGCGGCAGTCTGTGCCCCCTTGGGCGCCGCCGGCTGTGCGCTTCTTGCGACGTCGACCACACCTGGTGCAGGTGCTGCGCTCGGCGTCGGCGCCGTCTCGGGTGCGGCCAACGGTTCCCCCGTCAATTGCGCCAGCAAAGCGTCTTCTTCGCTGGGCGCTGCAGACGCGGGTGCCGTCGGAGATGGAGGACCGGCGTTTTCGGCTTCTGACGCCGTCAACGTGCCCAGAACCTGGGTGCCATTCGGAAGCGCATTGCCGGAGACGGACCCCGGCTGCGCAGGCGTCATGCCGGCGGGCATACCGGGCATCGGCGACGGCGGTGCACCCGCGGTGCCGCCCTGCTCAAGCTGACGGAGACGATAATCAACGTCGGCAACGACTTTATCGAGCTGCGCACCCATTTGGTTGAGCTTGAAAGACATTTCTTCGATGCGCCCAACGACGCCGCGTAATTCACCTTCAAGCTCAGACATACGAACGCTGAGCCTTGCAACAGCCGGATCGTTGCTTGACGCTGCGTCACCGCTACCGCTTGCCAGCGGGGCCCCGCTGCCGCCTCGGGCAATCTGCACGTTGAGGGTACGGATATCTCGCTCTAAACGATCAATCCGATCTCGCAGCGCTGCCGCATCAAGGTTTTGCGCTGCTGACGGCAAAGGGGCCGCAAAAGCGGCCACGATCACGACAGCAAATACGGCGCCACCGATTAAGGCTCGTCGGAACGTCATGACTATCTCTCCGGTCTTCTCAATTATTCATGCCAATCGTGCAACGGACACGACGCCCGCGACTCGGTTTAGCTAAACTGCGAGAAATATTAGGCAAAATTAAGGCGCTTGCCCACCCTACGGTAGACAAGCGCCCAATTTTCTTGATGACGTCCGGTCGCTTAGCTGCCGGTCGAGGACACCACCATGACGCCACGGCGGTTTTGCGCCCAAGCGACTTCGTTGTGACCGATAGCGGCAGGCCGCTCTTTGCCATACGAAATGGTGTTGATCCGCGATGGGTTGATGCCCAAAGCAACCAAGTAATCTTTCACGGCGTTCGCACGGCGCTCACCCAGAGCCAAGTTGTATTCGCGCGTGCCGCGCTCATCACAATGACCTTCAAGGGTGACGCGAACGGCGCCATATTTCTTTAACCAAGCGGCTTGCTTTTCCAGTGCGGCGCGGGCTTCAGCACCCAGATCCGAACTGTCGAACGCAAAGAACACACGGTCGCCGACGTTGACGACCAAGTCCTCTTGCGAGCCACCTTGAATTTGTACTGCGGCTGGCGCGCTCGAATTGTTAGAGCTTGCCCCGCTCGAGCCGGTGTTGCCGGTGGATTCAGGCGCCGTTTCACAAGCTGCCAAAAGTGCGACTGCGGCCAGCATCGTCAAAAATTTAAAACGCATAGGATAACTCCTCATCGGGTGTAATAATTAAACCCTGTTCGCCGATCAATCGGCACAAACCTCCGCTGGCCCCCTCTGCGGACGCCAATCACACGTACTGATAAAGAGAGACGCGCTTGATTCCAAGTACTTTTTTGGAATAGCACAATGATAAAGGTTCAAGACTGAACCCAATATTCAAACTCGTATTTGTGCAGCGCAGGATAAAATGGCGCATTCCTGCCTGTCGCGTCATGCGATCATTACGGAATGATCGGCGACCATGCAGGATCCGAGGCGCCCACTGGCGTGATGACTTCGCGTTCATTATAGCCCGTAAGATCAATGGAATACAGCCGAGGATCCGTGACCATCTCGCCTCGCTTCGATTGACGGAAGAACATCAACACGCGCCCATTCGGCGCCCAAGTCGGCGCTTCGACCAAAAAATCCTCAGCCAAAAGGCGCTCGCCCGAGCCGTCCGGTCGCATCACACCGATATAAAATTGGCCTCGTGAAATCTTGGTGAACGCAATCAAATCACCCCGTGGCGACCACACCGGTGTCGCATAGCGCCCGTCACCAAAGCTAATCCGTTGCACATTGCTGCCGTCGGCGTTCATCACATACAACTGCTGAGAACCGCCACGATCCGAGTTGAACACAACCTGCGAGCTGTCCGGCGAATAACTGGGCGAGGTATCGATGGCGCCGGACCGCGTCAACTGTATAGACTGGCGGGTCCGCAAATCCATCACGTGGATATCGGTCTTGCCGTTCTGTGCGAGACTCATGATCACCTTTTGCCCATCCGGCGAGAACCGTGGTGCAAACGTCATGCCCGGGAAGTTACCAAGCAGTTCCTGGCGGCCGCTATCGATGTTGAAGATATACACACGCGGCGTGTTGCCGTGGTAGCTGAGATACGTAATTTCCTGGAGCGTCGGCGAGAACCGAGGCGTCAGCACCAGCGACGAGCCATCCGTCAAAAACCGATGATTGGCGCCATCCTGATCCATGATCGCCAGGCGCTTGATCCGCCGCTGCGCAGGCCCACTTTCGGCGATATAAACAATGCGCGTATCGAAATAGCCATCTTCGCCGGTGACACGCTTATAGATTGCGTCCGAGATAATATGTGCGACGCGGCGCCAGTTATCGGGCACCGTAAAATAGGCAAGGCCGACCATCTGCTGCTCGGCAAACACATCCCACAACCGGAACTCAACCCGCAGGCGGCCATCGGCGACCAACTGTGTGCGGCCCTGCACCAGGGCTTGCGTGTTAATGATCCGCCAATCGCCAAAGCGCGGCAGTGTTGCGAGCGAACCGTCGCCTTCGATGAACGCGCGGCGGTCAATCGGCTTAAATAAACCGGACCGCTGCAGATCGGCGGATATCACCGCCGCCATCTCGCGACCGATCCGCGCGTCTTCGCCGGTGGCGCCAAAGAAATCGGTGACCGCAATCGGCAGCGGCTCCGCATTGCCTTGGGTGATGTCGACGCGAAGCTCCGCCGATGCCGTCGGCATGATGGCAAAAAGCAGTGCGGCAAAAACCGAAATGCGAAGCAGGGCTCGTAAAAACATCATCGCTCCTTAAAGCTGCGCGCTACAAAAGCTCGCTGGGATCAAAATTAATCGTTATCGTTTTCCAAACCACGTAGCGGTCCGCCGGCAGTTTGATCGGATTGCAGCGCGGATTCAACACGGCACGTTTGGCCGCGTCGGCAGCGGACTGGAAAAATCCGTCGCTGTAATATCGCGTCTGGTCTTGAATCACCGCAGACCCCACGGTGCCGTCCGGGTTCATCGACATACGTATCACCACCGCCAAGTTTTTAGCATTCTTCGCCCCCGGATTGATATTCCAACATGGTGTTACCGACTCGATCACCTTACGGCGCATCGCGTCCAGTTCCGTCATGCTGACGGGTCGATCAAGATCGGACTTAACCTGTTCGTTTGGCTTTTTTAAGGCACTCCGGATCGATGCCGCGAATTCTTTCTTCGGTTCTTCCTTTGCAAGCTTCTCAGGCTCTGCGGCCCGGGTCTCTTTAATCTTCTCTAACGTCTTCAGCAAAGACGAGACCTGGAACTCAGGTTTTTCCTTCGGCGGCGTCGGCTTTTTCTTTAACTGCGCTGACGCAGCCGCAGCCTTCGGCGGTGCCGGTGCGGGCTCTGGTTTCGGCTCAGGCTTGGGTTCCGGCTCGGCCTTCGCTTCCGGCACAGGTTCCGGCTCGGGTTTCGGCTCAGGCGCAGGCGCGGGCTCTGGCTGCTTCGGCGCCGGCTCGGGTTCTGGTTCGGGTTCAGGCGGCAAAGCTGCGATTTCTGGCGCCGGCGGTGGCGGCGGCGCAGGTTCAGGCTCTGGGGCTTGCACCACCGGCTCAGGCTCAGGTTCCGGTTTTTTCTCAGGTTCTGGCTGCTTTTCTTCAGGCTCGGGCTTCACCGTTGGTTGCGGCGCGTTACGGACATCGGAAATGTCGACCATCTCAACAAAGATCGGCGTCTCGTCCAACGGCTCAATCGCATGCAAATTCGGCAGGCCAAACCACGCCACCGCCACGATGGCGGCGTGAAATCCGATCGAAAAGATCAGGCCCTTATTCATTGCGTGATGGTCCGATTGAACATGCGAGTTAAGGGTTTTTCTTTTCGGTTTTCTTTTTGTCGCCGCTTTGCGTGATCAGCGCGACGCGGCGATAGCCAGCCCGGTTGATCGTGCCCATGACTTCCATGACGCGGCCATAATTGATATCCGCATCGCCGCGCACAAAAATCCGTAAATCCTGGTTCTCGCCGGTAATGGCGCGCAGTCGCGGCACCAAGGTTTCGAGCGGCACCGATGTGTCTTGCAGAAAAATCTCACCGGCCGCCGTGATCGAGATCGCCAGCGGCTCGTCATC
>JAFMCK010000240.1 GCA_017857825.1 Rhodospirillales bacterium
CGGTCGGTCGTAACCATCAGGTTTTTGCTGATCGCAGCCCCCACCATGCCTGCATCGTTGACCTGTGCCAGCACGGTTTGACGCCCGGTCGCGACGCGCAACATTTCGATGGCGAGGGCGGGGAAATATTCACCGTCATGCATAAAAAACGCCGGTATGTTGCGCACGATCCCGTCTTTGCCCGGCACAACCGAAAAAATACCGTGGCCACCGAATTTTCCTGTCGCCGCCTGCTCAATCACCGGGATGTTGCGCACCAAGGCCGGAAACTTTCGCAGATAAACCGAAGGCTCCTCTGCTTGCCGGCTGAGTTTACGAACCGCCACGGACTTTTTCACCGGTGGGCCGCGCACGCCTTCGGTATCGTTTGGACGGCCCGCCTGCCCCAACACGACGCGCGACCGCTTAATCACGTCGGCAAAAATCTGATCGTTACTCTTAAGGGTTTTCAAGCGCGCAATAGTTTCGTCGTCGAGGCCTTGCAAGGTACTCGCGACGCTATCGGGATTCATCCTGTCAGGCTCGGCAAACACGATGTCGAAAGCCACCAACACGGCGCCCATCTGCATCAGATTTTGCGTTAATTGCGCCAACACGTTGCGCGGCCATGGCCACTGACCAATGGTCTCAAGGCTTTGTTCGTCCAGATCAATGATGGTAACGGGTTTATTTGCGGGATCAGGAATCTCGCGCGGCTTCATCTCTTGATAGGCGTCAAAAACCTTATTGCGCCAAAAATCAAGAAAGCCCGTTTGAGTCTTCACGTCGGCATAATAAAGGCCAATGAACGCCAACAGCAAAAATATGCCGAGCGAGCGCTCAAAGCCAAAGACCTTCTTTAAAATGCGCACGTCTTGTTGCCCCCAAAATCCCTAGCGCGCAGTGTACACTTTTTCGAAGCTATCGGGTCAAGCGTCTTTCGACATTCACCCCGGGTATGTGCTAAAAGGACAGCAACGTCGACGTTGCGCCCAAGGTGGGCGTAAGCCATGGCGAGCAAAGACATAAGGTGCGCATGAGCGAACAAGATAAACGTGCGTGGCTAAAACCGATTCTCAAACCGCTCCGGCCGATCTTTCGCGAGGTCGTGCTGATGTCGGCGTTTGTCAATTTATTGGCACTGGCGGTGCCGATCTTCTCGTTGCAGGTCTATGATCGCGTCGTCGGCACCGGGGGCCTGACAACATTGTGGGGCCTTGTGATCGGAATGGCGCTGGTGTTGCTGTTCGATCTTGTACTCAAGCAGGCGCGCTCGCGAATCATGCAGACCGTGGCACTCCGCGTCGATGTCATTGTCGGTCGGCACCTGTTCGACAAATTGGTCAGCCTACCGCTGCATGTGTTGGAAACCAAACCGGCCAGTTATTGGCAATCGCTGTTTCGCGACGTCGATGTGGTCCGCAACACGGTGTCGGGCGCATCCGCGATTTTGATCTGCGACTTCCCGTTTATTATCGTGTTCTTCGTGCTGATCTGGATCATCGCCGCCCCGATCGCCTGGGTTTTGTTGATTATTATGCCGCTGTTCATGTTCGTCACTTGGCGATCCGGCAGCGTAATGGCGCAAGCAAACGCGGCGGAACGCGAAAGCACCCAGTCCCGCGACGCCTTGATCGGCGAATTGATTCAAGGCCGCACCACGATCAAAGCACTGGCGCTCGAACGCTCGATGCGACCGCTTTGGGAAGATACGCACGCTGAAAACATCGCGCAGTCGATGTATCGGGGCAATCGGACCGATTTTTATACTAACTGCTCGCAAAGCCTGACTCAGTCGACGACGATCTTTCTGACGACCGTCGGCGCTTATCAGATCGTCAATCAGAACCTGACCATGGGCGCGTTGATCGCCACTAACATGTTGTCGGGTCGCCTGCTCGGACCGCTCAATCAGCTGGTTGGACAATGGCGCGCATACAACGGCTTTAAGCAATCGGTGGATCGCTTGGGCGAGGTATTCTCGACGATTTCGGATCGCGCCGAGAGCGAAGTGCAGTTGGATAAGCCAAAGGGTGAGTTGACCGTAGAGAACCTGACTTTTGCGTATAACGAAGGCGCAAAACCGGTGGTCGACGACGTCTCCATTAAAATCCGCGCAGGCGGCGTGCACGCGCTCGTCGGTCGCAACGGGTCCGGCAAAACGACCTTGCTGAAAATGCTGCAGGGTCTGTACCCGCCGACCAACGGGCGCGTGTTGTTGGACGGCGCCGACATCGGTCAGTTCTCGCGAACCGAGCTTGCGTCTTGGATGGGCTACGTGCCGCAAGAAACCGTGCTATTCGCCGGCAACGTCCGCGACAACATTGTGCACCGTTTCCCGGACTCCGATGACGAGCAGATCGTCGCTGCGGCCACGGCGGCCGGCGTGCACCATTTCATCATTGATCTGCCTGATGGCTATGCCACCGACATCGGCGAAGCCGGGCGACGGTTGTCGGGCGGCCAGCGCCAACGAATTGCTGTCGCCCGCGCTTTGTTGGGCAATCCAGCGGTTTTGCTGCTGGACGAGCCGTCGGCCAGCCTGGACCGGCAAGCGGAACAAGAGCTCCGGAAAACCCTGGTCGACATCGGCAAGACGCGGACCGTCATCATCGTCACGCACAGCTCAATCCTGCTGGCGGCGTGTGATGATCTCGTCGCATTGGACAAAGGCAAGGTTGCCCTCGCTGGCCCATCCCGCGAGATTCTGCCGAAACTGTTCGGACAGCAACCGATGACGGCGCGCAACGGTCAAGCCGACCCAGCCGAGGCGCCTAGCGAAACTGTACTACCAGGCGTGCCGCCGCTTAACGACACGGCAAAGGCCGCGTCCCGCGCCGCACCGACATCAGAGCGGACGCCGCAACAGCCCGCCGCAAAGCCATCAGCCGCACCGCCGACCCCAAGCAAAGCAGGACCACCACCGGCACCGTCTGCAGCGCCAAAGCCCAGCCCGGCGCCGGCGCCTGCTGGTGGCGGCGCTGCAGAAGCGATTGCAGCGCGCGCGAAGGACAACGCAAAACAAGCCGCAACTCCGCCAAAACCGAGCCCAGGCACACCGGCGACGGCTGATCCCAGCGTGCCGTCCGGTAATATGTTCAAGCTCGATGGCGATGCGAAACGGTTGCTTGATGACCCATATGCGGATTTAATTAAGGGAAATCAGCAAGAGCAGAAGCGCAAAGCGGATGCGGCAGCTGGCGCAGCCCCCTCGAAGCCAAGAACATGAGATATGGCATCAAAGGTATGCAGATCATGCACACGTTTACCCATGGAGACAGCCGATGAGTCCCGACGCTTCTGGTTTGGACACAATTAAGCGCGACGAAAAGGCAGCTGCAAAGGCCCCTGAGCGTGCGATGCCAAAAGGCCTGACGGCGTCCGACAAGCTCGACATGATGTTGAACCAAAACCCGTTGCCAGGCTGGCGCCTGTTGGCTTGGCCAGTGATGCTGTTGCTGGCGGTCGGCCTGATTTGGGCCAACTACGCCACCCTCGACGAGGTTGCGATTGCAACCGGTGAAGTCGTGCCGGCAGGCCGCATCAGTGTGGTGCAGCACCTCGAAGGTGGCATCATCCAGGATATCTATATTTCTGAAGGTGACACCGTGCGCGAGGGGCAGACGCTGATGCAGCTCGACCTCGCATCAGGCGGCACCAACCGCGAAGAACTACAGGTGCGTATCGATAGCGAACGCTTGATCAAAGCGCGCCTGGAAGCGGAAGCCGAAGGTAAGGAATTGGTGTTCCCCGAAGACGTCTCAAAACGCCGCCCGGCGATTGTCGCCGCCCAGCGTCAAGCCTTTGAAGCACGCCGCCGCGAACTCGGATCGACCTTGCAGGTGATGCGCGAACAGGTGAAACAGCGCGAGCTTGAAGTCGAAGAGCTGACCGCGCGCGCACGTGCCGTGGAAAGCAATTACAAGCTCGCGTCGGAGCGCCTGAAAATGTCGCGGTCCCTGCTCGCCGAGGGCCTGACCGCAAAAATGGAACACCTTGAGCTTGAAGCCGAGGTCGAGAATCTGGACGGCGAAATGCGTTCGCTGCGCCCGTCGATGCCGAAAGTGCAGGCCGCCGTCGAAGAAGCGCGCCAGCGTCTGCAGGAAACCGAGAGCCGCTTTCGTCGTGAAGCCCAAGACCAACTGGGTAAGATCGAAGAAAACATCGCCCGCGTCACCGAACTGTTGAGCGAAGCCGACGCCCAGGGCGTACGTACCGAGATCAAAAGCTCAATCAACGGCGTCGTCAAAAACATGCGCTACAACGCCATCGGCAACGTCATTAAGCCGGGCGAGCCGATCATGGAAATTGTGCCGACCGGCGACAACTTAGTGATCGAAGCAAAATTGAATCCTGTCGACCGGGGCTATGTTACGGAAGGCCAAGACGCGACGGTGAAGATCTCCACCTACGACTTCGCGCGCTACGGCGGCCTTGAAGGTCAAGTGATGCGCGTCGCGCCGGACAGCAGTACCGACGAAGACGGTGCGCCGTACTTCCGTGTCGTGGTGCGGACCAATAAAAACTATCTGGGTAAGGTCGAAGGTGACCTGCCGATCACGCCGGGTATGCAGGCCACGGTCGACATCCACACCGGTGAAAAATCGGTGATGGATTATTTGGTCAAGCCGATCCTGAAACTCCGCCACGAAGCCTTCCGCGAGCGGTAATCTTCGACCAGATAAAGGCTACAGCATTTCCAAATGCGATGGGCCGCGCGGCGGCGGAAAAGCTGGACACCCGTATTAACTGACCGATTTTGAGGGCGAGCGGCACTAGAGGCAT
>JAFMCK010000021.1 GCA_017857825.1 Rhodospirillales bacterium
ATCCCCGCTTAATCACGAATATCCCAAAAGCCGTTGCAAAAGCCGCGATGGATTCGGGTGTCGCGCAGAAGCCGATCATCGATATGGACGCTTACGGCGCCGAGTTGTCCGCCCGTCTCAATCCGATGACCGGTTACCTGCAGGCAATTTTAGATCAGGTGAGGGCGAAACCACGCCGCGTCGTATTTGCCGAAGGCGAAGAAGAAAAGTCGATCCGCGCCGCCCATGCATTCTACAACGCGGGCTACGGTACCCCTGTGCTTATCGGTCGCGAAGAACGGGTCCGCGAAACCATGAAAGCGCTCGGTCTGGCCGGGCACGAAGGGATGGAAATCCAGAACGCGCGGCTGAGCTCGCGCAATCAAGAGTACGCTGAGCATGTTTATCGCCGCCTGCAGCGCAAAGGGGGTTTGATGCGCGACTGCCAGCGCATGGTCAATTTGGATCGCAATATCTTTGGTGCCTGCATGGTGGCGATGGGAGACGCGGATGCAATGGTCACCGGGCTAACCCGGAATTATCACGACGCCATGCGGAATATTTCATCGGTCATCGACCCGGCACCGGGGGCGCGCGTGATGGGCTTATCACTGATTATCGATGGCGGGCGCTCCATATTTGTGGCCGACACCGCCGTGCACGAGTCCCCCAACGCCGAAGAACTTGCTGATATCGCACAGCAAGCCGCAACGGAAGTGCGCCGCTTTGGACATGAGCCTCGCGTCGCGCTGGTTTCGTTTGCAAACTTCGGTCATCCGTCATTGCCGCGCGCAGACATTGTGCGCGATGCCGTGGCAATCTTAGATCAGCGAGACGCCTCGTTCGAATATGATGGCGAAATGTCCGTCGACGTCGCGCTGAACAAGGATCTGATGAAACTATACCCGTTCTGCCGGTTGTCAGACACCGCCAACGTGCTGATCATGCCGGGCCTGCATAGTGCGCAAATCGCCATGAAGTTGTTGGCGGCCGTCGGCGGCTCAACAGTGCTGGGGCCGCTGATCAAAGGTCTCGTGAAGCCTGTTCAGGTTGTGCCGATGGGTGCGACGGTGTCCGATATGGTAACCCTGGCCGCCCTCACTGCGCACGAAGCGGCCCTTCAAGGGCAGGGCCCCGCGCGCAGCTAAGGCTAGCTAAATTTTCGGCATTAAGCTTTGGCCGCGTCGGCTTCAACGGCGCGGTCAATAGCTTGGCGAATGAGTTCCATCGCTTCTTCGGCCTCACCCCAACGCTGCACTTTGACCCACTTGTTGTGCTCAAGATCCTTGTAGTGTTCAAAGAAGTGCTGGATTTGTTCGATCAGCACCGGGCGGATATCACGATACGAGCTGACATCGCCGTAATACGGGTGCAGTTCGTCGACCGGCACGCATAAAAGCTTTTCGTCGATTCCGCTTTCGTCTTCCATGATCAAAACGCCGATCGGACGGCATTTGATGACGCAACCAGGAATCACCGGCATTTGACCGAGCACGGCCGCATCAATCGGATCTCCATCGTCAGACAACGTGTGCGGCACGAAGCCATAGTTGGTCGGGTAATACATTGCCGTATGCAAGAACCGGTCGACAAAGATAGCACCGGACTTCTTATCGAATTCATATTTGACCGGATTGCCGCCCAAAGGAATCTCGATAATTACGTTTACGTCATATGGCGGATTTTCTCCGATTGGCACCATGTCCATGTTCATAAAAATTCGCCCTCTCGGCCACGGTTGGATAAATGACAGAAGATTGAAGGCACCATACCCGTCAGGGCGGTTTCGCTCCACAATTTTTCAAAGACGTGATAGGCGGAGAGGATTAAGGAGCTGTTAAATGTCGATAGACCGTGAAAATATTCACTCCGTCCTCGTCTACGTGGGACTCGACCGACTAGGCGATGGGCTTTTGAAGCTGCCATTCGCACGCGGTTTGCGCACCGCTTTTCCGAACGCACACCTGACATGGTTCGCCGGCAAAGAAACCAGCGTTTATGCTGGCGTCTTGGCCCCCTTGGTCGCCGACGTGATTGACGAAGTCATCGAATACGGCGGGGTTGGCCTGCATCCGTCCGAAATGCTCAAACGGCAGCCACTCAAAGATCGTCGCTTTGATATTGTGATCGACACGCAGCGGATATTTTGGACCAGCCTATCGGCTTGGCGAATCCGACACGGCCAATTTATTTCTCCTGCCGCCAAGTTCTTGCTGTCGTCGGTGAAGCCAGGAAACGGCTATAAATCGCCCAAAGCGATGCAGCGTCAAATGCTGGACTTGCTGGAAATCGCCAGCGGCATGACATTCGAGACTCCGACAAAATTAAATTTGGATTTTCCACAGGCCCATCATGATATGGCCGCACAACTTTTGCCCGTCGGGCCATGCTATATTGGTTTTGCACCCGGCTCAGGCGGGCGGCCAAAATGTTGGCCGCTAAACAGGTACATCGCGCTCGCCGAACTGGCAGAAGCACGCGGCGCAGTGCCGGTATTCCTGATCGGACCTCAAGAGGAAGAATGGGCGGCCGAAATAAAGGCGAAATTGCCAAACGCGTTGTTGCCGCTACAATACGGCAACGGTGCGGCGGCACATGGCTACAACCCTTTGTTTACGATGGCATTGGGCAGCCGCCTTACCGCCGCCGTTTCAAACGACAGCGGTATCGCGCATATGTTGGCCGTCGCAGGCGTACCGCTGATCGTATTATATGGCCCGACCGTCTATGAGAAATTTCCGCCGATGACCGATGTAATCACCGTGATCCGAGCCGAGAAATATGGAAGCCGTGACATGACTGCAATCCCGCTGGACGACGTCAATCAGGCGTTGCAGACCATGTTGGCCTCGGCCCCCGCTTCATAAGCCAAAGCAACAGCATCAGCCCCGGAATCGCCGCCAGCCCGGTGACAAGAAAATACGTTACCCAGTCGACATGGTCGGCAAACCAGCCGCCTCCCGATGCCAGCACGGTACGGGTGAACGCCATCAAGGACGATAACAACGCAAACTGGGTTGCCGTGTAGGCCACATTGCACAACCCAGACAGATACGCAACGAACGCGATGGTACCGATACCACCCGTTAAATTTTCGATCCCGATGGTGACGAACAGCATCGGCAATTCCGGACCAATCCAGGCCTGTAACGCAAAGACCCCGTTGGAGGCCGCTTGCAAGATGCCGCCTACCAGCAAGGCTGGAAACGTGCCAAGCCGTGCCACCATCGCGCCACCGATGATCCCACCGAGCAACGTCATGGCCAAGCCAAAGCCTTTTGTGACCAACCCGATTTCAGTTTTTGAAAACCCAATATCCAGATAAAACGGGTTCGCCATCACGCCCAAAAGCGCATCGCCATATTTATACAGCGCGATAAACAACAAGATCATCGGCCAATTGGCGCGCCGGGCAAAATCGATAAACGGCATCAATACCGCATCGCGAAACCCGGCGGCAAAACGCGCCGCAATAGTTTGCAAGCCATCGGCTTTCGCTTTGATCGCGTGTGCTTCGGCACCGGGACGGCGGGGCTCTGGCCCGAGTAACGTTGCGGCAATCCCGACCACGACAAAACACGCCATTAACGCATACGCCCAGAACCATCCGGCCTGATCCGCAATCACCAGCGCACCGGCACCGGATACAAATGTCGCGATACGGTAACCCACAACGTAGTTAGCGGCCCCGGCACCCATTTGCGCTTCATCTAATATTTCGATCCGATAGGCATCGACGACGATATCTTGCGTGGCAGAGGCAAACGCCAACACCACGGCCCATAACGCAGTCCACGCCAAAGCATCTTTAGGATCGGACCCGCCCAGTGCCAGAATGGCGAGCATCACGCACCCCTGCGACAACAACAGCCAACTGCGTCGCTGACCAATCCAACGCGTTAAACCCGGAAGGGGGAATCTGTCGACCAGCGGTGCCCAGAGAAATTTGAGCGCATAGGCGCTACTGGCGATCGAAAACCATCCGATGACCGTGAGCGAAACGCCCTCATCATGGAGCCATGCCGAAAGCGTTCCGTAAACAAGCAGCAGGGGCAGCCCGCTGGAAAAACCCAACAGCAAAATAAGAAAGACACGAAATTCAAAATAAACTTTGATGGCCGTTGGCCAGGCACGCCAATCTACGGATGCCTTTGTGGTCAAAGCGACGCGGTAGGTCTAGATGGCTGAGCGGAATCAGGTTGGGCCACCACGTGGTTTTTATCTGCAGACTCACCAATCAAACGCGCGCAGGCATCCCAGACCGTGTCGACGGAAATCGCTTCGACGCACGGGAAAACATCGAATTTACTATGTCGTTTGTGACAGCGCCAAAAGCAGTGATAACAATCCATCTGCTCATAGACGAACTCGGCATGATTCGGCGCAATAGCCGCTGGATAAGGAACGAAGCTGGTAAAATGACCGCCGCCGACAATCACCACGGTCGGGGTGCCCAACGCGATCGACAAGTGCGCCGGGCCGGTATCATTACTGACCACCAACTGGGCGTGCTCAATCATATCCAAAAGCAGCGGTAAAGACGTTTGCCCGGTTAAATCAATAACACCATCCCTACGCGCAATCGCCTGCAGCATGCTGAGGTCCCACCTCTCTTCGCGGGTGCCGACAAAAACGACCTGCCATCCAAGCGCCAGGAGTTTCTCCGCTACCGTCACATAAGCGCTAAACGGCCAACGACGACCTGGCTCGTTACTACCCGGGTTTATCACCACATACGGCGCCGCCACGACCAATCCCGGCGTTGGACATTCCCAACTAATCTGGGTGGGCTTCGGTGCATAAATCGTACCGGCAATCTCTGAAACAAAGCGAAAATGGCGGACGATCTCGTGGGTCGGGTACGGGCCCGTATCTATGATTTCGTCGACTTGGCTAAGATAATATGTGAACTCCGCCCGAGTGGGCTCGTTCACATAGGGCATCGACACCACGGTGCGGTCGGCGCCCGATAGCCAAACCAAACTGTCCGCCATCATGGCGCGGCGAAGATAGGAATCACACACCGCAATCTTCGGGGCCAACCAACGAATTTTAAGGGCCACAAAAAACCGATACGAGAGATTCCGTGCGAATTTATGCTCGTCGATGGTGATCACCCGATAGCCGCCGAATACACGGTCCGTGATCGGTTTCCAGCTATCACATCCCAGAACGGTGATGTCCGCTTTGTCGACACCGAAGGCTTCGGCATAATGATCAAGGCTGCTGCGAAACAGCACCATGTCACCGATGCCATCCATCCGCACCGCCAACAGGCCCTTTTTCTTTTTAAAAACTGGAAAATACCGCGCAATTAAATCGAACGGACGAAACAGCCACCAGCGCCTGCGCATACCCGCCGGCATCAATCGCCAAAATGGTGATGATGTAATCACCGGGCGAGCCGATGCCGACATAGAGTTTGTACGGTTCGAACTTTCCATAACGCTAGGGTATCGTCGTCCTAGGCGTTGCTCAACCGGCGCTTTTGCTGCGCTCAGCTTTTTTCCGGTCGTGCGGATTCAATAGCTGTTTGCGCAACCGCAAGATATTTGGCGTCACTTCAAGTAATTCGTCATCGTTGATGTACGCAATCGCGTCTTCCAAGCTGAGACGCCGAGGCGGCGCCAGGCGAATAGCTTCATCGGTACCGGAGGCCCGAATGTTGGTCAGCTGCTTGGCTTTCAATGGGTTCACCTCGAGATCGTTCTCGCGGCTATGCTCGCCAATGATCATACCTTCGTAGACCGGCACTCCTGCACCGATGAACAATTCACCGCGGCCCTCAAGGCCGCCCAGGCCATATGCATTGGATTTACCGGTCGCATTGGAAATCAGCACGCCGTTGCGACGCCCTGGGACCGGCCCAAGGTGTGGCGCAAAGCTGTGGAACACGCGGTTTAGAACGCCTGTTCCCCGTGTTTCCGTCATAAATTCGCCGTGATAACCGATCAAACCCCGAGACGGCACCAAGAAGCTGAGCCGCACTTTATCGCCACCGGCTTGACGCATTTCGGTCATTCGGCCTTTGCGGGTATTGAGCGCTTCCACCACGATCCCCGAAAAAGCTTCATCGACGTCGACGGTGACATCTTCCATCGGCTCGAGGATCGCGCCGGTCTCCGGATCTTCACGGAACAAAACGCGCGGGCGTGAGATCGAAAGCTCAAAGCCTTCGCGGCGCATTTGTTCGATCAGCACGCCAAGCTGCAGTTCGCCTCGCCCAGCGACTTCGTAGGAATCTTTATTTTCGGTTTCGGTGATGCGGATCGCGACGTTGCCCTCGGCTTCGCGCATCAGACGGTCCCGGATCACGCGGGTCGTCACTTTGTCGCCATCTTGTCCGGCATAAGGCGAAGTGTTGATGGAGAACGTCACGGCCAGGGTCGGCGGATCGACCGGCTGGGATTGAATCGGCTCTGTCACTTCGACCGCACACAAGGTGTCTGCGACAGTGGCCTTAGAGAGGCCAGCAATGGCAATAATGTCACCCGCTTCGGCACGATCAATCGGCACCCGCTTGACGTCGCGGAACGCCAAAAGCTTCTGCACGCGACCCTGTTCGGCCAATTTGCCGTCCCGATGCAGCGCTTTGATCGTCTGGTTCGACGTCACGACACCGGACAAAACACGCCCGGTCAGAATGCGCCCCAAGAACGGATCCGCTTCCAACGTCGTCACCAACATTTTGAACGGGCCGTCAGGATCTGCGACGGGCGGCGGCACGTGTTTGACGATGCATTCGAACAGCGGGATCAAATCACCACCGCCGGCATCGGGGTCTTCAGCAGCCCAGCCGTTACGACCGGAGGCGAACAACGTCGGGAAATCAAGCTGCTCGTCATTTGCTTCCAAAGCCGAGAACAGATCAAAGACCTCGGTCTGTACATCAAATGGCCGTGCGTCTGGCTTATCAACCTTATTGACGACGACGATCGGCTTGAGGCCGAGTTTGAGCGCTTTCGCGGTCACGAACTTGGTTTGCGGCATCGGGCCTTCAGCGGCATCGACAAGCAGCACCACGCCATCGACCATCGACAATATTCGCTCGACCTCTCCGCCGAAGTCAGCGTGACCAGGTGTATCTACGATGTTGAGACGAATATCCCGCCATTCAACAGACGTACACTTGGCAAGAATGGTGATACCACGCTCACGCTCAAGTTCACCGGAGTCCATGACCCGCTCGGCGACTTTTTGGTTTGCATGGAATGCGCCGCTTTGTGAGAGCATGGTATCCACCAATGTGGTTTTGCCATGGTCGACGTGCGCGATGATCGCGATGTTACGGAGGTCCATTGGGGACTCCAACCTGGGGGTTTAGGAAAAACTTAGTTTACGATGTCGCTTAATAAATGCTGCACACTGGCTGTGGGGCGCGCACCGATCTGTTGAATGATCAATGCTGCCATCAAACCGCCCAGCGTCGCTGCGGCTTTTAGCTCATGACCTTGGGTGTAAGCCGCCAAGAATCCTGCGGCATAGGCATCACCGGCACCGGTGCTGTCTATCACTTGCTCAACCTTCGCGGCGGGGACCGAAATCATGTCATTTGCGGTAACGACGACCGACCCTTTTTCAGATCGGGTCAAGGCAGCAATCTCAACCTTGCCTTGGATCGCGGCCGCGGCATCGTCAAAGCTTTGGCCTTGGTCTGGAAACAGCGACATGATTTCGTCTTCATTGGCGAACAGGATATCGACGTGTTCTGCAATAAAATCACGAAAGCCATCCCGGTGCCGGTCAACGCAGAACGGATCGGATAGGGACAGTGCGACTTTCCGCCCTGCGGCGTGCGCCGCTTCGGCAGCTTTGAAGAATGCTTCGCGGGCAGCGTCCGGGTCCCACAAATAGCCTTCGAGATAGGTCACCGATGCGCCCTGCAATTGTTCAAGGTCCAAGTCCGTCGGGGCGAAGGTCACACATGCACCTAAATAGGTTTGCATTGTCCGCTCACCATCCGGCGTAATCAGCACCAAACATGTCGCGGTCGGGTCACCGTCGGTAGCCGTTGACGTCGTATACGTCACGCCGGCTGCTCGAATATCGTGCTGGAACACGCGACCCAATTGGTCGTCCTTAACCTTGCCGGCGAACGCTGCACGCCCGCCCAGTGCGGCAATGCCCGCGAGCGTATTCGCCGCCGATCCGCCGGAGCTTTCAATGGCCTGACCGGACTTGTCATAGAGCGCGCGTTGTTCGTCTGCGCTGACCAAGGCCATGGTGCCTTTGGAAAGGTTATTGTCAGTCAAAAATTTATCTTCGGTCTGCACCAACACGTCAACGATGGCGTTCCCGATTCCGAGGACATCGAAAGCGGAGTCGGACATAGAGCTTTCCCTAATCTTGGGGGGTGATGAGTTGGCGCGGAGTATAGCGAACACGCGCCTACGAGCAAGCGGGAAGCATCACCGCTTTTTCATGCAAATCGACAATTTTAACACAATATTAAGAAATTAATCTAATTTGTTGTTTTTAAATAATTTTTTTACATACCTCACAGATTTGTTGAGAATCCCACCTTGACCCCGTCCACACGCCGTCTTTTAATTTGCAAATCGAGCTAAAATACAAACTTCACAAGTGATAAGTAAGGTTTTACAGTATGTTATCTGCCTTAATTAAGGGTATTAATCAGCTAAGCGATAAAGCAACGCGAAAATACGTCTGGTTTTCCGTATTCGCCGCATTGATCACCTTTGTCATACTTTGGTCGGTGGTCGCATGGCTGCTCGCGCAGACCTCAATCACACAAATCGGGTGGTTGGAAAGTGTCATCGACGTGTTGGGCGGGGTCGCAACCTTGGCACTGACATGGTTCTTATTTCCCGCCACGGTCAGCGCCGTGATTGGCCTATTTTTAGATCAAGTCGCCGAATGCGTTGAAAAAACCCATTATCCCAGGCTTGGGCCACCCAAAGATCAGCCCATCAGCGAAGCCATTGTGACATCGGCCAAATTCCTTGGCATCCTGATCGTCTTGAACATTTTGCTGCTGCCGTTTTTGTTTTTAGGGCCGTTATTTCCGATAATGTTTTATCTGGTGAACGGCTATTTGCTTGGTCGCGAATATTTCGAAATGGTTGGCGTGCGGCGTTTGCCGGCTGCCGATGTCACAAGCTTGAGAAAAGCTCACGGGTTGAGCGTGCTGATGACCGGGGTCGCAATTGCATTTTTATTGACGATACCCGTGGTCAACTTGTTGATGCCTGTTGTCGCGACCGCTGCAATGGTGCACCTTTTCGAGAAGTGGCGGCCTCAGGGCAACGCAGTCGCTGAGACCTAAGCTGCAAAACTGCCTGTTGATACGGGGATGGGACACATGTTCGGCAAGAAAAAAGACGAAAACGATACCGGCGTGAACGCGGAAAAATCATCTGTCGGCGGATCCAATACAGCCAATGCATCCGGATTCGATGACGACGCCGGTACGGCGCCGCCGCTCAAACCTTTTTCCCGCAAAGGCTCGCATGCACCGGCAAAACCGCCGGCAAGCACCGGTGGTGCATTACCCGACTATCAACGCCGTAGTCCGGACCTGCCAAGCGCACCCGGTCGCCTTATCGACCGCCCGCGTGCCGGTGAAATCGAAAGTCGCCGCTTAACCGTTGGTCGGGATATCCAACTAAGCGGTGAAATCACGTCGTGCGACAAATTAATCGTCGAAGGCCATGTTGAGGTCACCTTGCAGGGCGCACGGGTCCTTGAAATTTCGCCGAGCGGGCTTTTCAAAGGCGCCGCCGAAGTTGACGAAGCCGAAATCAGCGGCCGCTTTGACGGTGATCTGATCGCACGTGAGCGACTTATTGTCCGCGCCGGCGGGCGGGTGCACGGCAAAGTACGCTATGGCAAAATCGTCATTGAGTCCGGTGGCGAGATCTCCGGCGATATGCAAACCCTCAGTACAGGCGACGCCGATACGCCAAACCAAAGTTAAGACGCCACCATCGTGACACAACGAACGCAGATGTGGGTTACCCGTTGGGCAAGAAGTTCGGCGGCAATATTGCTGTGTGGCACATTCGCCGCGTGCGAAGCCATGCCAACGGACGCACCGACCGCGACTACGCAAAGCACACCTAAGATCGCATCCGCGCCAGGCGTACCCGCGCCTCCGCCGGCACCCACAATAGATACCCCCGATCCAACGGAAATGATCGGTTGGGGCGAAACGAAAATCGCCGCTGTTCTAGGCTCAGCTAGCCTCGTCCGGCAAGATTTAGGCAGTAAAATCTGGCAATATCAGACGCCAGACTGCGTATTATTTTTGTTTTTATATCCGAATGACGGCGAGTCCAAAATCAAGCATGTGGATGCGCGCAGTAACGGCAGCAGCGGCATCAAAGCCTGCATCACCTCGGTGCTCCGCCAACGCCTTAGCGCTAAATCACAACCAACTGCAGCAAAAACTTAAAGTGTTGTCTTCGCTTTATAGCGACAAAGATCAATAACCCGGCACTTCGGGCAATCAGGTTTGCGGGCCTTGCAGATATAACGACCAAGCAAGATCAGCCAATGATGTGCATGCAGCGCAAATTCCGGCGGCGTCGCTTTTAAAAGCTTTTTCTCGACCGCCAAAGGTGTTTTGCCCGGCGCAAGGCCAGTCCGGTTCGAAACCCGAAAAATATGTGTATCCACGGCGATGGTCGGTGCACCAAATGCGATGTTGCGGACAACGTTCGCCGTCTTACGTCCAACACCCGGCAACGCTTCGAGCGCAGCTTGATCATCGGGCACGACGCTGCCGTGCTGAGCGATCAGAATTTCACTGAGCGCGATCACATTTTTAGCTTTGGTGTTGAATAACCCAATCGTCTTGATGTGATCTTTTAATCCAGCCAGACCAAGCTTCACCATAGCCTCAGGCGTTTTCACTTTTTTGAACAGCGGCCTGGTGGCCTTATTGACGCCGACATCGGTCGCTTGCGCCGACAATGCGACGGCGACCAACAAGGTGTAGGGATTCACATAGTGCAGCTCGCCGACCGGCTCGGGGTCAGCAGCCTGCAGGTGGCTGTAAAATTCAACAACGTCGGCTTTTTTCATGAATTTGTTATCCCGCATATCCGCACAGTATGAAACCCGGTTGTTGTGGCCCCGTCAGTTTGCGTAAAATAAACCATGGATATCGACACGCAACACGACCTAGATCAGCAAGATGCCGGGCGCATTCGTTTCTCACGCGTGCTTCGCCCCCATCGGAGCTCAAGCGAGCGGGCGATTAAAATCGTAACCGGATTTGTGTTGTGCCTATTTATCCCGACCGGCACGATTTTCCTCATCAACGGCGCATGGCCGGTATTTGGGTTTATGGGCGTTGAAGTCGCAGGGCTGGTCTTTGCACTTCGCTATAACTATAAAGTTGGCTCGGCTTTCGAGGCGATCACCATCAGCGACCAAGAGTTCCGTCTATCGCGCGTCGATCATTGGGGGAAACGTGCGCATTGGTCATTCCAGCCGCAATGGCTGCGGGTGCGCGTAGATGCCACATCAAATCAACTGATCGCCGGCACCCACGGGCGCCATGTGGTGATTGGAAAATTCCTCACCTTAGATGAGCGGGAAACCTTATGTGAGGTTCTGCGAAGTGAAATCCGCCGGCTCAATAACCCGACGCCGGCGTAGGCTCAGGAAAAGCCCAACACATCGCGCATGGAATAAAGTCCCGGCGCCTGACCTTTGGTCCACAACGCAGCACGGATTGCTCCCTTTGCAAACACGGCACGGTCAGACGCTTTATGTGTCAGCTCGATCCGCTCTTGATCGGCCGCAAACATCACCGTGTGATCACCCACCACCATACCGCCGCGCAGCGTGGCAAAGCCGATATCCCCAACGTTGCGTTCACCGGTGTGGCCGTCACGGACCCGCTGCGCAACTTTATCCAAATCAACCTGACGACCCGATGCCGCTGCCTGCCCTAATGCCAAGGCCGTGCCCGATGGCGCATCTACCTTGTGACGATGATGCATTTCCAAAATTTCGATGTCGTAGTCATCGCCTAAGATGGCAGCTGCCTGTTCGGTAAGGCCCAACAACAGATTGACGCCAACCGAATAATTTGCGGCCTGCACAACAGCTACTTTTTCAGCAGCGGCATCAATCGCTGCCTGTTGCTGAGCACTCAACCCGGTGGTGCCGGGCACAAGCGCGGTGCCGGTTTCAAGCGCCAGCTTGGCATGGGCCGCCGTCGCTTCCGGCGCGGTGAAGTCGACGACAGCATCAGCAATTTCAAACAATGCGCGCGGGTCATCGCCAATGATCAAACCGCTAGCGGACAATCCTGCGACCATCGCCGGATCTTCGCCCACGGCTGGCGAGCCTGCCCGTTCTGTGCCGCCGGCAAGTTCAGCATCCGGCGTCTGGTCAATCGCATTGATCAACATCCGCCCCATGCGCCCGACACATCCAACGATCCCGATTTTCATGACAACAACCTCCCCCAGTCTTTAACAAAGCCTCGAATACATTCTGACGGATATCATAAAAGCTGCGCGCGCACTGTCACGCGCAACCGCACGAACCGATAAGACAGACAATGGAGACCGAGATCAGTCGCGCAGGTCTTCCCAAAGCTCTTTGACTTTATCGAGGAAGCCGGTGCTCTCGGGACTATGCTTCTTGGCGGATTTTCCGTCGCCGGCGAAATCTTCCAGTATTTCTTTTTGCTTCTTCGTCAGATTGACCGGGGTTTCGACGAAAATCTGCACGAACATGTCGCCACGGCTGACGGAACGCAGCACCGGCATACCTTTGCCGCGCAAGCGCAGTTGATGACCGGTCGGCGTGCCTTCGGGGATTGTGACCCGCACCAATTTGCCTTCGACGGTCGGCACTTCGATCTGACCGCCAAGGGCCGCCGTGGTCATGGCAACCGGCACCCGAACATGAATATCCGTGCCATCGCGACGGAAGAAACGATGCGGTCTGATGCTCAAGAAAATATATAGATCTCCTGCCGGCGCACCGCGCATCCCGGCTTCGCCTTCACCGGAAAGCCTGATCCGCGTGCCCTCTTCAACGCCTTGCGGGATGTTGACGGAAAGTGTCTTTTCTTTTTGCTGACGCCCAGTGCCTTGGCATGTTTTGCACGGGTCTTTGATGGTCTGACCGGTGCCCTGGCAATTCGGGCATGTGCGCTCGACGGTGAAAAACCCCGATTGCGAACGCACCCGGCCGGCCCCACCGCAGGTACCGCATGCCACAGGCGCAGCCCCACCTTCGCCACCGGAGCCATCGCAGCTTTCACAGCTGACCGCGGTCGGGACACGAATTTCGGTTTTCAGACCATTGTAGGCATCTTCTAGCGTGATCTCCATGTTGTAGCGCAAATCCGCGCCGCGCCCGGCGCCGGCACGCCCGCCGCCACGGCCACCGCCGCCCATGAAGTCACCAAACATCTCTTCGAAAATATCCGCGAAACCGCCGGCGCCGGCACCCCCGCCGCCAAAGCCACCAGGCCCCGGCCCGCCACCTTCAAAGGCAGCATGTCCGAAGCGGTCGTAGGCCGCGCGTTTGTCCGGGTCTTTGAGAACCTCGTAGGCCTCGCTGACCACCTTGAAATTCTTTTCAGCCTCAGCGTCATCCGGATTTCGGTCCGGATGATACTGCATGGCGAGCTTGCGATAGGCCTTTTTTAACTCGGCCGCATCGGCGTCACGCGCCACTCCAAGACTTCCATAGTAATCTTGCTTCGCCATGTATTTAAAAACCCCCGAAACGATCCGGACGGTGTGGGCAGCGGATCAAAGCCCACTGCCCATCACGTCCTGCAGCTTTAGCTGCTTTTCTTATCTTGATCCGGATCGACTTCTTCGAAGTCGGCGTCGACAACGGTTTCGTCATCATCTTTCTTTGACGCACCCGCATCGGCCTCGGGGCCACCGCCCCCACCCGTTGCGGCTTCTTCTTCTTGTTGGGCTTTATACATCGCTTCGCCAAGTTTCATCGACGCTTGCGACAAAGCTTCGGTTTTGGCGGTAATAGCCTCCAAGTCATCGCCGTCTTTGACGTCTTTCAACTCTTGGATCGCCGTCTCGATAGCGGTCTTTTCAGCGGCATCGATCTTGTCGCCGTATTCCTCAAGGCTCTTTTCTGCGCTATGCGCCATGCTGTCGGCGCTGTTGCGCGCATCTACCAACTCGCGACGCTTTTTGTCGGAATCAGCGTTTGCTTCAGCCTCTTGAACCATGCGCTCGATGTCTTCATCCGACAAACCGCCCGATGCTTCAATACGAACCTGCTGTTCCTTGCCGGTCGCTTTATCTTTCGCCGACACGTTGACGATACCGTTGGCATCGATGTCGAACGTGACCTCGATCTGCGGCATACCGCGTGCGCTTGGTGGGATACCGACCAGGTCGAATTGACCCAGGATTTTGTTGTCGGCAGCCATTTCGCGCTCACCTTGGAAAACGCGGATCGTCACCGCAGACTGGTTGTCCTCGGCGGTCGAGAACACCTGACTTTTGCGGGTCGGGATCGTGGTGTTGCGGTCGATCAAGCGCGTGAACACACCGCCCAGCGTTTCGATGCCGAGCGACAATGGCGTCACATCCAATAGCAGAACGTCTTTGACGTCACCCTTCAGCACGCCACCCTGGATCGCGGCGCCAATGGCAACCACTTCGTCCGGGTTCACGCCTTTGTGCGGCTCGCGGCCAAAGAAAGTTTTCACCTTCTCGAGCACCTTCGGCATCCGCGTCATGCCGCCAACCATGATCACTTCGTCGATCTCGCCGGCGGAAATGCCTGCATCTTTCAGGGCACTCTTACACGGCGCAATCGTGCGTTCGATCAGATCTTCGACCAACGTTTCGAGCTTGGCACGCGACAACTTGATGTTGAGGTGCTTCGGGCCCGAAGCATCCGCGGTGATAAACGGCAGGTTCACCTCGGTCTGCGTCGTCGAAGACAACTCGATCTTCGCTTTTTCTGCCGCTTCTTTTAGACGCTGCAGGGCCAAGCGGTCTTGGCGCAGATCGATGGTGTTTTCTTTTTTGAACTCGTCAGCAAGGTAGTCAACGATGCGGTTGTCGAAGTCTTCACCGCCCAAGAACGTATCACCGTTCGTGGACTTCACTTCGAACACGCCGTCGCCGATCTCGAGGATCGACACGTCAAACGTACCGCCGCCCAGGTCATAAACAACGATCGTGCCGCTGTCTTTTTTCTCAAGACCATAAGCAAGGGCTGCTGCCGTCGGCTCGTTGATGATCCGCAGCACTTCAAGGCCGGCGATCTTGCCCGCATCTTTCGTGGCTTGGCGTTGCGAGTCGTTGAAGTATGCCGGCACCGTGATCACGGCTTGCTCGACTTTCTCGCCGAGGTAGCTCTCGGCGGTTTCTTTCATTTTCTGCAAAATGAACGCAGAAATCTGGGACGGCGAATACTTATCGTCGTTCACTTCGACCCACGCGTCACCGTTATCACCTTTGATGATGTGATATGGGACGACTTTTTTGTCCTTCTCCGTGATCGGATCGTCATAGCGACGACCAATCAGGCGCTTAATCGCAAATAGAGTATTTTCAGGGTTGGTGACAGCTTGGCGTTTTGCCGGCTGACCCACCAAGCGCTCGCCGGAGTCCGAAAATGCGACCATCGACGGCGTTGTACGCGCGCCTTCGGCATTCTCGATCACTTTAGCGCTGGAGCCATCCATGACGGCAATACAAGAGTTGGTGGTACCCAGGTCGATCCCAATAACTTTACTCATAATAACCTCTCAGTCTGCGGCGGTCATCCCCGGCCTGTATCAGCGCCCGGCATCACCCCATTGGTTACGAACACCTTGCTCGTTGTCTATTGTTGGTCGTCAGTGAACGCATTTACCACTGCCGATCCAACTGCTTCACCGGATATAGGCCCGTGTACATCGGGCTGCAACGGTTTTACCCCTCATTTTTTAGGGTTTTTTCAAAGCCTGCGGGTGTCGGCCTACAATTCCTCGTCGAGGTGTGAGCCCGACGGTTTACCATCGGCTTCGTAAGCGTTATCCCCACTGGCTTTTGAGTTGGCGCTCGCGTCAACGTCGTCCTGGACGGTTGCCGACGGCGTCGGTGCCGTGCCGGTCGGACCGGCAGCATCTTTCGGTGCGGCTTTCGGACCACCCTTGGTGACGCCAACTTTAGCTGGGCGCAAAGGCTGCCCATGCAGAGTATAGCCGGGCTCCATCACTTGGCCGATGGTGCCCGCCGGCTTTGACGGATCATCAAATTCAAACATCGCTTCATGGATTTGCGGATCGAACCGCTCACCCAGAGGGTCAACTTGCAAAATATGATTGCGCTCAAACGCTTTTTGCATTTCCCGCCCGGTCATTTCAACGCCGGTCAAAAGTGCCTTAAAAGCCTCGTTTTCCTGAGCCGCCGTCGGGTCTATCGAAGACAGCGCGCGACTCAGGTTATCGGCGACCTGGATCATTTCGCGGGCAAAATTTGAAATTGACCGCTTCGAGGCTGCGTCCACATCGCGGGTTGCGCGTCGGCGGACGTTTTCAGCCTCTGCAAGCGCGCGCAACAAGCGGTCTTTGGTTTCCGCAAGCTCGGCTTCAAGATCGCTCGCCGGCGCATCAGCGCCGCCGGCGTCAGCGGCTGCCGGCGCTGCGTCACTACTTTCTGGCGCGCCATCCGCTTCGGCCTGCGCTGTGTCTTCGAGGTTTTCCTCGGGATCAACCCCGTCGTTGTTATTCTCGCTTTGCATCGTCTTCCTAACCCGTCTTATCCAAAACGTTCGCCGATCAATCGCGCGGTGTAATCCACCATCGGAATGATTCGGGCATAATTCATACGCGTCGGCCCAATAACACCAATCGCGCCTACGATATTGTTGGTCTCGTTGCGATAGTGACCGACGACCATCGAACACCCCGCAAGGCTGAACAATTTATTATCCGCCCCAATAAAGATTTGGACTCCTTCTGCGTCGTCCGCAAGGGTCAGCAGCTTAAGAACCTCGTTTTTGGTCTCCAGCGTCTCAAACAAAGTCCTGATCCGCTCAAGATCTTCAATCGCCGTTACGTCCTCTAAAAGCTTGGCCTGGCCGCGCACGATCAGCGTGCCCAGGTCGGCATTGTTGGCGTTGTCGCCGGACCATGTGGCCAACCCGCTTTCGACAACTTTCTGCGTTAATTCATCAAGGTGCGCCTGATGGCTCTGCAAATCCGCGGTGATTTCCGCAAACGCTTCTTGCAAGGTCCGACCGACCAGCCGCGCGCTCAGATAATTGCTCGCCTGCGCCAACGTGGACGGTGGCAAGCCGATCGGCACCGTAATCAAACGGTTTTCAACGACGCCGCTTTCGGTCACCAAGACCACAAGCGCACGACCAGGACTTAAGTTCACAAATTCGATGTGCTTCAGCGGGCTGTCCGTTTTCGGCGCAAATACCAAGCTGGCAAACCCGGTCAGGCCCGATAGTGTCGAGGTTGCCTCTTCAAGCATATGATCCACACTACGGCTTGAGCCAGCGTACTGCCCTTCAATCCGCTTGCGCTCGTCATCGGACAGATTGCCGACTTCGAGAATACCGTCCACGAACAGCCTGAGCCCCGCATCGGTCGGCAACCGGCCCGCGGAGGTATGCGGCGAAAACAGTAACCCAGCATCTTCCAGGTCCGCCATCACGTTACGGATTGTGGCGGGCGAGAGCTTTTGCGACAGCTGATGCGACAACGTCCGCGAGCCAATCGGCCCGCCCGTCGTGCAGTATGCTTCAACAATCAGGCGGAAAATTTCCCGCGAGCGTTCATTCAATTCGGCGATCATATGCTCTCTCTCCGCTGCTGCGCGCAGGCTGTGCTGCGGCGCCGAAGCTGCAGCAAGGATGTAGTTTCCTCCCGAAGCGCCGTCAACACAACGGCGGATCCTGATGCGAGATCTTTATACCTAAGCCATGAACACGAATGCGGCTTCACTTTACGACCCGGAGATGACGGTCTAGCTTGAGGCCGAATTCAGTATTGGAGAGACCAACATGTCGACGCGCCCATCCGGCCGAGCCCCCGACCAACTGCGAAACGTCACATTGGAAATGGATTACTCCAAACATGCCGAAGGATCGTGCATGGCGCGTTTCGGCGACACGCACGTGTTATGCAACGCGTCGGTCGAACAGCGCGTGCCACCGTGGATGCGCGACAGCGGCAAAGGCTGGGTCACGGCGGAATACGGCATGTTGCCGCGCTCAACCCATACCCGCACGGACCGCGAAGCGGCACGCGGCAAACAATCCGGCCGCACCCAGGAAATTCAGCGTCTGATCGGTCGATCCTTGCGCGCCGTCACCGACCTCAAAGCGATGGGCGAAGTACAGATCAAACTTGATTGCGATGTCATTCAAGCCGACGGCGGCACGCGCACCGCCAGCATCACCGGTGCGTACTGTGCGCTGCACCGGGCGTTTGAAACATGCGTCCGACTCGGCATCATGAAAGAAATCCCCTTCATCGACAGCGTCGCAGCGATTTCATGTGGCATCTACAAGGGCACGTCGGTGCTGGATTTGGATTATGCCGAAGATTCCGATGCCGATGCGGACGCAAACTTCGTGCTGACCGGGCGCGGTGGCATCGTGGAAATTCAAGGCACCGCCGAAGCGGATCCCTTTAGCGAGCAGGCATTTGCCGAATTGATGCATCTCGCCAAAAAAGGGATCGGCGAAATGACGGCCCTGCAAACGGCCGCACTCGGGAAATAATCAATCCATGGCCCGGCGTTTTGATCAAAACAAATTGGTGATCGCCAGCCACAACGCCGGCAAGGTGCGTGAAATCGGCGCCTTGCTCGAACCGTTCAATGTCGAGGTGGTGTCAGCGGGCACACTCAATTTGGATGAGCCGGAGGAGACCGGCGAGACTTTCGTCGACAATGCCTTGTTAAAAGCGCACGCCGCCGCCAAGGCATCGGGCCTGCCGTCACTGGCCGATGATTCCGGGCTCAGCGTCTGGACGCTGTCCGGCGCACCCGGCATTTACTCTGCGCGCTGGGCCGGGCCGGACAAAGATTTCACCGTTGCCATGAAAAAGGTCGAAGAGCTGATGCGCGGTGCCGAAGATCGTACGGCGGCGTTTATTTGTGCCCTCGCGCTGGCGTGGCCCGACGGTCATGCTGAAGTGTTCGAAGGCAGCGTCAGCGGCGAAATCGTCTGGCCGCCCCGCGGTGACAAAGGGTTCGGCTACGACCCGATTTTCGTGGCTGACGGCGAAACGCAGACGTTCGCCGAAATCGATCCCGCGCGCAAACACGCCATGTCGCACCGCGCCGATGCGTTTCATCAGCTGGTCGCGGCCTGCTTTGCCGACCAGGGAACATGACCCGAGACGCAAGCGCTCAAGACCCTGGCTTTGCGGTCTATATCCACTGGCCGTTCTGCAAAACGATCTGTCCATACTGTGATTTCAACGTCCACACGTCGGGCGATATCGATCAGGCAGCCTGGCTGGATGCGCTGACCAAAGACTTAGACCATGTCGCCGGCGATACGCCCGGGCGCACCGTCACCAGCCTTTATTTCGGCGGCGGCACACCATCGTTGATGCCGCCGAAAACCGTCGCCGCGCTGATCGCCCATATCGCGAAACGGTGGTCTGTCGCCGATGATGTCGAAATCACCCTTGAGACCAACCCGACCTCGAGCGAAGCCGCACGGTTACGCGAATTCAAAGACGCCGGCGTCAATCGATTGTCGGTGGGCCTGCAGGCGCTCAATGACGACGCATTATTATTTTTGGGTCGTGATCACTCGGCGGATGACGGACGACGCGTGTTGGCGCAGGCCTCCGCGTTGTTTAAACGTGTGACCTTCGATTTAATTTATGCGCGCCCGGATCAAACCACGCAGGCGTGGCGGGCCGAGCTGGCCGAGGCGCTGAGTTTGGCGGGCGACCACGTATCGCTGTATCAGCTAACCATTGAAAGCGGAACGCCGTTCATGAAAGCCGGCATCCACCCCGCCGACGAAGACATCGCCGCCGACATGTTCGAAATCACACAAACGGAGATGACGGCAAAAGGTCTGCAGGCGTATGAGATCTCCAACCACGCCAGACCCGGTCACGAGAGCCGCCACAACCTGACCTGTTGGCGGGGCGGCGATTACGTCGGCATCGGGCCCGGTGCACATGGGCGGCTGACGTTGGACGGGCAAACCTTCGGCACGCATCAAATTCACAACCCGGCGCGATGGTTACAAAAAGTCAGCGACGGCGGTCACGGCACCGCAAAGCGGCGCGCTTTAAGCACACAAGATCGTACCCGCGAATTACTGATGATGGGTCTTCGCCTCAGCGAGGGCATTGATAAGCGACGCGCCAATCTGCATCAGCTCGACGACGTCATCAATACCGAAGCCCTGCAAATGCTGATTGATGGCGGCTTGATGGTTGACTCTGAAACACAGCTGCGTGCGACCGCAGACGGGCGGCAACGTCTGAACGCGGTGCTCGCGAAATTGCTTACCTGATCACTTAGTTGATCGCGGGCTGAAACGTCTGCGGTGCCGGATCGATCACCTTGCTGGTGTGTCGGGTGATTTCCAAAACCGCCAATCCGCGCTGGGTGGTGCCGTCGGGGCGCAGACGGAAAATCCCGTCCCGACCCCAATAGCCGCTGGGCGCGGTCAGCGTCCCGACCGAGTAATCCGGCCCAGCATCACCCGCACCCAAGACCGCAGCCAACGCCCCGGCATCATAAGCAAGGGTCGCCAAGCGCGGCGGGGCTGTGCCATAGGTGGCCTCATACTTACTGACAAACTGGGCACGCGCGGCGGGGTCCGGCGCCGCATACCATGCCCCAATCAAGGCAGGCTCGGCACCCAAGCCAGCAATATCCCACTGTCCGGTGCCCAAAATCTGCACGACGGCGGGATCCACATCGAAAAACGGCAACAGCGCCGCAACTTGCTGCAAACGTTTGCCGGCATCGGCAACGATCAACGCATCAAACGGTAAATCGCCAACCGTTTGTAGTTGCTCTAATCGCTCCAGCGTTTTCTTTGAAATCTCATCGTCGCGGCCTTTGAATTCGGCAATTTGGCGTTCCAATTCGGCTTTACGCGCATCGAAATCAGAAATCTCCCGAACCACTTCGGTGAAATCTTCGGCGTTCGCGTCATACAATCGCGCCCGGGTGATTTCGACGCCGGCGGCAGCGGCGGCTTGCTGCATCGCGCTCAATACCGTCGACCCGTAAAGGTTATCCGGCGCCAACAAGCCGAACCGGGTATGCCCGCGTTGCGCGGTAAATTGGATGACCCGCTGGGTTTCGGCGGACGGCAAAAAGCCCATCACATAGACCCCATTTCCAGCCACCGAGCGATCACTCGAAAACGAAATCACCGGCACGTTGGCCGCGCGCGCTGTCGGGCCGATTGCCGCGACCGAGCCCGCCAAAAGTGGGCCAATGATCAATCGCGCCCCGTCACCGATTGCGATTTGAACGGCCTCATAAGCGCCATCGGGCGTGCCCCGGGTATCGTGGGGCAGCAATTCAAACCGGTCATCGGCGAATTCAAACAGCGCCAACTGCGCCGCGTTCAGCATCGCTTGTCCGACGTTGGCGGCGGGGCCGCTCAACGGCACCAACAACGCAACGCGCACGGCATCGGTGCTGGCCATCGGCACCGTCGACGTCATTACCTGGGTGGATAGATTTGGATTCACCGGACGATTCAACAACTCTGCCAACGACGGCAGCGGCTCACCGGCACGCGCACTCGGCGCACTGGTTGGCACCGGCGGCGGCGCCACGCGCGGTCCGGAAACCGGCGGCAGCTGTTGGGTTCTAGGCAAGCCTGTCACCACATCTGACGATCCGGAAGGTGTCGCCACCATGGGCTTACCTTGCCCGCTGCCATCATTTGCGGTTTGCTGGCATCCACTTAGAAACACAAGGACAAGACATGCCAAAAGACCGGTCGAAAACCTCGCCAAAAAAGGCGCCGAAAAATACTGGCGACGAAGACCAAAATGCTGTTGGCACTCAACAGGTAACGGCATCGGCGATCGAGTCCTCCACTCAAGGCAATTCCGATGTGGACGGTAGCCTCTCGTCAATCACGAGTAAACCGTCACATCGACGCCAAAACCCGCCCGCAGCCGGGCTGCATATTGTCGCCACACCGATCGGCAATGCCAGCGACATTACGCTGCGTGCCCTCGATATCTTGGCGCAAGCGGACATGATTGCCTGTGAAGACACCCGCGTCACCCGCAAGCTTTTGTCGATCCATGGCTTGGATACGCACCGCCTCATTTCCTATCACGAACACAACGCCGAAAGTGCGGGCCCGAAGATCATGGAAGCGCTGAATTCTGGCAAAATCGTGGCGCAGGTGTCCGATGCCGGCACACCGATGATCAATGACCCAGGCTATCGCTTGGCGCAACAGTGTCGCGATGCCGGCATCTCGGTGCATGTGGTACCCGGCGCATCTGCGGTGACCGCAGCCTTGGTCTTGGCTGGGCTGCCGACCGACCGGTTTATGTATTGCGGCTTTCCGCCGCCAAAATCTGCACGCCGGCGAACCTGGTTGGGCGCACTGCGTCATATTGACGCAACGCTTGTGATGCTGGAATCAGCCGGCCGATTGGGATCGTCGCTTGCCGACATGAACGACGTGTTCGGTCCACGCCCCGCCGCCGTGACCCGCGAAATGACCAAAAAGTTTGAAGAAGTCCGCCACGGCACCTTGGCGGAATTGGCGACGCACTATGCCAACGCCGGCCCGCCCAAGGGAGAAATCACCTTGGTCATCGGCGCCCCGGAAGGGGACGGCGTGCCGGACGCCGCCGATGTAGAAGCCCGCTTGCGCGTCGCCCTTGAAACCGAAAGCGTGCGCGAAGCCAGCGCACGGATCGCCGCTGAGACCGGCCTTCCCAAGCGCGATATCTATACCCAGGCCCTGGCCCTGAAAGACGAGCTTGGAAAATGACCCGCGATGCACGCCGCCGGGCCGAACATCGCGGCCAGTGGGGCGAGCGCGTGGCGGCATGGCTTTTACGACTGAAAGGGTATCGCATCCTGGCCCGGCAAGATCGCGGCCCGATGGGTGAAATCGATATCATCGCGGCGCGCGGCAATACCCTGGTTTTCGTTGAAGTAAAATCCCGGCCGACCTACGCACAAGCGCTGGATGCCGTCAGCGCCGCGCAACAAGGGCGCATTCAACGGGCCGCCGAACATTACGTTGCAACCCATCCGGCGGCACAGAACATGACATGGCGCTTCGATATTGTCGCGGTGATACCGCGAAAATGGCCGCGCCATCTGGTCGATGCGTGGCGTCCGTAAGGCGCTTCACGAAAAAATGTTGGCCGGATCGTCAGAAATCGACACACCAGGGGTGCGCGGTGGGGGCAAAATGCGGTAATCTTACCGGGTCGTCGTCCAGCTAATTTTAAGTGTTGGAGAAACACGCTCATATGTTTAAACGCTCACATCTACTCGCGCTGACCGTCGTTACCGTTTTTATCGCCGGGAGCGTCTCGGGCTGTGCCAGCTTGATCATCGGTGGCGCCGCCACCGCCGGTGTCGCGGCCTATCAAGAACGCGGAATCTCAGGAGTAGCAGCCGATACCACGACCGCCACAAAGCTGCGTGCCAAATTGCTTGAGGCCGATGACAAACTTTTTCGAGACGTCGGCATTGAAGTTTATGAAGGGCGCGTGCTGCTGACCGGTCGGGTTGCCACCGAAGACATGCGCGCTGAAGCCGTTAAATTGGCGTGGTCCGTCGACAGCACCAAAGACGTTATCAATGAGCTTTTGGTCAGCGAGAGCCCCCTCAGCGATATGGCCAACGACAGCTGGATTACCGCCAAGCTGACCTCAAAAATCACCGTTGATAAGAAAATATTTTCCATCAACTATTCGATCGAAACCGTGGGCGGGGTGATTTACTTGATCGGCATCGCCCAAGACCAAGCTGAGTTGGATCGTGTCATCAACCACGCACGCAGCATCGATTCCGTGCAGCGGGTGGTCAGCCATGTGCGCGTCAAAGCGCCCAAAGCGTCTTGATCACGCGAAACGATATCGTTCGTGAATTAACCGCTTATGGCGCGGGGCAGCGCTCATCTCTGACGTTAGCAGAAGTCGCCGTGCGGATCGGCGCACTGGAACGTCCCGCCCTACCGCTAGATCGCTATACCCGACACCTGCAATCCCTTGCCGATAAAGTCGGGACCTATGCACGTACCAACGACGGCGCCGTGCCAGTGGCCGTGATGGCCGAAGCCCTCTGTCAGGTTTTGGCACGCCACATGGGCTATGGCGGCGGCGAGACCGGCGGC
>JAFMCK010000241.1 GCA_017857825.1 Rhodospirillales bacterium
TACGCGACCCGATCTTGATCATATATTGCCGCCCCGGGATCATCGGTTCGCGTGACATCCAAATCAAATGCGCTTGGACTTGATCGGTGATCTCCATCGGGGCATTCGCGTGATGCAGGACATCACCCCGGCTCACATCGATTTCGTCGGCAAGGCGCACGGTCACAGCGTCGCCAGGATACGCTACATCGCGCACCCCGTTGGCTGAGACAATTTCAGTGATTTGGGACGCTGTCCCTGCAGGCTCGACGATCACCGGATCACCTACCTTCACGTCAGCACCGACAACGGTGCCGGAAAACCCACGAAAATCCAAATTCGGACGATTAACCCACTGCACGGGCAATCGAAACCCGCGCGCCGGTGTCGGCACTGTATCCGGCGCCGTTTCAAGATGTTCGAGCACCGTCGGCCCGGTGTACCAAGGCATATTGGCACTCGGGATGCAGACATTATCGCCATGCAGGGCTGACACCGGGATCGCCTTCACGTCATCGATCTTCAGATCCATTGCAAAATTTTGATAATTCGCCGCGATGGCGTTGAACACATTCTGATCATAGTCGACTAAGTCCATCTTGTTGACCGCGACCAACACCTGACGAATGCCGAGCAACCGGGCGATGTAAGAATGCCGGTGCGTCTGTGTTACCACGCCTTTGCGGGCATCAATCAAAATCACGGCGAGCGCTGCGGTCGATGCCCCTGTCGCCATATTACGGGTGTATTGCTCATGACCCGGTGTGTCGGCGACGATAAAGTTGCGCGCGGGTGTGGCAAAAAACCGGTATGCAACATCGATGGTAATGCCTTGCTCTCGCTCCGCCTGCAGCCCATCGACCAGCAGCGCCAGATCAAGGCCATCTGCGACGGTGCCATATTTGCGACTGTCAGCTGCAAGTGCCACCGACTGATCGTCAAAAACGCCCTTGGTATCGACCAACAGACGACCGATCAGCGACGACTTTCCATCATCAACACTGCCGCAGGTAAAAAAGCGCAACAAGCTGCGTTGCGGGGCGAGTGTGGCTTGATCGCCCATCAGAAATACCCCTCGCGCTTTTTCTTTTCCATGGAACCTGCCTGATCGCTATCGATCAGTCGGCCTTCGCGCTCAGACGTGCGGGCAGCGGCGGTCTCAAGAATGATATCTTCGATGCTGGCGGCATCTGAGCGGACAGCCGCGGTCAGCGGATAACAACCGAGTGTGCGAAAACGAACCACCTCGTCACGCGGCACCTCATTCTCGCCAAGCGGCAAGCGGTCGTCATCGACCATGATCAATTGGCCGTCACGCTCGACAACCGGACGTGGTTTGGCGAGGTATAGCGATACGATGGGAATGTTTTCATGTTGGATGTAAGTCCAGATATCCAGCTCAGTCCAATTTGAAAGCGGGAATGCACGCACACTTTCACCGGGCTTTACCCGGCAGTTGTACAAGTTCCAAAGCTCGGGCCGTTGGTTTTTCGGGTCCCACGCATGGTGTCCATCACGGAACGACATGACGCGCTCCTTGGCGCGAGACTTTTCTTCATCTCGCCGTGCGCCACCAATGGCACAATCAAACTTGTGCGCGTCCAAAGCCTGCTTTAACGCCTGCGTCTTCATGATATCGGTATGCACAGCCGATCCGCTGGCAATCGGATTAATGCCCTGCGCTAGCCCATCAGGGTTGGTGTGCACGATCAGATCAACGCCCAGGTCCGCCGCAAGCTGGTCGCGAAATGCGATCATTTCTTGGAATTTCCACGTGGTGTCGATATGCAGCAGTGGAAACGGCAGCTTGCCCGGATAGAACGCCTTCATCGCCAAGTGCAGCAACACCGACGAATCCTTGCCGATGGAATACATCAACACAGGACGCTCGAACTCAGCTGCCACCTCACGAAAAATGTGAATGGACTCTGATTCCAGGCGGCGCAGATGGTCGGGTAGGGGCATGCTAATAGTATGCCTTTATTTCTATAAAGGGGTTCGTTTATTTGCGAGCCATACCAATTTGATAGCGATCAGATTTGCGTTATACATAGAGGCAATCATTAGAATTGAAAATAAATAAACTGGGTCGCAGGGCAGGTCAATTGGACCCCATCAGCATAGCTGTTCACAAACTTTCGAGTGCCGAGCGCTGCCATATCTGGATCAAAATCCGATGTCATCCGTGCCGCAATGTCGAACATCAAGATGCCAAACAGCAAAATAAGAACAAGCTTACCAATTCCGAAAAAATATCTTTTTGAAACACTAAACAAAAAGCCGATTCATGAACGAGGTCCTAGGGTAATCACGAATTAGATGGGCGCATGAACAAAGTAACTAAAACGTCGTCATAATCATGCAACGATCTCAAAATAAAAATCACAAATTTTTTTTGATAATTGGATAAATAGTATCGACCATGACCTTCACCCCATACTCGTTTGGGTGATAATCGCCATCGTGTGTAGAAACCATCTGATCTCCATGAGCACGCTGAATCGCTGGTGTATAATCAACAAAATCATTGCCGCTTTGATCCGCTACAGAACGTAGCCGAAATATTGCATCATTGTATTCTTGGTGCGCCGCAGCACTAAACGGGTTCGATGGCGTGATATATTTCATGTATATCTGAGACAGGTTCGGATAGTACGCCAAAATGACGTGAGTACCCTCAACCTGTGCAAGTTTAATGGTCTCTAGGAGACCTTGAATGGCCGGGGCCCACTGGCGATCAGAAAAAAGCTTTGGTGTGCGTGACCATCCAGCCAATGGTATGTCAACCAGCGTTCTTGGAAGTTCGATTTTCATTCGCGCGTTGCCATTTTGTTTATTCCTGAAGTTCTGAACAATTTTATAGGGGGCGTTAAATAAGATTGATATTATCCACGGTGGCTCGAAATCGAAGGGGAATGCATTTCTAACAGGAGTGGTCCCCAAATAATCGGTCCAATTTTTGCCGATTTTTTTTAAACGCTCATACGATTGCGCGTCGGTTACATCGTTACAATAACAAAAATTTATAACAACGACACGGGCGGCAATATTCGCATCTAACACAGTTTTCTTATAAGGGTCCCGATAATGCAAAGGGCCATAGCTACTGAATCCAAGATTGAGAGTCGTTAAGTCTTTTTCATTGAGCAAGGCCGCCATATCTTTTCGGCTATTTTGTGCAATGGTTACCGAATCGCCAAGAAGCACCACATCGATTTGCGATTTAGCCTCGTGCGCATTTCTATATCCATTCGAGTCAATTTTAACCCATGGCAATTCGTTAATCACTGCCTCAGGCTCCCAGTGATACAGCATGTCTTCGCCTACAAGATTATCGCGCACAAACAAGCCACGGCGTTCTAATATCTGCGTGCGCGCACTTTTTGTCAAAAGCTCGACAATCGCATAGGGGAGCTGTCGCTCCATAATACGCAATACGGCCTCTGTCCCAATAAAGACAAAGACAACATTCAACGCAAAAACAAAAATTAACAATAAAATGCATAGTCGTACCCACGAAACATCAACAATGCTAAAATCAAAAATTTGACCAGGAATTTATTCCAAATGTCAGGCACAACAATCCCAAGAAAATCGACAATGTTTGGAAAAATATTTTTTTCATTATAATGAAACTTTTCACTCTACGTAATAATCACAATACTAGTCATTTGATGCTGACGTACGTCTTATGTGCATACTTCGACAAGGTTTTCATGTACCGTAAAGCTTCGCGTCATTGCATACAAAGGCGCATACTGAACCCTCTTTACTCATGCCTTGGTAAGATAACATTATCTTCGACAGACGTGAGCTTTATTGCCATGTTCATCATATCAAAGTAATGATAAGTACTTTATTCCCTACCGCGACCAACGCTTCAACTATTTTCAGTTTTAAGTCGCCCTATTCAAAAGCCCAATCAAGAAAATTACATGATCGAAAAGACACCGAGCGCCCCCACTAACGACGGACAGGCCCCGCGGCTCGCCGCCTACAATGTGCTTCAGGCCGTCCTGCAGCGCCGCCGTGCGCTCGAAGACGCGATGGCGGGTGAGCCGACGTTCACGCAGCTGAGCGGTGCGTCGCGCGGCTTTGCCGGGTTTTTGATTCGCACAACGCTGCGCCGTCTGGGGCAGATCGACGCGCTGATCGACCATTGCTTGAACGAGCCGTTGCCGCCGAACGGCCGCGCGGTGCGCGACGTGCTGCGGGTCGGCATTGCGCAATTGTTGTTTTCACAGACCGCCGACCATGCGTCCGTCGACACCAGTGTCGAACTGTGCCGCGTGATCGGCTTTAAACACCAAGCGAAAATGGTCAACGCCGTGCTGCGGCGCTTGCAGCGCGAAGGCGAAGGCCTGATGGGCGCCCAAGACGTCGCACGGCTGAACACGCCCGCGTGGCTATGGGCGTCGTGGTGCGCCGCCTACGGCGAGGCGACAACACGTGCCATCGCCACCCAGCATTTGGACGTGCCACCGGTTGATTTAAGCCCCAAAGCTGACGATGCTGATGCTTGGGCGACAAAGCTTGATGGGCAAACCATTTTGGCTGGCTCAATCCGGCTTGCGGGCTTAAGTGATGTCACAGCACTCGACGGCTTTGAGGCCGGCGCCTGGTGGGTGCAAGACGCCGCTGCCCGCCTGCCGGCAAAACTGTTGGGCGACGTCCAAGGCCAAACAGTGTTGGATTTGTGTGCCGCACCCGGCGGCAAGACCCTCGAGCTTGCAGCTGCGGGCGC
>JAFMCK010000242.1 GCA_017857825.1 Rhodospirillales bacterium
GATCGGTAAGAACGCATGCGGCAGCGGCTGGGACTTCGATTTCTTTATTCACCGGGGTGCCGGCGCCTATATCTGCGGCGAAGAATCCGCATTGATCGAAAGCCTGGAAGGCAAAAAAGGCCAGCCGCGCCTTAAGCCGCCATTCCCGGCCAATGTCGGTGTATGGGGATGCCCGTCGACCGTGAACAACGTCGAAAGTATCGCCGTGGTGCCGACGATTATGCGCCGTGGCCCGGAATGGTTCGGCGGAATCGGTCGTCCGAACAACACCGGCACCAAGCTTTTCAATATCTCCGGTCACGTCAACAAGCCCTGCACCGTCGAAGAAGAAATGGGCATTCCGCTCAAAGAACTGATCGAAAAGCATGCCGGTGGCGTGCGCGGCGGCTGGGATAACCTGCTGGCCATTATTCCGGGCGGCTCGTCGGTACCGTTGATGCCGAAGGAAACCTGCGAAACCGTGCTGATGGACTTTGACTCGTTGAAAGAAGTCCGCTCAGGCCTGGGCACAGCAGCCGTGATCGTGATGGATAAATCCACCGACGTGATCAAGGCGATCCATCGGTTGTCGAAATTCTACATGCATGAAAGCTGCGGCCAGTGTACCCCGTGCCGTGAGGGGACGGGTTGGATGTGGCGCATGCTGGGTCGGATTCATGCCGGTGACGCCACGTCGGCAGAAATCGATCTTTTGCAAGAAGTCACGAAACAAGTTGAAGGCCATACGATCTGTGCACTCGGCGACGCCGCCGCGTGGCCGATCCAGGGCCTGATCAGACACTTCCGCCCGCTGATGGAAGAGCGCGTCGGCAATGGGCGCCAGCCATCTTCGGCAGCGGCGGAGTAGGGCGTTAAGCCCAAACGGACAGATGAGGGACGGCAATGCCTAAACTGACCATCGACGGCCAGGAAATCGAAGTCCAAGACGGTATCACCGTGTTGCAGGCTTGTGAGCAAATCGGCGTGGAAATCCCGCGGTTTTGCTATCACGAGCGGCTGTCGATTGCCGGCAACTGCCGCATGTGCCTGGTCGAGATGGAACGCTCGCCAAAGCCGGTGGCATCATGCGCGATGCCGGTCGGCGAAGGCATGGTGATTCGTACCAACACGCCCGAAGTGCAGAAGATGCGCAAAGGCGTGATGGAATTTCTGCTGATCAACCATCCGCTGGATTGCCCGATCTGCGATCAAGGCGGCGAATGTGACCTGCAGGATCAGGCCATGGGCTACGGCCTGGATCACTCACGCTATATTGAAAACAAGCGCGCCGTCGAAGACAAAGAGATGGGGCCGCTAGTCAAAACCATCATGACCCGCTGCATTCACTGCACGCGCTGTGTGCGCTTCACGACCGAGGTCGCTGGCGTCACCGACATGGGCATGCTGAACCGGGGCGAGCACGCGGAAATCACCACCTACCTAGAAAAAGCCCTGGATTCCGAACTTTCGGGCAACGTCATCGACCTGTGCCCGGTGGGCGCGCTGACGTCCAAGCCGTACGCCTTTGTGGCGCGGTCGTGGGAACTTAAAAAGACCGAAACCGTCGATGTAATGGACGCGCTGGGCTCCAATATCCGGGTTGATTCGCGGGGCTCGGAAGTCATGCGCGTGCTGCCGCGGCTCAACGAAGACATCAACGAAGAATGGATTTCCGATAAAACCCGGTTCGCCTGTGATGGACTGCGCCGTCAGCGCCTGGATCGTCCGTACATTCGCCAAGACGGTAAATTGCAGCCGGCGACGTGGGACGAAGCCTTTGCACTGATCAAGCAGCGCCTGGACGGCATGTCCGGCGAAAAAATTGCGGCAATTGCCGGCGATCAAGCCGATTGCGAGGCCATGGTCGCCCTAAAGGCCCTGATGACCGGCTTGGGATCGGCGAACATCGATTGCCGCCAAGACGGTGCTAAGACCGATCCAAGCTTGCGCGCCGGCTATCTGTTTAACAGCACCATCGCCGGGATCGAGAATGCCGGCGCGTTGCTGATCGTTGGTGCCAATCCACGCGTCGAAGCCGCCGTGCTGAATGCCCGCATCCGAAAGCGCTTCTTGATGGGGAACTTCCCGATTGCCGTGATCGGTGAAGCCCCGGACCTGCGTTATGACTATCAACACTTAGGCACGGGCCCTGCAGACCTGCAGGCCGTGCTGGACGGCACGTCACCGTTCGCCGCCGTGCTGAAAAAAGCACAGCGGCCGATGATTATCGTCGGCCAGGGCGCGTTGGCACGACCGGACGGCGCCGCCATCCACGCCATGACCTACGAAATCGCCGAAGCCTTCGGTATGGTCGACAAATCTTCGGGTTGGAACGGCTACAACGTCTTGCATACGGCAGCGGCGCGCGCCGGTGGCCTTGATCTCGGTTTTGTGCCGGGTGAAGGCGGGCTGGATACAGACGGTATCATCGCCGCTGCGGGGTCTGGCGCGGTTGAAGCCGTCTACTTGTTGGGTGCCGACGAAATCGATACCGATGCACTCGGCAACGCGTTCGTGATTTATCAAGGCCACCACGGTGACGCCGGTGCGCATCGCGCCGATGTGATCTTGCCGGGTGCGGCGTATACCGAAAAGAACGCGACCTGGGTCAACACCGAAGGCCGCGCCCAGTTGGGCCGTCTGGCGGCATTCCCACCGGGTGATGCACGCGAAGACTGGACCATTGTTCGGGCGCTTTCCGAAGTGTTGGGCAAAACGCTGCCATGTAATGACCTCAAGGGCGTGCGCAGCATGCTGGTCGATGCGAATCCGGCGTTCTTGGGGATCGACAGCGTCTCGGCAGCACCTTGGGGTAAATTCGGGACGCCGGGCAAGGTTGATACGGCCCCGTTTGCGTCACCGATCACAAACTTTTACATGACCGATCCGATCAGCCGTGCGTCCGAGACCATGGCCAAATGCACCGATACGTTCCAGCAGGCTGAGCAGAAAAAGACGGGTACCGATGGCTGAGATGTTTGAAACACAGATCTGGCCAGCCATGTGGCTGGTCATGAAGATCCTCATGATCGTCGCACCGATCATGTTGTCGGTCGCCTATCTGACGTACTTCGAGCGTAAGGTGATCGGCGCCATGCAGTTGCGGAAGGGCCCGAACGTGGTCGGCCCGTTCGGTTTGCTGCAACCGATTGCCGACGGCATCAAGCTGTTCCTCAAAGAAACCGTGATTCCGACCGGCGCCAACCGCGTTGTCTTCGTTTTGGCGCCGATGATCACGTTTATTTTGGCGCTGGTGGCATGGGCGGTGATTCCGTTCGACGCCGGTATGGTGCTGGCCGACATCAACGTCGGCATTTTGTTTCTGTTCGCGATCTCTTCGTTGGGTGTCTATGGCATCTTGATGGCCGGCTGGGCGTCGAACTCGAAATACGCTTTTTTGGGCGCAATGCGGTCCGCCGCGCAGATGGTGTCATACGAAGTTTCGATGGGACTGATCATTATCACCGTGCTGTTGTGTGCGGGCTCGTTGAATTTGTCGGCGATTGTCGAAGCGCAGCGCACGGTTTGGTTTGTGATTCCGCTGTTCCCGATGGCGGTAATCTTCTTCATCTCGACGTTGGCCGAGACCAACCGGCACCCGTTCGACCTACCTGAAGCCGAAGCGGAATTGGTCGCCGGCTACAACGTCGAATATTCGGCAATGACGTTCGCACTGTTCTTCTTGGGCGAATACGCCAACATGATCCTGATGTCGGCAATGACGTCGGTGCTATTCTTGGGCGGCTGGCTGGCGCCTTTTGATATCGTACCGTTCAACTGGATTCCGGGGCCGATCTGGCTGGCGATTAAGATTTCGTTCTGCCTGTTTATTTTCGTTTGGGTGCGGGCGACGTTCCCGCGCTACCGCTACGACCAATTGATGCGGCTGGGTTGGAAAGTCTTCCTGCCGTTGTCTTTGCTGGCTGTCGTGCTCGTGTCCGGGTTCCTGGTCGCGTTCGACATGGCACCGGTTATCGGTCAGGGCTGAGGATAGGATGACGCTATGAGCTTTATCGGACGCGGCGCGCGAGCACTGTTCCTCTCCGAACTGGTTTCGGGGATGTCGCTGACGTTGCGCTATTTCTTCCGCAGAAAAGTGACGGTCAACTATCCCTATGAAAAGGGGCCGCTGTCGGCACGTTTCCGTGGCGAGCACGCGCTGCGTCGCTACCCGAACGGCGAAGAACGCTGCATCGCGTGCAAACTGTGCGAAGCGATCTGCCCGGCTCAGGCCATCACGATTGAGGCCGAACCCCGTGACGACGGCTCACGCCGCACGACGCGTTACGACATCGACATGGTGAAATGCATCTACTGCGGGCTTTGCCAAGAAGCCTGCCCAGTGGATGCCATCGTCGAGGGTCCGAACTTTGAATTCGCAACGGAAACCCGCGAAGAGCTGCTGTACGACAAAGACAAATTGTTGGCCAACGGCGACCGCTGGGAAACTGAGTTGGCCGAACGGCTGAAAATTGAAGCACCGTATCGTTGAACATATCGGTTGATGACGACTTTGGGGCTTTTGGGGGATAGATGATACACGCGCTGGCTTTTTATCTGTTTGCGTTCGTCGCGGTTGCCGCCGGTGTGCTGGTGATTGCGTCACGCAACCCTGTGCACTCGGTGCTGTTCCTGATCCTTGCGTTCTTTAACGCGGCAGGGCTGTTCGTGCTGATGGGCGCCGAATTCCTCGCCATGATCCTGGTCGTCGTCTACGTCGGCGCGGTCGCC
>JAFMCK010000243.1 GCA_017857825.1 Rhodospirillales bacterium
CCTGCGCACGTCACCGGGGGCTCATCAAGCGGTTCAGGCTCTGCGGTGGCCGCGCGGTGCGTGTTCGGTGCGTTGGGCTCGGACACCGGCGGTTCGGTGCGGTTGCCTGCGGCGTGTTGCGGCGTTGTCGGCATGAAGGTGACCCAAGGTCGGGTTAGCCGTTTTGGCGCGATGCCGCTTTCCTATACGCTGGATACGGTTGGACCGTTAACGCGGACGGTGACCGACAACGCGCTCATGCTTTCGGTGCTGGCGGGCTATGACGCCGATGATCCGTCTTCAGCGGATGTGGTGGTCGACGATTATCTGGGCGGCATCGAAGATGGTGTTTCGGGATTAAAGATCGGTTTGCCGACTTCGCACTTCATGGACGGCATGAGTGCCGAGCTTGCGGAACGCTTCGACGCCGCGGTCCAGGTGCTCAAAAGTGCGGGGGCCGAAATTGTCGATGTTGATCTGCCCGCCGAAATCCGCCACGCCAATGCGCTGACCAGCATGATCACGGCCAGCGAAGGGGCAGCCCTGCATCAGCATTGGATGGAAACCCGTCCCGATGATTACGGTAAGCAGACCTTTGGGCGTTTCGGCGGTGGATTTCTGATTCCGGCCAGCCGGTATATTCAGGCGCTGAACCTCAGGACAGAAATGCTGGCCGCGTTCAATGCGCTTGTGTTTGAAAACGTCGACGTGATGATGACGCCGATGATGGTTGTCGATGTACCGAAAATTGCTGACTCCGATTTGGGTGCGGGCGCTGACGCCGCAGCACTGCTGACAAAGGTTGGGCATTGTTCCAGGCCGATCAACTTTTTAGGCCTGCCGGGGTTGAGTGTGCCGAGCGGCTTCACCAAAGCCGGTTTACCTTCGTCCATTCAATTCGTCGGCAAGCCGTTTGACGAAGCCACCCTATATCGTGTCGCCCTCGCGTATGAGCGCGAGACCGAATGGCCTACGCAGGCCCCGGACCCGGCCGGATGGGAAGCCGCATGACCGAAACGCCGTTTATCAGCGTGCAGGAGCTGGCCAAACGGTTCGGGCCGAAGCGGGTGTTAGAAGATGTGTCTTTCTCGGTGCAGGCGGGTGAATCGCTGGTGCTGATCGGCACGTCAGGCTCGGGCAAAACATTGTTGCTGAAATGTTTGTTGGGCTTGATCAAACCGGACGGCGGCAAGGTCATCGTCGGCGGTGAAGATACGACGCAACTCAGCGGCGATAAGCGGGACGCCTACATTGCCCGGACCGGCATGTTGTTCCAGCGTTCCGGCCTATTCGACAGTTTGCCGGTTTGGCAGAACGTCGCGTTCCGTTTGATCCAGACCCGGAAGGCCGTGGGCGCCGCGGCGCGCGATCTGGCCATCGACAAGTTGGTGATGGTCGGGCTCGATCCGCATGTTGCTGACCTGACACCCTCAGAGCTGTCGGGCGGTATGCAAAAGCGTGTCGGGATCGCGCGTGCCATCTGTGATGATCCGGAACTGCTTTTATTGGACGAGCCGACAGCCGGCTTGGACCCGATCATGTCGAACGTGATCAATGACCTGATCCTTGATCTCGTGCGCGAGCTCGGCTGCACGGCGATCTCCATCGACAGCGACATGGAAGGCGCGCAGCGGCTCGGTGACCGGATCGCGATGTTGTATGACGGCGCCATCATTTGGGACGGTGCGGCGGACAATGTTTTGGAAAGCGGCAACGCGTACGTCGATCAATTCGTGCACAGCCGCGCCGAAGGCCCCATCGATATGCCGGTCGAAGCCTACTGATGCCAGGGCCGCTCGATCGCTTTGCCCGCCTGTCCCTGGCGCATCTGCCGACACCGCTGGAAAAGATGCCGAACCTCGCAGCCTCGTTGGACGTTGCCGATCTTTGGATTAAGCGGGACGACTGCACCGGCTTTGCGCTCGGCGGCAACAAAGTCCGAAAACTCGAATTCTTGATGGCCGACGCCAAAGCCCACGGTGCCACCGCGATTGTCACGGCGGGCGGCACGCAATCCAATCATGTGCGGCAATCGGCAGCGGCTGCATCCAGGCTCGGGCTTCGCTGTGGGGCCGTGTTGGAGCGTGTGCGCACCGACGCGCTGTACGAGACCAGCGGCAATGCCTTGCTTGATCACCTGTTCGGCGCCGAGCCCGTGTTTATCGATAAAGACGCCGACATGTCGGCGGCGTTGGCGGCGCTCGCTGATGATTGGCGGGCGGCGGGTGAAGTGGTTTATGAAGTCCCGGTCGGCGGCTCCAACCCGTTGGGGTCTTTGGGGTATGTAAGGGCTGCCGAAGAGTTGGCGACGCAATGTCGTGAATTGGCGCTGCACCCGGGTTTAATTGTGCTCGCATCCGGTAGCGCCGGCACACAGGCCGGGTTGCTGGTCGGGCTCGCCTTGGTCGGATTGGAAGTGCAGGTCGTCGGCATGTGCGTCAGCCGCCCAGGCCCTGACCAACAAGCCAAGGTCACGGCGTTGGTCAAAGACATCTGTGATTTTATCGACCGCCCGGACTTGGCCGAGGTGATCGAGGTCCGGTGCGATGGCGCCTATGTCGGCCCCGGCTATGGCGCCCCGACCCCGGAAATGATCGCCGCCGTGCAAACGTTGGCGAGGACCGAGGGGATTTTTTTAGACCCCGTCTATACCGGCAAAGCCATGGCCGGACTGATCGATTATGCCGCGACCGGCAAACTGACCGGCACAGGCCCCATCATCTTTCTCCACACCGGCGGCACGCCCGCGCTGTTCGTCTACCCGGACGTGGCCGGCGTGGAATAATCGTTACTGCATTTTCGAAAACGCGGTGGGCTTCAAGATCATGTTGGAGAAATGCGTGAGGATCGGGCCGTCTTTCTCGCTCGCCGCACGCTTTTCGATCCATTCCGGATCGGCCTGAAACGCGGTCCATTTTTCTTCGCGCTCGGCCAGCGATTCCCATTCCAAAATGTAATAAAGGTCGTGGTTGTTGTCGCCGATTTCTTGCGTCCAAAACCCCACCTGGCGAATCCCGAAGCGCTCCCAAATGCCGAGCGTAACGTCATTAAACCGCTTTAAAATCGCCGGCATGCGGCCCGGCGCACAATGATAAATACGAAGTTCGTGGATCATCGATGTCTCTCCCATGTTTGTTTTTCTGAGCAGAGATTACGCGGAATGATCCGCCGCCGCCATCCCGGATGATACGTTTATTCTTGGGGCAGGCCCATCAGCGCACGCGCAAAGGCGCGGGCTTCGAAGGGGCGGAGGTCGTCGATGGCTTCGCCGACGCCGACCGCGTGCACGGGCAGGCCGAATTTTTCGGCGAGGCCGACCACCACACCGCCCCGGGCCGAGCCGTCGAGTTTGGTCATCACCAGACCCGAGATGTTGACCATTTGTTTGAAGGTTTCCACCTGGCTGTGCGCGTTTTGGCCGATGGTGCTGTCCATCACCAACAGCGTTGCATGTGGCGCGGTGTCATCGAGTTTTTTCAGCACGCGGATGATTTTTTCCAGCTCGGCCATCAGGTCTTTGCGGTTCTGCAGGCGCCCGGCGGTGTCGATCATCAACACGTCGGTGCCCTCGGCGCGTGCCCGCTCAACGGCACCGAACGCAAGGCCGGCGGCATCCGCACCAGCTGCGCCCGAGACCACGGGGCAGTCGTTCCGCTCGCCCCAAATTTGTAGTTGTTCGACTGCGGCGGCGCGAAACGTGTCGCCGGCCACCATCATCACGCTGCGGCCTTGATCTTTGAAATGCTTTGTCAGTTTGCCGATGGTCGTGGTCTTGCCCGACCCATTGACGCCGCACACCAAAATAATGAACGGCTTGTGCGCGGGGTCGATTTCCAGCGGTTGGGCAACGGGTTCTAAGATCGCCGTCATTTCGTCGGCCAGCGCACCCCGGATTTCATCTTCGCTGACGTCTTTGTCGAAGCGCGTCTTGGCGACGGCGGCGGTCAGCTTGACGGCGGTAGACACCCCGATGTCGGCGGTGATCAGTGCGTCTTCAAGCTCGTTAATCGCGGCCTGATCCAGCTTGCGCCCGGTGAACAAGCCACCGATCGCACCGGTCAGTTTTTCCGATGATTTACCGAGCCCGGCGCGCAGGCGGCCGAGCCAACTGGTTTTCGGCGTGTCACTCATGGGACGTTCGGCACCACAATGAGCGCGCCGTCGATCACGTCGCGGACGCGCCCGATCACAACATCGCCGGACGCCGCCGTCCCCTCAATCCGCGCCGACACATAATGCTGCGTCAGACCGCGGTTGTCTTTTTCAATCAACACGCTGGCAGGCTCGCCAATTTGTGCGCGCATAAAGGTTTCAAGCGCGATGTCGCCAGCGTGCCGGAGCCGTTCTGCGCGCGCTTTGCGGTCGGCAACGGGGACGGATGGCATGCGCGCAGCCGGTGTCCCGTCGCGTTCCGAATAGGGAAACACGTGCAGGTGCGTGAGGCCGAGGTCTTCGACCGAGCTTAGGGTGTTTTCAAACATCGCGTCGGTCTCGGTCGGGAAGCCGGCGATGATGTCGGCGCCGATCACGATGTCGGGCCGGGCTTTGCGGGCACGTTCAACGGCATGGGCGGCGTCGGCGCGCAGGTGGCGGCGCTTCATCCGCTTTAAGATCGTATCGTCCATCGCCTGCAGGCTTAGGTGCAGATGCGGCATCATGCGGGGCTCGTCGGCGAGCAATTGAAACAGGCCGTCGTC
>JAFMCK010000244.1 GCA_017857825.1 Rhodospirillales bacterium
CCACGCATGGCCTTGAGGGTGAAAACGCCTTAAACCTTGGCCAAAATGACGTCGCGTATAGAAAGTTCAGCGCTGAGATACGGATCAACCCAAATAATGCGCAAGCACTAATGGGCATGGCAAAGGCTGCGCTTGCAACGGGACGCAGCCGTCAAGCCATCGGCGCTCTTCAGGCGCTCGTTCGCAAAGAGCCCGACAACGTCGATGCGTTCGCGCGCTTGGCGCGGGCGTTGGTCATGAATGGACGTGAAACCGAAGGCGAAGCGATTGCTCGAAAGTCGATCGCCCGTGCCGAAGGCGATGCGGAAATCTTTTTGCAGGCAATGTTTGCCCTGCAACATATCAGCTATTTCGATGCGGCAAGGCTGAAGGAAATTGCGGCACAGTTCCAACAGGCCTTCGATGATAAAAATAAGATGGATGATGTTGAACTATCCAAGGCCACACCCGACCGACCGGGTCACATCGGTTATTTGTCGAACGGTTTTTATCGCTCCAATGTTTCGGAATATATCCTGCCGTGGTTTGAGATGTCGCCACCGACCAAATACGAAGTGACCGGCTATCAAATGTCGACAATATCGGACATTGTCACCGCGCAATTTTTGCAGGGCTGCAACAACTGGCAGAAAGTTGTCGATGTCGATCCGTGGACGATGGCGATTTCGATTGCCGCTGACGAAGTGGACGTGCTGGTTGATGTCTCACATCCAGATATGGACACCAAATCGGCTGTTTTAGGTCTTACGACTTGCTCGGTCCGCGTCGGTGTCAGCGCGCTTCCCGAGCCGTCGTTAATGCCCGGTGTGACGCATATTCTGAGCGATGAGGTGCTTGCCGAAGCCGACAAAAATATGCTGTTAGACGGACAAGAGCTTATCACCATTGCCGGTACTTTGTTTGCGCGCCCACCTTTTTCCAAGCAGCCAACAAGCCATCTGGCACCAATCTCGGAAAATGGCTACGCGACATTTGGCGCCATTGCGAAGCTGCCCAATGTTTCGCCGGAATGGACAGAAATGGTTTCAGAGATGCTGCGCAAGGTGGAAAAATCAAAGCTTTTGCTGTTCGTCCCAAGCGCACTTTCAAGCCAAGACCGCGGAAAGATCCGCGAATACTTCTTGAATTGCGGCGTTGCCGACCGCTTGTTTTTCGCCAGTCAAGCCGATGACGTCGAAGAAGCGACGAACAGCAGCGAGGCGGGACGGCGGCAAATTCCGAGCTCGTTCTGGGAATCCATCGACGTTTTTCTGGATACAAGCCCGATCAACTATCAGCATGAAATCTTCGAGTCGTTATGGAATGGCGTGCCGACTATAACACTAAGGGGGGCGCGCCGTATCTCGGCGACCGGCGCCAGTATCGTGGCGGCGGCAAATCGGCCAAATTGGATTGCGCGAAATGAAACGCAGTTTATCGAACTTGCGCACGAGCTTGCGCATGACGCTGAACGCCTACAAACCGAGCGGCGTGCAATAATCAAATCGATTGCCGGCGCACCACTTTTTGATTTTCAAAGTTCTTCGGCGCGCATCAGAAGTGCCCTGCTGAAAGTCGCAGCTGAAAGCCGTAGATCTACCGATGCGCGCTGATGAATGGGGACGATTATGAATGAAGATGTAACAAATGCGATGGACGATATCGAGATGCCGACCGAAGCTGTCGACGTTGAAGATGAAGTCGATGCACGCCAGGCGATGTTCGATGCCAATATGGCGGCCTTGAAAGAAAAAGTGCCCGGCGTTTATGCGCGCCTTAAAGACCACAAGCCGATTTCGGAGCTTTTGCATTTAAGCGACGGCGAGATGAATGTCAGCTTCGACGGTGAAAATATTTTTGAGCGTGGCGCCGTCGCCGATGCAAAACATCAGCTCGCGAATTTCACGCAGTATTCGACGCGATTGACGTTGAACGTGTCCAAAGAAGGCATGGACCCGCACGCAGAACCACCCTATACGCGGGTTTTGGATCGTATAGAAAAAAGCGGCCTGAAGCTTGCCGAAAATCCGATCCACAATGAGAGCTATTTCTTAATTATATATGGCATTGGCTTGGCGCAGCATATCGAGCATTTGGTCGACATGACGAAATGTCGATCCCTGGCATTGATAGAGCCGAACATCGATTTCTTATATCATTCGTGTTTTGTGTTCGATTGGGCGAGTTTGGTCGAGCGCATGCAGGAACGAGGGCGGATCGACTTTTACCTGGCGACGGCACCGGAGCAAACGGCGGAAATTCTGCACCGTGTTTTTCGCCGCGATAACCCGATGTGTCTCGACGGCACTTGGGTCTTTCAGCACTACAAGTCGTCGATCATGGCGGGGATCATTCGCAACCTCTCTGAAAATCTACGTACCGCAATTTTGGGGCTCGGTTTTTTTCAAGACGAAATCAATATGGTTGCGCAAACCTATAAAAACCTTGAGTCGGGCACCGTGCAGATTGCGACAAAAAACGAAAAATCGGCGGAGCTGCCGTGTTTCGTCGTCGGCAACGGCCCGTCCCTCGAAAAACTTTTGCCGTTCATTAAGGAAAACGCAGAGAAGGCCGTCATAATTAGCTGCGGTTCCGCGCTTGAAACCCTATTGGATAATGGGATACAGCCGGATTTTTGGGTGATGATGGAGCGCGGTGATCTGGTCTTGGAGCTGACGCAGGAAACGGCCCGAAAGCATGACCTTTCGGGTATTCGTTTTATGGGCTCGACGACAGTCTTTCCGGGGTTGTCGGATATGTTCAGAGACCCGATCTTCTTTTTCCGCCCGGGGCTCTCGACGGCGCCTTTGTTTGTCGTTACCGATGATCAGGCATTGTTTATGCCCGATCCATTGTCGGCGAATGCGGGACTTGCCGCATCGTTGCACTTGGGATTTCGGACGCTGTACCTGCTCGGGGTCGATGTCGGTTCGCGCCGCCAGGATAAGGCGCATACGCCAGGCGGCTGGTACAATCGCCTCAGTGAGCCGTATGGGGCATTCGGTATTCGCGTGCGCGGGAACTTCGGCGGCGATGTTTGGACCACCAGCACCTTGCAGTGGTCGAAGCAGTCGATGGAAATTCTTCTTCGTAATTCTCGAGGTCGGATCGTCAACAATTTGTCCGACGGAGCACTCATTGAGGCGGCGACGCCGATGCATCATAAAGCGGTAAAGCTACCCGCCATTAAGGCGCCAAAGGAAGCATATATCGAAAAGCTTTATGAAGATTTTACCGTTTACGAGAGATCGACCTTCGATGATCGCTGGGAGCAGGCGGCCTTAGTAGATAATTTTCATGAATTCCGCGAAGAACTGTTGGCGACGTTGGAAGACATGGATGATTACGCATTCGAGCATAAGCTCGCCAATATGCTTCATCCAGCCCTGTCTAATAAATCTCTTGAGATGATCCTGCGCGGCACCATTTTCAGCTTCTGTATTTCATATACATTTTTCTTGAACCGCCTCGTGGTAAAGGAAGAGCATGATGTTTTTAAGCAGATCATGAAAGACGAGTTTACCGCATTGATTAATGAGCTGTGCGATAAGGCGTCGGAAATATTTCTCGACCTCGAAGCTGGGAAGCCGTGGACAGAATCCTTTGTGCGTTAATCGCCTGAGGTATTGCGATCATTTGGGTTGACCCGAAATTTAAATGAGTGCCGAACAGCAAATCCAAACCTTGCGGGGCAACCTCGATAAAGCGGAGGGCGACGGCCGTTGGGACATCGCCGATAAGCTCTATGTCGAGTTGCGCTGCCTTGATCCGGACCCTTCGCTGCTGCACCGGCACGCGATTGCCGTCATTCGTATTGGCGAGTATGCGCGCGCGGCGACCATCCTAAGGCGCATCGTCAACCTGAATGATAGCGATATCGAAGCACGCTCTCATCTTGCCGAGGTTTATTTTCTTCAGAAACGGTTTCCCGATGCGAAGCAACATCTGACGAAAATATTGGATGCAGACCCCGACCATATTGCTGCACTGCGCCGCATAGGTAAAATCGAGCACGAACTGGACGAATATGATGCTGCCGAGGCGCATTTGCGGCATTTGCTTTCATTAGTGCCGGACGATGTCGAAGGCGGCCTGCTGTTGGGATCGGTTCTGGCGAATGACAAAAAGCGCTATACCGAGGCTGATCCGGTGTTTAAGCATGTGCTCGACATCGCCCCGGATTCGCCGTCAGCCCTACACAATTACGGCCTGCTGAAACGCTTTCAGGGTGATCTGGAAACGGCCGACGAATATTTATCAAAGGCGTGCGCGCTTTATCCCAACGAGTCCGATTTCGCGTTCTCGTTGGGTATCTGCAAAATGTTCCAAGAAGAGATGGAAGCCGCGCACAGGTGGTTTATTCGCGCCGTTGAACTCAAGCCCGGCAACAATGCGGCGCAGGTTTACCTGGGGTTCTCGCTGTTTTTGATGGGAAAAATGCGCGAAGGCTGGGCGCAGTACGAAAAGCGGCTCGATCTTGCTGTGCTGAAAGAGGCCAGATACGAGCGGCCCCGCTGGCAGGGCGAGGACATCTCCGGCAAGCCGCTGTTGTTGATCACCGAGCAAGGGATGGGCGACAATATTCAGTTTATCCGGTATGTGCCGATGCTGATCGAACGCGGCGCCACCGTGATAGTGGCCACGCATGAAGCGTTGGTTGACCTGTTTAAGACCGTGGACG
>JAFMCK010000022.1 GCA_017857825.1 Rhodospirillales bacterium
TGGCGCCGCACGTTTATCCTGGTTGGCGCTGCCGCTTTTATTGCGACGATACGGTGCCGACACCGATCATTGCCGAATTGCGCCACTGGGGGGCGGAGATCAGGATGATCCACGACCCCAATTTGAAGCAGCTCAAGCCGTTTTGGCGGTTCTTAGCGTCGGACGACCCGGAGATCGATTATTTTATCTGCCGCGACGCGGATTCGCGGCTTAATATCCAAGAAGCCTTGGCGGTGAACGACTGGGTGCAGTCCGGTCTGCCGTTCCACGTGATGCGCGATCATGTCTATCATATGGAAGTGATGCTTGCCGGTATGTGGGGCGGGGTGGCTGGTGTTTTGCCGAATTTGCAGAACCTGACGGCGGTTGCACACGGCTATACGCGCAACAAGTGGCATGATCAGGAATTCCTTCGCGACGTCGTTTGGCCCTTGATCCGCGATCATGCACGCGTCCATGACAGCCTGTTTCGGTTTCGGGGGGCGCAGGACTTTCCGCCGCACTGTCGGCTGCCTGGTAAAATACATGTCGGTGGTGCGATTAAGTCGATGCGGCCTTGGCCCCCGGTGGCTGACTCAGAGGGCACGAATCAGGCCAAAATACCTGTTCAGCTTTAAGGGCACGCGGTTGCGCTTATCCCGCAAAAAGCCCGGTTTTCCATGACTTTCGATAAAATTCTACGTATTTCTTGATCGCTGCTCATGGTGGCGGAGCTTTCGTGCCCGTGCCGCATAACCGGATGGAAACTGACCAATGGCCGAAGAAGACATCAATGCGAATCCGAACGTCGATGAAGAAGACGAAGAGGACAACGAAGCGCAAGCAGAAGAGGCGCAACGCATTCTCGATGACCTGAATCAGTTCAATGACGGGTCCGAAACGCCAGATGAAGTAGAAGATCAGCCCGACAACCTTGGCGATGAAGATGAGGAAAACGTCGGGAATACGAACTCGCAGTCTATGTCTTCTATTCATACCGGCAGCATTCAGACCGAAGCCCAGATCAATGCTGGCTTGCCGCCGGCTGGCGAGGTCGCGTTTGAGCGGGCCGACATTTCGGCGCTTCAAGAGGATCCGAATGCGGAACCAGCGCCGATTCAGCCGGCCGCTGACCAGCCGCAGTACGATCAGCGCCAAGCGGAACCGGAATTACAAGGTGCCGGCGGTCCTGCGAATTTCAACAACGACGCCCCGCCTGCGCCCGAAGAAGCCGCGCCCGTTGAAGAGGCAGCGGCACCATCGGAAGAAGGCGGTACCGGCGCAGGCGGCGAAGAAATTGTCGCTGCAGCGCAACCTACGGCTCCTGCAGCCGCCGTTGCCGCCGCGCCGACGACCGCATCTGCCCCGACGCAGGCATCGACCGCGACGGAGGCTACTGAAGCAACGGAAGCAACCGTTGCGACAGAGCCGACGGTTGTTACGGATGCGACGCAGCCGACGGATGCCACTGACGCAACCGATGCGACGGATGCCACTGATGCAACCGATGCGACGGATACCACCGATGCCACCGAGCCGAGTCAGCCTACCGATCAAGCAGATGCGCCTGATTTGTCGACGGGGTCCGTGACCGGTGCCGAAGACACGGCGATTGCATTGGACGTATCCGCGTCGCTGACGGATTTGGATGGCTCGGAATCTCTCTCGATCACGTTGTCGAATATTCCGAACGGATCGGTTCTAACGACGGCGGACGGCACCGAGATTACCGTCACCGAAGGTACGGCCAACATTGCGCAAGAAGACCTTGCCGGCCTTTCGATCACGCCGCCGGCAGATTATGCAGGCAGTTTTGATCTCGTCGTCACGTCAACCGCGACCGAGGCTGAAAACCAAGACACCGCCGGTGTCACTCAGAGTGCAACGTTCACTGTTAACGTTGTTAACACCAATGATGGCCCCATTGCTGTTGACGATGTGGCGGCTGCGACCGAAGACGGCGGCGCCGTGCAGATTGATGTGCTGAGCAATGACAGCGATCTCGACGGCGACACGTTGTCGGTGACGAGCGCGACATTGGCCGAAGGCGCCGAAGGTTCGGTGACGGTCAACGAAGATGGCACGATCAGCTTTGATCCGGGTGCGGGCTATCAGACCCTTGCTGAAGGTGAGACGCAGGACGTTGAGATCACTTATACGATCTCTGACGGCCAAGGTGGCACGTCCGAAGCGACGGTCACCGTGACCGTGACCGGCTCCAACGACGGTCCGGTGGCTCAGGCCGGCACAATTGACGCGGTCGAAGACGGCGGTGCCGTGAACGGTCAACTGTCGGCAGCAGATGTCGATGGTGATGATCTCACCTACAGCTTGGTTGACGGCCCTGCCGAAGGGGCGGTGACCGTGAATGCAGACGGTTCATACACGTTCGAGCCAGGCGGTAGCTTCCAGGACCTTGGCGTCGACGAAACCCGCGATGTGACGTTCACGTACTCGGTCGACGACGGCAACGGCGGCACCGCACAGGAAACCGTGACGGTCACCGTGACCGGCTCCAACGATGGTCCGGTCGCACAAGCCGGCACGATTGACGCGGTTGAAGACGGTGGTCCGGTAACAGGCCAGCTGACGGCGACGGATATCGATGGTGATGACTTATCCTATGCCCTGACGACGGGTTCGGAAGATGGCACCGTGACGGTGAACCCGGACGGTTCGTTCAGCTTCGAGCCGAACGAGAACTTCTCGGGTGAAACCAGCTTCACGTATACCGTGACCGATCCGAGTGGCGCGACCTCGACGGAGACCGTGACGGTCAACGTCGATGGCGTTGTCGACGCGGCAGAAATTACCACGAGCGATTCAACGGGAAATGAAGATAGCGCCATCGCACTGGATATCGATGTGTCGAGCGTTGACGATATCTCGTCGATCACGCTGACCGATATTCCGGACGGTGCGGTGCTAATGGATGCTGCCGGTAACGAAATCACCGTGACCGATGGTTCGGCGAATATTTCGCAAGATCAACTCGAAGGTCTGACGATTACACCGCCAGAGAACTCGAATACTGACTTCACCATCGGCGTGTCGGTGACCACGGAACAAAACGGCGAAACGGCGACGGTAACCAGTAGCGTCGATGTTGACGTTGTCGGTGTTGCCGATGCGCCGACGTTGTCGGTGTCGATTGGTGAGCCGCAAGTCAGCTATGAGTCCTCCGGCGGCGGCTGGGATAGCATGGAGACCACGGGCGATACCAGCTCATCTGGCGACGACGCTGTTGTGCTCGATGGGATGTCGCAAAACCAAAATATTTCCATGTCAGCCGGCGATGATTTGCTGGTCATTAATGGCAACACCGGTGGTGGCAACAACATCAATATGGGGTTGGGGGGCGATCAAGTCGTCTTCAACGGCAACATTGGCGGCAATACTTCGGTGAACGGTGCGAGCGGCAATGACTCGGTTGTGATGGGTAAGAGCGCGGACTCCTATCAGATTAATAATTTGACCAACAACAACGGCCATATAAGCGCGCAGATCATCGACAAAGACACTGGCCAGACGCTGACGGTCAACAATATCGAAGCGATTGCCTTCGGTGATGGCCAGGTCATCGGCAACGAAGACATTGTGCAGTGGCCACCGTCGGAAACTGAAACCGTCGTCACGTACGATTTGGATATCGCGTCCAGCCTGACAGATACGGACGGCTCGGAAACGCTGTCGATCACTGTTGATAATCTGCCGGATGGCGCTGTGCTATCTGCAGGCTCGCAGAATGATGACGGCTCGTGGACGTTGACGGCAGACGACTTGCCGGGGCTCAAAATTACGATAACCGGTGATAACGCGGGCGACACGTTTGATCTGTCGGTCAGCGCAACGGCAACTGAAGACGACGGTTCAACCTCGACGGTATCGCAAACCGTCTCGTCGACGGGGGCCGAGACCGATGCCGTCGCCGAAGGTGCGACCATTGAAACGGTCGATGCAACCGGTGCCGAAGACTCCGCGATTGCCCTTGATATCGATATCACGCAGCTGGACACCGACGGTTCGGAAACGATGACGATCACGCTTTCGGATATTCCCGACGGTGCGGTGTTGCGCGACGGCGACGGCAATGAAATTACCATTACGGATGGTGCCGCCGAGGTGACGCCGCAGCAACTTGAAGGCTTGACGATTACACCGCCGGAAGATTCCAATGAAGATTTCTCGTTGACCGTGACTACGGTCACGACGGAAGAGGCATCCGGTGAGACGTCGACGGCAACGGCAACGCTCGATATTGATGTGACGGGTGTTGCGGATGAGCTGGACGTCACGGCGAACGATGTTTCCGGTGGCGAAGACTCTGCTATTTCGCTGGATATATCTTCGGCGCTTGGTGATACGGACGGCTCCGAAACTTTGTCGGTGACGATCAGCGACATCCCGGAAGGGGCTGTCTTGACCGATGCCAACGGCAACGAAATCACCGTGACCGATGGCGCGGCAAACATTGACCCGGCGCAATTGGCCGGCCTGATGATGACGCCGCCAACGGATTTCAATGGCGCGATGGACCTAACGGTGACGTCGACGGCAACTGAAGACGATGGCGATGTGTCGACCAATGTATCGACGTTTACCGTCGATGTTGCTGCGGTGAATGATGGTCCGGTCGCGGAAAATGATACGGGTGCGGCCACCGAAGACGGTGGTGCGGTCGAGATCGATGTGCTGGCGAATGATTCTGATGTGGATGGCGACAGCCTGACGGTCACCAGTGCCGAATTGCCTGACGGTGCCGAAGGTACCGTGACGATCAATGAAAACGGCACGATCAGCTTTGATCCGGGAGAGGGCTACCAAAACCTGGGTGTTGGCGAGACCCAAGACGTTCAGATCACCTACACGGTGGATGACGGCAACGGCGGTACGTCCGAAGCGACGGTAACGGTCACCGTGACCGGCGCCAACGATGGTCCGGTGGCAGAAGCGCAAAGCATCGATGCGGTCGAAGACGGCAGCGCGGTAACAGGTCAACTAACGGCAACCGATGTTGATGGCGACGACCTGAGCTATGCGCTGACGACAGGCTCGGATGACGGCACAGTTACGGTGAACGCAGACGGTTCGTTCAGCTTTGAACCGAACGAGAACTTCGCTGGCGAGACCAGCTTCACGTACACCGTGACCGATGAAAATGGCGCGACCTCGACGGAGACTGTGACGGTTAACGTCGACGGCGTCGTTGATGCGGCAGAAATTACGACGAGCGATGCAACGGGTAGTGAAGACAGCGCCATTGCACTGGATATCGATGTGTCGGGCGTTGACGATATTTCATCAATCACGCTGACCGATATTCCGGATGGCGCCGTTTTGATGGACGCAGCAGGCAATGAAATTGCTGTATCCGAAGACGGCTCGGCAAATGTCACACAAGATCAGCTTGAGGGTCTGACGATCACGCCACCAACGGACTCCAATCAAGACTTTACCGTTGGTGTCTCGGTCACGACGGAGCAAGACGGCGAAACGGTTACCGTAGAGAGCAGTGTTGATGTTGACGTGGTCGGTGTCGCAGACGCGCCGACGCTGACGGTGACGCTGGGTGAAGGTGAGGTCGAAGGTGGCACCACCGATGTCGGCGCGTCGCAAGCGACCCTAGATGCAGCAGGTACCGAAGGTGCCAGCGTGACCGTATCCGGTGTGCCTGAAGGTGCCAGCTTGTCGGCGGGTACCGACAACGGCGATGGATCTTGGACGCTGGACGGCGGGGATCTTGAGGGGCTGACGATTACGCCGGCCGACGGCTCTGAAGCGACGGAAATCGCGCTCAGTATAGAAGTCACCGGCGACGGCGGTGGCGATACGCTGATTTCGGAAAACTTCAACCAAGGTGTCTCCGGCTGGAGCGGCCATATGGACTCGGTCGGCGGCAAGATGGAGATCGACTATAACGACAGCGCCACCAAGACCTTCGATTTTGGTGCTGAAAATGCCGGCAAGACCGTCACCATCAGCTTTGAAAGTGAAGCTTATGGCGGATGGGAAGAGAGTGGTTCCGCCCAAGATAACTTTAATGTGTCGGCAAACGGTCAGCAAGTGATCGACACCAGTGAAAGCGATGCGACAAATCATTCGTTTACCGTAACCTTGGATGAAAACGGCCAAGTGCAGATCGAGATGGCAGTCGATGCCACGGCTTCCGATGAAGGCGTGTACGTCGACAACTTCCAGATTGTCAGCGGCGACGATTGGGACACGACGTTGGCCACTGAGACTGTGGACGTTGACCTTGAACCGCAAATGGTTAGCTTTGATTTGGATATCGAGAGCGCATCTGCTGACATTGACAACTCGGAAACGATATCGGTGACGATTGATGACTTGCCGCCGGGCGCCGAGCTTTATGCCGGCGACACGCAAATCACGATTGATGGTGGAAGCGCGACCTTGAGTGCCGATCAGTTGCAAAACCTGACGGTCAAAGTACCGGTCGGCAACGATGACTTCACGTTGGATGTGACGGCGACGGCGACGGCGACCGAGAACGATGGCGATACGGCGACCACATCGTCGAGCATTTCGGTGACGATGCCGGAAACCAACAACGGTGCCGATGGTGCGGTGATTACCGAAAACGATGCATCGGGCTTTGAAGATACGGCCATTGCGTTGGATATCGATGTTGATATGAGCGACACCGATGGTTCTGAGACCTTGTCGATCACGATTTCGGATATCCCGAGTGGTGCCGTGCTGCATGATGGCAACGGCAACGAGATCAGCATCACGGATGGCAGCGCGGAACTGACGGCGGGTCAGCTCGAAGGCCTGACCATTACGCCGCCGGAAAACTCGAATGTAGATTTTGATCTGACGGTGACGGCGACCACCACGGAAACGTCGACAGGTGAAACGGCGTCTTCGGAAGTTACCCTCAGCGTTGACGTGACAGGTGTTGCTGATGCGCCGGAATTGAGCGTCGATCTGGGTGAGCCGACGGCTTCGGGCGGCGCGCCGTCACCTGTTGCTTACTGGAACATGGACGAAACCAGCGGCACCACGTTGAATGATCAAGTTGGCAACAACGATGGTCATTCCTATGAACTCGGTTCTGGTTCTGGCTCTGGCCATGGTTCGGGTTCCGGCGCACAAATGAAGGCGCTTGATCTTGATGACCGGACGGATATTGACGGCTCGGGTTCGGGTGCTGGTCAACACGACGAAGTGACGGCTGAGTTAAATACTGCCGTCGAATTTAAAGATAGTGATAGACAATTTATTGAAGTCGATCATAGCGCGGCGTTGAAGCCGGCGAGCGGCACCATGACCATGTGGTTCAACGCCGACGACGATCGGAACGGCACCTTGGCGTCTTCGGACTCACGCGGCTACGACAGCGGTGGGCACTTCAATCTGTCGATCAATAGCTCCGGCCAGCTCGAACTGCGGATGCAGGACGAAAATTCCAGCCACACCATTTCCGGCGGTGACGTCGATAAGGGTGGGTGGAATCAGGTCACGGTGTCGTGGGGTGAAGGCGGCATGAAGATTTACCAGAATGGTGAATTGGTGGCGTCTGATCCGAGCTATACCGGTGGTCTACAGGGTAATGAAAACCCCTGGACCTTTGGGGCGTCGCAAGCTTACAGCGGCAACAATACGTCTGACGGCGTCAACGATTTCTTTGACGGCCATATCGATGATATCGCGATCTACGATGTACCGATGACCGATGCGCAGGCGCAAGACCTCTGTGAAATGGGTGTTGAAGACTTTGCCGACAGCGGTGGCGACGCCGTATTGACTTATCCCGTTGAAATCGGCGGCGGTCTGGTCGACACGGATGGATCAGAAAGCCTCTCATACTCGATTTCCGATCTGCCGGATGGCGCGCAGTTGTTGGTCAACGGTGAAGTCGTGACAGCCGATGAAAACGGTGCATATTCGGTGTCAGATGATGACATCGGCAACGTTGAAATCAGCGTGCCGGGTGATACTGGTGACTTCGCGTTCACCGTCAGTGCGACAGCAACCGAAGACGACGGCTCAAGTCGCACGGTGACGACCATTGGCGGTATTGACGACAGCAGCTCGGACGGCTCGTTCGATCAATTGTCGGACAGCGGTGAGGTCCGGGATAACAACGAGTACAGCACGTCGGTCGAAGCGATCTCGGGCGGTGACGGTAACGACACTGTTTGGACCGGTGACGGTGACGACACCATTGCGGGCGGCGGTGGCGATGATCGGCTGCATGGCGAGTACGGCGACGATACGCTGTACGGTGGCGATGGCGACGACACGCTTGTCGGCGGCGATGGCGATGACGTCTTGGTCGGTGGTGCCGGTGACGATGTGGCATATGGCGGTCAGGGTGATGACCTGTTCATCTTTGGCGCAGGCGACGGCGCCGATCACTTCGACGGCGGCAATGGCTGGTCAGATACCATCCAGCTTGACGGTGTCGATGGCGGGCCTGGTGGCGAGGGCGGTTGGACGTTGGAACTTGACGATGGCCGAAGCTTTACAGCCGGCGAAGACGGTATCGATTTCGGTGGCGAAGTTGCCGGCAAGATCGAACTGGCCGACGGCAGCGAGCTTACCTTCGAAGGTGTCGAAAAGCTGGAGTGGTAAGAAGTCTGCGAGACGAATCAAAAGGGGCCGCAGCCATGTTGCGGCCCTTTTCTTTGCACGTGCGCGCGGCATTTGGCATCCTGAACCGATGGAACGGATCGGCAAATATGAAGTTAAGGAAAAACTCCTGACGACGGGGTTTTCGGACATTTTTATCGCCACCGATCCCGATCTTGAATGCACGGTCGCGGTCAAAGTCTTCCATCCCAAAGGCGACAACGTCGGCGAAAAAGCCCAGTACGGCCCGGATTTCTGGCGGGCGCGATTTATCGAAGAAGCAAAACTGCTGGCCAGATTCGATCATCCAAACATCGTCACGGTCAAAACCATGGGCGAGACATCGGATGGTGAGCCTTTTTTTGTTATGCCGTTCTTGGAAGCGAACTTGCTGTACGAAATTGGCGAAGATGCAAAGAACGCAAAAAAGGTCGGTGACCTGCTGCCGAAATGGAGACCGCGGCCGATCGCGCCTCGTCGCGCGACCGACGTGTGGCGGCAAGTGCTGGATGCGCTTTCAGCCATTCATGTTGCGGGCCTGGTGCATCGAGACATTAAACCACCGAACGTTTTGTTGACCTCAAAGGTCAACGGTCGGGTGAAGCTGTGCGATTTCGGGATGGTGAAGGTGCCGGACGCGAGAGGGTCCAGGACCGGCATCTGGATCGGAACCCTTGATTATATTAGTCCCGAGCAGAGAAAAAGTGCGGCCGAAGTGGATTCCCGGTCTGACGTTTATTCCGCCGGTGTGTTGATGTATCGCATGTTGAGTAGCCGTTTGCCGACCGATGTGCGGGCGCCGCTCAGAGGCGGGCGGTTTGGCATTCCTCAAGCGCTGGCGGACTTAATCGACGACTGCCTGCGTAAACACCGGCGTGATCGCCCCGCCGTCGCCGGCGATGTTTTGGCACGATTGGACGAGATCGTGCCGGTAATCTCAGCTTTGCCGGATGTCAGTAAAATCCCGGCCCGCGCGGCTGCGACGAAGATTATCCGAGGCAAAGTCCCCTAAAATTCATATAAATACGAATTTATTTTGTAGTACAAATAATTTATACAAATTAAATTGACATTTTAAAATAAAAACATCAATTTATGCCGTAGAAATGGCCTGTCCGCGGGCTAAACATTACGGAGTGACGGCTATGACCGCACAGATCGCCACCGCCAATCGCCTGACCGATGGGCTCGTCGTATTCTTGGGATACGACGGCGAATGGTCGAAAGACATCGAAGATGCCCGCATCGCCGAGCGTGAAGATGATTTAGCAGATCTGTTGTGTGAGGCCGAAGCCGCACGTGAAGTGGTCGGCGCCTACCTCATTGATATTGAGGTGCAGACGCCTGAGACGGGCGCCCGCGTGGTGTATCCGCTGCGTTACCGTGAGCGCATTCGGGCCTATGGCCCATCCATCCATCCGGCCTTTGCCCGCAAGCAGGTGGCCAAACATTTTGATCCCAGCACCGACGTGTCTGCGATCTTCATGAACGGAATTTGACCAATGTATCTTTATGACGAATTCGACAATGCTTTTGTCCAAGAACGTGTCGATCAGTTTCGCGAGCAAGTGCGGCGCCGACTGTCCGGTGAATTGACTGAAGACGAGTTTAAGCCGCTCCGTTTGATGAACGGCCTATATCTGCAACTTCACGCGTACATGCTGCGGGTCGCCATTCCGTATGGCCTGTTGTCATCGACTCAGATGCGCAAATTGGGCCAGATCGCACGCACCTATGATCGGGGGTACGGCCACTTCACGACACGGCAGAATATTCAATTCAATTGGCCGCGGCTCGAAGATACACCGGACATTCTGGAGGAATTGGCGAGCGTTGAAATGCACGCGATCCAGACGTCGGGGAACTGCATCCGTAACGTGACGGCGGACCAGTATGCGGGTGTTGATCCTGAAGAGATTGATGATTCCCGTGTCTGGGCGGAACTGATCCGGCAATGGTCATCATTGCATCCGGAATTCACCTATCTGCCGCGCAAATTCAAGATCGCCGTGACCGGGTCGCCCGAAGACCGTACCGCCGTCAAATTTCATGACATCGGCTTGATCTTGAATCGTGGCGACGACGGAGACATCGGTTTTGAAGTCTTGGTCGGTGGTGGCTTGGGCCGTACGCCGATGGTCGGCCGCACGGTCCGGGAATTTTTACCGCAAGCGCACCTGTTGTCATACTTAGAAGCGATCTTACGTGTCTACAACCAGCTCGGACGCCGCGATAACAAATACAAGGCGCGAATTAAAATTCAGGTACATGAAACCGGCATCGAAAAACTGCGCGAGATGATTGACGAAGAATGGGCGTATACGAAGACTGAAAACGTTGATCTGCCGGCACAAGAAGTGGCCCGTGTGCGTAGCTTTTTCTCGGACCCGCACTACGAAAATCTGCCTGCCCATGATCACGGCTTTGAAATCAAACGCTTCGAAGATCCGCTGTTTGGTCTATGGGCAAAGGCCAATCTGGCGACCCATAAAAACCCGGGGTACGTGATTGCCAATATCTCACTCAAGCCAATCGGTGGCGCGCCGGGCGATGCGACGTCGGCGCAAATGGAAGCGTTGGCCGACCTCGCAGATAAATACTCGATGGGCGAAATTCGTGTGACGCACGAACAGAACTTGGTGTTTGCGGATGTGCGAAAGCGCGACGTCTATGCACTGTGGCATGCGCTTAACGACATCCAACAGGGCACCCCCAACAAGGGTCTAATCAGCGATATCATTGCGTGCCCGGGCTTGGATTACTGCGCGCTTGCAAACACCCGCTCGATCCCGGTGGCACAACGTATTCAGCGTCGCTTCGGGGACCTCAAGCGGCAGTTTAATATCGGCGAGTTGAAGCTGAAGATTTCCGGCTGCATCAACGCCTGCGGCCATCATCATGCCGGCCATATCGGTATTTTGGGCGTCGACCGAAAGGGCGAAGAGTATTACCAACTGACCCTTGGCGGCAGCGGCGCCGAAGACGCCAGCATCGGCAAGATCGTCGGGCCCGCGTTTTCCAGTGCAGAGATCGTCGATGCTGTGGAAAAAACCGTCGAGCTGTATCTGAGCGTTCGTCACGAGGGTGAGCGTTTCTTGGACACTTATCGCCGCGTCGGCGAGGTCCCGTTTAAAGAAGCCCTGTACGAGGAGAAAAAACATGCCGCTGCTTAAAGGTGGCAATCTCATTGAGGATGTCTGGGTTCACGTTGACGACGACGCCGACGTGCCGGCGACGGGCAGCGCGATTGTCTCGCTCGAACATTGGCTGTCGCAATCGGAAACCTTGCGAGGACGAAATGCACCGGTCGGCGTACTGCTGAAAAGCGGTCAGTCGCCGGCACAATTGCTGGATGCGTTGAATGATCTTGATTTGCTGGCGCTTGAGTTCCCGGCCTACACCGATGGTCGTTCGTACTCGGCAGCTAAGTTATTGCGACAACGCTACGGATTTGACGGCGAAATTCGTGCCGTCGGCAACGTACTGCAGGATCAATACGCGGCGATGTTGAGGTGCGGCTTCGATGCGTTCGAGGTTTCGGGCGAGATTGATCCCGCTGCATGGGCCAGGTCGGCAACAGCGATGTCGAACGTCTACCAACACGCCGTCGATGACGTTCAAGCCATCTGGGCGAAACGTCACGGTCTGTCTGCGGCATAGCTGCCGTTAAACAATTGTCGCAATATAATGCCGACCGTCGGTGAGGCAGCGGCTGACGCGGCGCTCGACCGGGCGACCGTTTAGGGTTTCGGCGATGCGCTCAATTTCCAGCAGTGGGGTGCCGGGCTTTATGTCGAGTGCCTCCGCATCATCCGGCGCGGCGGCAATAGCGCGCAGCCGTTCGACGGCGCGGTGCACGGTAATCCCGTAGCGCTCTTCATACATCTGATAAAGCTCGTTGGGTACTTCTTCGATGGCACGTTTGTCGAGATCGGCAAAGCGGTCGGCCTCGACGCAGACGGTCTCGGCAATCGCGGGTGTGCCGTCCATTTCGCGGACCCGGCGAATTTCGATTACGCGGGCTGACTTATCTAATGCGAGCGCGATTGCTTCAGCAGGGGTGGCGCGGCGACGGCGACAACTGAGCACACGGCTCAGCGCAGGCAGTGTCCGCGTACCGTCATCCGCAGCAATATGAAAGAAGTGAAACAGCGCACGTTCAGGCGTATGTGCGGAAACGAACGTCCCTTTGCCTTGGCGCCGCACCAAGAGGTTCCTTGCGGTCAACTCGTCGAGCGCTTTGCGCACGGTGCCCTGGCTGACGCCGAACTCGATGCCCAACGCTTGTTCGCTTGGCAACATGTCGCCGGGGGCCCACGCACCGGTGCTGATACGTGCTTCGACGGCATCGCGAACTTCAGCGTAAAGTGGGCGTCGTTGCGGCGCGCGGAAAGGGTCTAACACAGCGTCCTCCTCAACTCTTATATAAGAGTTATAGGAATGCCTTGACAGCCGCAAGCGAAATTGTAGTCTCCTCGGATTGTAATTTTAACCCATGGAGGAAACAGTGCCCAAAGCACCAGATTTTCTTGTCCACGAAGTCGAAGATACCGTCGGTGTCGTGGTCGTCGAAGAAGCCGGTAAGGGAAAAACCCTTGAAGGCTGGTTGATGGCCAAAGACAGCACACTTAAACTCAAGAGCAAAGACAGCATTCCGCTCGGTCACAAGGTGGCGCTCAACAATATCAAAAAGGGCGATACCATCATTAAGTACGGCCATGATATTGGCAAAGCCATCGCCGACATCGCCAAGGGCGGTCATGTCCATGTCCACAACGTCAAGACGAAGAGGTGGTAATCATGGCACCGAAAAAAACCAAAAAAGTCGCAAGGAAAACCGCATCCAAGGCAGCGAGCAAGGCGCCGAAAAGCCCGGTCGTCCACAAGCTGGTCGAAAATGCGCCGTTGTACATCCCAGAGCCGCAATACCTGCCGGTGCGCAGCCGCGGCAAGCCGACCTTCACGGGCTATCGCCGTGAAAACGGTCGCGTAGGTGTGCGTAACCACGTAATCCTGTTGCCGTTGGATGACTTGTCGAACGCTGCCTGCGAAGCAGTCGCCAACAACATCAAAGGCACGATGGCGATCCCGCATCCGTATGGTCGCTTGCAGTTTGGTGAAGACCTCGAACTTCACTTTCGCACGCTGATCGGCACCGGGTGCAACCCGAACGTCGCGGCTGTGATCGTGATCGGTATCGAGTCCGATTGGACGCAACGTGTCGTTGACGGTATTGCCAAGTCGGGCAAGCCTGTTGCTGGTTATTCGATTGAACAGAACGGCGATCACAAAGTGATCTGGGCCGCGTCGCGTCAAGCGAAGGAATTCCTCCATTGGGCGTCGGAAAAGCAGCGCGAGACGTGCTCTGTTGACGAACTTTGGGTTTCCGTAAAGTGTGGCGAGTCCGACACCACGTCCGGTCTGGCCTCAAACCCGACGGTCGGTAACTTCATCGATAAAATGGATGCATGGGGTGCCACCACATGCTTTGGTGAAACTTCCGAGATCACCGGTGCCGAGATGGTCTGCGCAACGCGCGGTAAGACCAAAGCGGCCGGCGAAAAGTTCATGAAGACCTGGCAGGCCTACATGGACGAAGTGATCGAGCCGCATAAAACGTCTGACCTTTCCGACAGCCAGCCCACCAAAGGCAACATCGAGGGCGGCTTGACCACCATCGAAGAAAAAGCCTTTGGTAACATGGAAAAGATCGGCAAGAAGGCGCGTTACGTTGACGTGCTTGGCCCAGCGGAAGACCCCGCCAAGGGCAAAGGGTTGTACTTCATGGATACGTCCTCGGCGGCTGCTGAGTGCGTGACCTTGCAAGCGGCTGCCGGCTTTGTCGTTCACTTGTTCCCGACGGGTCAAGGTAACGTCGTCGGTAACCCGATTGAGCCTGTGATCAAACTGACAGCCAACCCGCGCACCGTGCGCACCATGCGCGAGCACATCGACTTTGACTGCTCGGGTATTCTGCGCCGCGAGATGAACTTCGACCAAGCGGGTGACGGCCTAATCGACATCACGATGCGCACCTGCAACGGCCGCCAGACGGCTGCCGAAGCATTAGGTCATCGCCAGTTCGTGTTGACCAAGCTGTATCGAAGCGCTTAAAGCTTAAAGCACCGAGCCCGCTGCCTCGGCGTTGCCGAGGTGGCGGGTTTGTGTTTTTGAAAGCGAGCGTATGACCGACATTATCATCAGTGAATATATTGATCCCGCCGGACTCGAAGGCCTAAAGGGATTCGATATCCATTACGATCAAGACTTGTGGCAAAAACCCGAGGAATTGGCGGGCCTGATGGTCGGCGTGCCGGGGCTGATCGTGCGCAACCAAACCCAAGTTCGCGGCGCCGTGCTTGAGGCAGCAGACCAATTAAAGTGCGTCGGCCGTCTCGGTGTCGGCTTAGACAATATCGATACCGATGTCTGTACGGCTCGCGATATCGCGGTGTTTCCCGCGACCGGCGCAAATTCGGACTCCGTCGCCGAGCTTGCCGTCGGCGGGCTTTTCGTATTGCTGCGCAACGCCTATCACGAAACTGAAAACGTCATCAACGGCGGTTGGCCGCGCATGCAGATGATGGGCCGCGAAGTGATGGGTAAGAAGCTGGGTATCGTCGGCTTTGGGGCCATCGGTCGTGCACTGGCCTGGCGTGCAAACGGCCTCGGTATGGAGGTCTTGGCGTGGGACCCGTATATCGACGAGCGCTCGCCGCTGTGGGACAAGCACCGAGTGTCCGGCACCGATAGTCTTGAATCTCTGATTATCCGAAGTGACGCCATTTCTATTCACGTTCCGCTAAATGACGAGACCCGCGATATGTTCGATGCCGAACGCTTGAACATGATGAAATCGGACGCCGTACTGCTCAACTTGGCGCGCGGGGGGATCGTCAACGAGGTCGATCTTGTCGACGCATTGCGTGCGAAAAAGCTCGCCGGTGCGTTTCTGGATTCGTTCGATATTGAGCCGCTAACCGCCGACAATATATTTAAAGACGTGCCGAATCTTTTGCTGACGCCACACGTCGGTGCCCGGACCATCGAAGCTGACCATCGCGTCTGCACGATGATCGCGGATGCGGTCGCAACCTGCTTGAAGGATAACGCTTAAACGATGTCGATGACGCACCTTTCCGATCTGCACGAGCTTGCCGTTGAGGTTCTTGTGGCCTCGAAAACATCACACGAGAATGCCGCGGCTGTCGCGCGCGCACTGGTAAAGGCCGATGCGGACGGCATTCCGTCGCATGGCGTATCGCGGTTGCCCGCCTATGCCGATCAAGCCAAAGCGGGCAAGGTCGATGGCTTTGCGACCCCGGATGTTAGTCTGCCAAAGACCGCATCCGTCCGCGTTGATGCGCGTTCCGGCTTTGCGTATCCGGCGATCGAAGCGGGCACGAAAGCCGTGTTGGACGCCATTAAAACTACCGGCATCGTCGGCATGGCAATCGGCAACTCCCATCATGCTGGTGTTGCCGGGCATCACGTTGAAACTTTTGCTGAGCTGGGTTATCTGGCGTTGGGCTTCAGCAATTCGCCGGCGGGTATTGCACCATGGGGCGGTAGCCGCGCGATTTACGGCACCAATCCGGTTGCTTTTGCATGTCCTCGCGTAGACGCAGCGCCGATTGTGGCGGATTTTTCGACGTCCAAGGTCGCGCGCGGCAAAATCAAACTCGCCGCCGACAAAGGCGAACAGATTCCCGAAGGCTGGGCGGTCGATGCAAACGGCGCGCCGACCATAGACGCGAAGGCCGCGATGGGCGGCTCACTATTACCGATGGGCGACGCCAAAGGCGCCGCTTTAGTGATGATGGTGGAAATTCTCGCGGCGAGCCTGACCGGATCCAATCATGGATTTGAAGCCTCATCGTTCTTTGATGATAAAGGTGGCCCGCCGCACATCGGCCAGTTTTTTATCGTCATTGACCCCGAAGGCTTTTCCGACGGTCATTTCGCCGACCGTTTGTCGTTGCTGAGCGATGCCATCTTGGATCAAGACGGTACACGCTTACCCGGCCAACGTCGCTTCGACATCCGAGCGACCTCGGCTGAGATGGGCGTCGATATTCCAGATGCACTGTTGGATGAACTCCGTGCCCGCGCAGTTGGTTGATCCTTTATCCTGCGGAGGCCCGCAGGGCCGTCTCAACGGATGGCGGACGTTCAACTCACCAGTACGTTAATGCGCCTTCGAACATGGCGCGCAAATGTTCGCGTTCGACTTTGAACGGGGCCATGTCGATGACGCGTTTTTGCGGGAGCGCACCGTCGGCGAGGGCGTCCAGATCATCCATGCCATAGCCGACACCGGTCAGGCCGTTCGGTATGCCGGTCGCTTTCATCATCATTATCAACTGTTCTGCGACGGCGTCACCGGCCTCGGATGGGCCGGCATCATGCGTGCCGCCGAGACACGCGTAGGCGGCCAAGTGACGTTCCGGCGCGTGCGGTCCGGTCATGCGAAAGACGCTGGGTGCATTCAAGATCACCGACATGCCGTGCGGCACGATGGGCTGATGCTGGGGATAGCCCTCGGGCCTGAAGTCGCGCACCAGGCCTGAGACGGCGTATGACATGCCGTGCGGTAGGTGGCAGCCGGCCTGGCCGAAGGCGACACCGGCCAACGATGACGCCCACATTAAATATTCGCGTGCTTCCAGGTTATCGGTATCGGTGACAGCGGGAACCATGTGCTCGCCGACCAGGCGGAGCGCCTCTTTGGCGATCATGTCACTCCACGGGTTGCCGCCTTGGGAATAAGGGCGGGCGGCAGGGTTATCCGGTTTGGTGCGCGATGTGAACGGGCGCGATGTCAGGCTTTCTAAGGCATGTGACAACACATCAAATGCAGTCGCGGCGATTACATTTTTCGGCAGTGTGTGCGTTACTAATGGGTCGACGAGGCCCAGTGATGGGCGCAGGTGTTGCGATGCGATTCCGGTCTTTGCCTTCATCGACAATAGATCAAAGATCGCAATCCCGGTTGCTTCCGAGCCGGTGCCCGATGTCGTCGGACATGCGATGTGGGGTTTCAACGGGCCAGGGACAGGTTGCCCGTCACCCACAGGCGCGTTGACGTAGGTCAGAAAGTCCGCCGGATAGGATGCGTACAGGTTGGCCGCCTTGCAGGTATCCATCACCGAGCCGCCACCGACCGAGACAAAACCATCGAACTTGCCATCCTGCGCGAACTTCGCGCCGGCTTTAAAGCTTTCGTCTGTGGGTTCGACCGCAACGTCGTCATATATCGCGACCGTGATCTTCGCGTCTTCCAACGACGCTTTGACTTTGGCGACGTGATCGGATGCGGTGATGCCTTTGTCCGTAAATAGCGCGACCCGGGTCATGCCCAAGGATTTCGCGTGTGCGCCGGCTTCGCTTAGGCAGCCGGGACCAAACACCATAGACTGCGCATCAATGCGGAACGCCTCATCGCAGCCGGCTATCAGTTGGTAGTGGTGACAGCAAACCATCTGTTTTCTCCCCTAAAGCATGATTTTCGACATACTACGCTGCCGTGCCCGGAATGAAAAATAGGGATAGCGCCGGTCACTTTTTTTGTTCTGCAGGCTATGAGTTGATTCAATATTGGGCTAAAATAAGCGTCCAGGACGGAGGGGTGTTTATGGTGGGTCTTTTCAGAGCCGCGTGCGGTGCTGTGGCAGTTGTTGTTTTGGCATGGGCGCCGATGGTGCATGCCGACCAAGACGACCTCGCAAAAGAATCGAGAGCGTTCATCGAAAATCTCACGGAAATGGCGATCGCACAGCTGACCGATCCGGCATTACCGATGACCGAGCAGGAAGCCCGGTTTCGTGAGATCACCCGAAAATATTTCGCATTTAAAAGCATTGCGCGTTGGGTGTTGGGTGGTCGTTCTTGGAACCGTGCCGAAGAGACCCAGCGGGAGCGATATTTGGGATTGTTTGAGGATTTAATGGTCGCGACTTACGCGCATCGCTTTCAAGGATATTCAGGCGAGCAGCTGAAGGTCGCAAACACCAAGATCATCAGTGACGACCAAGCGATGGTAGAGACCGAATTACTGCGGGCTGGTGCCGATGTGCCGTTACGTATCGACTGGCGAGTCCGCATGACGGATGACTCGTTCAGAATAATCGATATCATGGTCGCAGGTCTGAGCATGGCGCAAACGCAACGCGCCGAGTTTTCATCGTTCCTTCGGGCCAATGATAATGATTTGGAAGCATTGATGCACAATCTCGAAACCCGTCTTGAAAAAGCCCGCGCCGACCGCGCTGCGGGCACGCAAGAGGCAGCCACAAAATCGTGACAGGCGCGTTGTGAGCGGCACCCGCAGCTCAGCCCAGGGCGACGTCGAGGCACCATCCGGCAAAGATGCCGCCTATGAAAATTTCCCCGTCGGCTCGTTCCTGTTGCCGCCGAAAGCGCGTCCGCACGTCGCCATATTTTATCAATACGCCCGCGCCATCGATGATATTGCCGATAGTCCCGACCTCGCGGCCGACGAGAAAATAAGCCGGCTGGAGGGATGCGCAGCCGCTATTCGTGGCGAAGAGATTGATGTTGCGGCGTTCGCGACCGCGGTGCGCATGCGGGAAAGCCTGCTCGCATCCAATGTGCCGTTGCAGCATTGCCTTGATTTGATCGATGCCTTCAAACAGGACGCGGTAAAGAACCGCTACGACGATTGGGACGACTTGATGCATTACTGCATTCGCTCGGCGGCCCCGGTGGGGCGCTATTTGGTCGACCTGACGGGCGGGGCGGACGATGGTTACGGCGCGTCGGATGCGCTCTGCAACGCGTTACAAGTGATCAATCATCTGCAGGACTGCAAAGACGATTTGTTGACGCTCGACCGGGTCTATCTGCCGATGGATTGGATGCAGGCTGAAGGGGCCACGGTCGAGATGCTGAACGCCGACAGTGCAGACCCTGCGTTGCGCCGCGTTCTAGATCGTTGCCTGGTTGAAACCCGCGCTTTGATGCGCGAGGCCCGCCATTTGCCGGGGCGGGTGAAAAGCCGACGGCTTGCCATGGAATCCGCAGCGATCTGTAACATTGCTGACGCGCTGATCGAAAAGCTGGCCCGCGAAGACCCGGTGGCAGGGCGGGTGCAACTGTCGAAGTCGACTTATGCGCAGTGTATTGCGCGTGGTGCATTTTTTGGCTTTTTCAGTTAACACCAGTTGAGGAACAATGATGCTGATGTTCTTGGCCGCACTTTCGTTGTTGATTTGGCTGTATTTATGCCTATTTCATGGTCATTTTTGGCATTCTGATCAGCGACTTAATCAATATAAAGTTAATTTAGAAGATGCGCCGGATGTTGTCGCCGTTATTCCAGCCCGAAACGAGGCTGAAAGCATTGCAGAGACCGTGTATTCGCTGTTGACGCAGGATTATCCAGGTCACCTGCAGATTATCGTCGTTGACGACAACAGCACCGACGGGACCAAAGACGCGGTGCTTGCTGCGGTAACTGACCATGCGGATGCTGCGCGCGTGCAGGTGATCGACGGTGAGCCCCTGGCACCCGGTTGGGTCGGCAAAATGTGGGCGGTACACCAGGGGATCGCGGCTGCGGGCAAACCTGCATATCTTTTGCTGACCGACGCCGACATCCGCCACGACCAAAACAATGTGACGGACTTGGTTGCGAAGGCAGAGGCTGAAGGTCTTGGGCTGGTCTCGTTGATGGTGAAGTTGAGCTGTCAGAGTATATGGGCGCGGTTGCTGATCCCGGCGTTTGTGTACTTTTTTCAAAAGCTGTACCCGTTCCCGAAGGTCAACGACCGGACCGCCAAGATCGCGGCGGCGGCCGGTGGCTGCATGCTGGTGCGCCGCGCAACCCTGGAAGCGGCGGGCGGGATCGCGCGGATTAAAGACCGAGTGATCGACGATTGCCCGCTGGCACAGTTGATCAAACCTCATCGTCCGATTTGGTTGGGGCTCGCGACGCGAACAGAAAGCCTGCGCGGCTATCAGGATTTAGCCGCGATTTGGCAGATGGTTGCGCGCACGGCATTCGTGCAGCTGCGGTTTAGCGCGGCACTTTTGGCGGGGACGCTGATCGGGATGGTTTTGCTGTATGGCGTGCCGATGCTGGCAGTGCTTGTTGGCGCGCTGTCCGGGGATATGCCGGTGTTGGTACTTGGACTCAGCGCTTGGGCGGTGATGGCGTGGACGTTTCTGCCGACACTTGAGCTCTATCGTTTATCGGCATTTTGGGCGCTGACGTTGCCGATTGCGGGACTCTTATATGGGGTGATGACCTTGGATTCTGCGCGCCGCCATTATTTTGGCATCGGCAATGCGTGGAAAGGACGGACCTACGCGCCATGAGCGGTGACATCCGGATGATGACGCCCGACCAGCGGTAGTGTATCCATGCAAGCCATGAACCATATCGAACCCCTGCCGATTGCGCCGGATCTGCCGGCGAACCCACCCGACGCTTATGTCGAGGCGATGGTGCGCCGTGCCGGCACCTCGTTCTTTTGGGGTATGCGTCGATTGCCGCCCCTGCGGCGGCGTGGGGTTTTTGCAGTATATGCGTTCTGCCGTGACGTCGATGATATCGCCGATGGTGATCTGCCGATTGATCAAAAAGTCGCCTTGTTGGATGCGTGGCGGGTTGAAATCGGGTTGCTGTTCGGCGGCGCTGGCCATCATCCTATTGCCCAAGCGTTGAAAGAACCGGTCGCGAGCTTCGGCCTGCGCCAAGACGATTTTATCGCCGTGATCGACGGGATGGAAATGGATGCCCACAACCGTGTGCGCATCGCCGATATGGACGAGTTGCATTTGTATTGCGACCGCGTCGCCTGTGCCGTGGGCCGTTTGTGCGTGCGTGTTTTTGGGCTTGGCGAAGACCAGGGCGTGCGGCTTGCAGGGGCTATGGGGCACGCGTTGCAACTGACGAATATCCTGCGTGATATCCCAGAAGACGCAGGCCGCAACCGGGTTTACTTACCCGCCGATAGGCTGATCGACGCAGGCGCCGGGGGCACTGGGATCGAAGATATTTTGACGGCACCCGGCTTGCCTGCATTGTGCGAGGATTTGGCGGCGCGGGCTGAAAAGTACTTTGCCGAGGCCGATGCCATCATCGCCACTGCTGACCCCAAAGCAGTGCGTCCAGCCGTGATGATGATGCAGGTCTATCGCCGCATTTTGATCAATCTGCAAAAGCGCGGCTGGCACGACATGAGCCGTGACGTCGGCCCATCGAAGCTGGAAAAGGTCGCGATTGCCTTGCGTTACGGGCTGTTCGGGTGAGTCGCGATAGCGCTTCAGGCCGGGTGTATGTGCTTGGTGCAGGCTTGGCGGGCTTAGGTGCTGCGACCCGGTTGGCTGAGGTCGGGCACGCCGTTACCGTCTTAGAAGCCGCCCGCAATGCGGGCGGTCGCTGCCGTACATTTTTCGACACCACGCTGGATACCGAGATCGACAACGGCAACCATTTGGTGCTCAGCGGTAATACGGACGCGATGCATTATCTGGGACGCATTGACGCTATGGCCCGGATCGACATTCGAGATGCCGTGTATCCGTTCGTTGATATATCGCGTGGGGAATCTTGGCGTGTTGATCTGGGCCGCAGCCGTTTGCCGTGGTGGATTTTGTCAAAACGCCGACGCGTGCCGGGTACGCACATCATCGACTATCTGCAAAGCCGCGCTTTATTGTCGGCGGGGGCACAGGCGACCGTAGCCGATGTTTTGGGCGGCACGGGCCTGCTTTATGAACGTTTCTGGAAACCATTTTCGGTTGCAGTGCTAAACACGGCACCGGAAGAAGCGGCGGCCAGCCTGCTTGCCCCGGTGATCCGCGAAACCTTGGCAAACGGTGGCATGGCGTGCCGCCCGGTGCTCTGTCGGCAAGGGCTTGGCGATGCGTTTGTAAACCCAGCGCTTGATTACCTTGCATCCAAGGACGCAGACGTACGCTTGGGTGCGCGTGTTCGTGGGCTTGTCCGTAACGAAGGTCGCGTAACGCACCTTGAAATGGACGGTGAAACTATCGCGCTAGGTGACGCCGATCAGGTAATTTCAGCGGTGCCGCCCAATGTTGCAGCCGACCTCATCGACGACCTCATCGTGCCGGATGACTTTCGGCCCATCGTAAACGCCCATTTTAAGACATCTGTGCCCACCGATATGGCGCCGATTACGGGTCTGCCGGGCGGCTTGGCAGAGTGGCTGTTTGTGCGGGGCGACATCGCGTCGGTCACGGTTTCGGCGGCGGCGGAAGCTTCTATGTCGTCTGCGGACGACCTCATCAAACAGATTTGGACCGAGATCGCGCCGCTTTTGGGCGCATCCGCTGATGCCCTGCCGGCGGCGCGGATCATCAAAGAAAAGCGTGCCACCATCGCGCAAACTCCAGCGATGGTGCGCCGCCGCGCACCGATGCAAACGCAGTTTCGTAATCTACGGCTTTGTGGGGACTGGACCGATACCGGCCTACCGGCCACAATTGAGGGTGCGTTGCGGTCTGGTCATAGGGCTGCCGACTCGGTCTTGAAGGCGTGACAAAATTTTGTCACAACACTGTACGTTTATCCGTGTCGCAAGCATGATACGGCACGACGATCAGCACCAATCGGTGCTATTTCATTGAAGGATCCTTTGGACGTGTCCAACGCTGGTGCCCAACCGAAGCCAGAGCAAGCTGAAACCCTTCAGCGTGCCGAGGCGGCCGTGCGCCATTGCCGCGACTGGATGCTGGGCGAGCAGAAAGAAGATGGCCACTGGGCGTTTGAGCTTGAAGCCGACGCCACGATCCCTGCCGAATACATCATGCTCAATCATTATCTGGGGGAGCCGAACCCGGATGTCGAGCGCAAGCTAGCCGTTTACTTGCGACGTATCCAAGAAGACCAACACGGCGGTTGGCCGCTATACCACGATGGGGATTTTAACATCAGTGCCTCGGTGAAGGCGTATTACGCGCTGAAACTGGCCGGTGATGATCCGGATGCGCCGCACATGCGCCGCGCGCGTGATGCGATTTTGGCGCACGGTGGGGCGGCGAAAGCCAATGTGTTCACGCGGATTGCCCTGGCGTTGTTCGGCCAAGTGCCATGGCGCGCGGTGCCGGTGATGCGGGTCGAAGCGATGTTGATGCCGCGTT
>JAFMCK010000245.1 GCA_017857825.1 Rhodospirillales bacterium
ACCGTCGGAGACAGGCGTTAGGCCGCCTCATACACCACGGGATGGGACACTATCTCTTTTGTCCAGCCGACACCGAAATACGTGATCGCAGACAGAGCGGCAATCACAACGATACCGATCAAAAAGCCGTTGACCTTTTGCATCAGGCTCCGGAGCGGACCGGATTTCGGCAGACCCTTCATGTTGTTCTTGGCGGCTTCAAGGTCGACCAAATAGAACAATGCGATGTACGAAATAACCGCCGGCAAGAAGGCGTGCTTCACGACTTCCTGATACGAAATACCGACGTACTCGACCATCAAGAACGCAGCTGCACCCATCACAGGCGGCATGATCTGTCCGTTCACAGAGGACGCAACTTCGACCGCACCGGCTTTTTCAGCGCTAAAGCCGACGCGCTTCATCAGCGGAATCGTAAACGTGCCGGTCGTCACCACGTTGGCAATCGACGAGCCGGAAATCAGACCGGTCATCGCAGATGCCAAAACGGCAGCTTTCGCCGGACCACCGCGCAAGTGACCCAGCGCTGCAAACGCAACCTTGATGAAGTAGTTACCGGCACCGGCTTTATCGAGCAGCGCACCAAACAACACGAACAAGAACACGAACGCCGTCGACACGCCCAAAGCGATACCGAACACGCCTTCTTGCGTGATCCACAGGTGCGACATGCCTTTGTTTAGTGACGCACCCTGCCAGGAGATGATGTCCGGCGCGTATTCACCAAAGAAGATGTAACTGCCGAAGATCAAGGCGACGATCATCAACGGCGGCCCCAAGGCCCGCCGGGTCGCTTCCAACAGACAGATCAAGCCGAGAACGGAAACCGTCAAATCAGCCGTCGTCGGCAAGCCCGGACGGTCCGCCAATTGATCTGAAAAAACGGCCGAATAAGAAACGCACGCGGTGCCGACCAACGCGAGAATCCAATCGGAAATTGGCACGCGATCTTTGGGCGACGATTTCATCGCCGGATACGCCATGAAAGCTAAGAAAATAGCGAACGCCAAGTGTGTCGGGCGGGTGTGAGAGTTACTCGGGATCGGAATGAAATCCGCGACCATGTACGGCAGCGGCGAAGCGATCCACAACTGATATAAAGACCAGCTGACAGCGACGATAGCCAGGAATTTGCCGACCCCACCGACCGGTGTACGTCCCCCGGTATCCGACGACGCCACCAATTCATCAAGATCGATCTTGTCGACTTTCGCGCCCGGATCACCCGGGGTCATCGAATTGTTTTGATCAGCCATTTTTTATCCCTCACATGACTTCAACCGGACGACCCCCTTGCGGACCGACAGATTGAGCTCCCCGAATTGCGGCGATAATCGCCTTTTTGTCTGCCGACTTTAATGTCGGCGTTGGTTTTTTAAAAATTACCTAAAAGATATCGGGGGCAGGCAAAGCCCGCCCCCGACAAGCAAGATCACTTCATCAAGCCAGCTTCTTTGTAGTACTTCACAGCACCATCATGGAGCGGCGCGGAAAGCGCGTCCTTGATCATTTCCTCTTTCTTGAGGTTGGCAAATGCCGGGTGCAGCTTGGTGAAGGTGTCGAAGTTCTCGAACACCGCGCGCACGACATAATAAATTGTGTCGGCAGGCGTCTTCGTCGAGCTTACGAACGTTGCGCCCACACCATACGTCGGGGTGTCGGCATCGGTACCGGTGTACATACCACCGGGGATCGTCGCTTTACGATAGAACGAGTTGTCGGCGACCAGTTTATCGATGGCAGGACCATCAACGGCAACCATGTTGGCTTCGCAAGACGTGGTCGCTTCTTTGATCGAACCCGATGGGTGACCAACCAAGAAGAAGAACGCATCGATCTTGTTATCGCAGAGTGCCTGCGACTGCTCGGACGACTTAAACTCAGTCGCCAGGGCCAGCGTATCGTCGGTGAAACCGAGCGCATCGGCCATCACTTCGTAAGATGCACGGGTACCCGAACCAGGGTTACCGATGTTTACGCGCTTACCTTTAAGATCCATGACGTTTTTGATGTTGGCGTCTTTACGCGCAACGATCGTCACAGGCTCAGCGTGTACGGAGAACACGGCGCGCAGTTCTTTGAACGGGCCCTGGTCTGCGAACTTCGAGGTGCCGTTGTAGGCGTGGTATTGCCAATCCGACTGCGCGACGCCCATGTCGAGTTCGCCAGCGCGAATGGTGTTGATGTTGTAAACCGAACCGCCCGTGGACTCGACCTAGCAACGAATGCCGTGCTCTTTACGGCTTTTGTTGACCAAACGGCAAATCGCGCCACCGGTCGGGTAATACACACCCGTGACACCACCGGTGCCGATCGAGATGAATTTCTGTGCCGCTTGCGACGTGCCCGCCGTCAACGAAACGGCGGCAATGGCAGCTGCGACCACCAGCGTTTTTTCAAGATACACAAGTGACTCCTCCTTGGAGACTTCGTTTCTAGTTATAAGGTTCCAAACCCACTACAGCAGTTTTTTTGCGGAACGAGTCGTTTTACCGACTCTGCCCAGGCAAAAAGCTGCTTGTGCTGCAGTACGCCATAAAGGCGCAATGCCACCGGACATAACGCCCGATGATTTCGCCGCTCGCGGCACACCTAAATGCACACACGCGAGCGTGAAAATCTGTTCAACAATTTTGGGGGCATCAGGCGTAGACACGCCACACCGGCGGCTTGCGCCGTTATTTTTACTGCCCCTCAGACTCCCTGTTCTCATTCGGATCCAATCCGATCTTATTTTTTATGACTCTAACATGAAGCCCCAAAGGCGCAACCCAACGCAAAATTCTCGCGCAAAAAGCGCTAAAACCTCTGCAATCAGATGATTATGCGGCTCCGATCTCCGTTAACGACTTTTCCACAGCGCCCGCCAATTTGGCCACCAACTCGTCCAACTGCGTATCTGTAATGATGAACGGCGGTGCCAACAATACGTGATCCCCGCGCTTTCCGTCAGCGGTCGCGCCACCCGGATAGCAAATCAAGCCGTCCGCGAAGGCATGCTTTTTAATGCGTGCGTGCAATTTAAGGCCTGGATCAAAAGGGGTCTTTGAGGTCCGGTCGGCAACGAATTCAAGCCCTTGGAATAGGCCGCGACCGCGAATGTCGCCCACGTTGGCATGGTTGCCGAAACGCGCATGCAGTTTATCGACCAAGGCAAGGCCTTGCCGTTGCACCGCGGCCATGAGATCGAGCTTTTCGATCTTGCGTTGCACGGCGAGCGCCGCTGCACAGGCCGTCGGATGGCCCATATATGTGTGCCCGTGCTGGAACCCGCCCGAACCCCGCACGAAAGTCTCGTAAACGTGTTCCGTCACCAAGGTCGCCCCGATCGGCTGATAGCCGGCGCCGAGGCCCTTGGCGATACAGACGATGTCCGGTACCACGCCATCTTGTTCGCAGGCGAACAGCGTGCCTGTGCGGCCCATCCCGCACATCACTTCATCCAAGATCATGATGACGCCATGCTCGTCGCAAATCTCGCGAATACGCTTGAAATAGCCTTCGACTGGCGGGATCACACCAGCGGTCGCGCCACCAACAGTCTCAGCGATAAACGCACAAACGTTTTCCGCGCCTAAGCGACGGATTTCCGTATCCAGTTCGTTGGCAACGCGCAGACCATATTCCTGCTCGCTCTCGCCGTCCTGCATGTCGCGATACGCATAGCACGGTGATATGTGCGAGGCTTCGATCAAGATCGGTGCATAAGGCTCACGCCGCCACACGTTGCCGCCGACCGCCAGCGCGCCCAACGTATTGCCGTGGTAGCTCTGACGCCGGGCGATAAAACGGGACCGCGTGCCCTCGCCGCGCTCAAGGTGATATTGGCGCGCCATCTTCAGCGCTGCCTCAACAGCTTCTGAGCCGCCGGATACGAAATACGCTGCCCGCATGCCCGCTGGTGCCCGTTCAATCAAATAATCGGCGAGGTCTTCGGCGGGGGCCGACGTGAAAAAGCCCGAATGGGCAAACGCAATGCTGTCGACCTGATCTTTGATGGCCTGAATGACGTCCGGGTCGGAATGCCCAAGACAGGACACCGCCGCCCCACCGGAACCATCGAGGTACCGCTTGCCATCACTGTCGACGATATAGATGCCGTCGCCCTTGACCGCGCAAGGTAACGTGGATGTCGGCGCCCGGTGAAAGACGTGAGTCGAATCCGGCATTATCTCTTCTCCCACCCAATCGAATTTTACAGACCGGGCATCCCTGACAAAAGCGAACCACGAATCCTGAGGGCATGCAACACCAGCTATCCAAATCGGTCAAAAGCCGTTTCATAGCAGGAACAAAAATTGCGCGCCGGAGACACCGTGCTAGGATGCCGTTACCTTTTCATTTGGAGCGACCCATGGACCTTAAAGAGCATATCCGCGCCGTCCCGGACTTCCCCAAACCGGGCATTCTGTTTTACGACATTTCGACGATGTTGGCGCACCCGGACGCATGGCAGGTCGCACTGGGTCGCTTGGCGCGGATCGTCTCCAAACATCAACCCGATATGCTTGCCGGGATTGAATCCCGAGGCTTCTTGGTCGCGGCGCCGTTGGCGGCAAAACTCGGGCTCGGCTTTTGTATGGTGCGTAAACC
>JAFMCK010000246.1 GCA_017857825.1 Rhodospirillales bacterium
CGACGAAGATCGCCAAGGTCGCCCGTTTGTGGGTGCCGGCGGGCAATTCTTGGATGCGATGTTGCAAAGTATCGGGCTTGGTCGCACCGACGTTCTGTATGCGAACACGGTGTTTTGGCGACCACCGGGCAATCGAACGCCAACGCCGCAAGAAGTGACGGTCTGTCGCCCGTTTATTGAGCGACTGATTGAAATCGTCGACCCCGCCATTTTGATTTGCGTCGGCGCACCTGCCGCGCATTCGCTTTTGGGTGCCACCCAGGGGATCGGGCGCCTGCGCGGTAAATGGTTTGAATTTCAGACACCGAAATTATCGCATCCGATTGCTGCGACAGCATTGTACAGCCCGGACTATCTTGTCAAAACGCCGCTCGCAAAGCGGGACGCTTGGCAAGATCTCCGGATGATCAGACGCAAACTCGCGGAGACAAACGCATGAAAGCTGCCGACCGCAAGGCGATCCACATGACGACGGCGTACGTTGTTGCGTTAGGTTCTAAGGACACACGGACCAAAATCGGTTCCGTGGTAATCGGACCGGACAACGAAATCCGTTCGACTGGCTACAATGGTTTTCCGCGTGGTTTGGATGACGACCTGGAAGAGCGCCAAGCTAAGCCGGAAAAGGATTACTGGTTTGAGCATGCCGAGCGTAATGCGATCTTTAATGCGGTGCGCATCGGCGTATCGCTGCGGGGGTGCATTATGTATACCCAACGTACACCATGCGAAGCCTGTGCGCGGGCGATTGTGCAGGCGGGTATTTCCAAAGTCGTGATCCATAAAAAATGGGCCGACGACGCTCGTGACTCCCATCCCAGGTCCCGCGATATGTTCAAGGAATGCGGCGTTGATCTTGAAGAATGGGATGGTGAGATACTCACCCCTATAGGCTGGTGTCGGGGCGAAGCAATCTAACCTCCGATAGGCGCTCTCGAGACTCTCACGCCACGTGACCGGACGTAATGTCCTGCGTTACATGCCCGGTGGCATATACGTTCGTGCGATCAATGTGGTCGCAGGGAAATTTGTAAAATCATTCGCTCAGCGCAATCAGCACCACCGACGGCACCACCAACGCAATCGCCACAAACAGCTGTGGGCTTAGCGTCTCGCGGCGAAAAATGAAGATGCTCAGCAACAGTGAGAAAATCGGCGAGGCGGCGACAATCGGGATCACGGTGATGATGTCGCCCTGCAGCAGCGCCATGTTCAAGGCCAGTACGGCGATGCCGAAAAAGAATCCGGCGACTAAAAACCAGTAGGGACCCGGTGATTTTGGATCAATCGGCGAGGTCTTGCGGGTCGCCAGCCATAAGCCGCCTGTCACCGCAAACGACACGGTTGAGCCGACGAGGCCTGCGAAATAGGGATCGGGGATCGTTTCCATGCCGATCTTCGTCATCGCGTGTGCGCCCGAGCGAATCATCGCCGCAGCAATCGGTAAGCCAAGCGCCCACAGCGGCCATGTGCTGGGTATTTTCTTGTTGCGACGTGTCAGCGCAAAGATTGCCAACATGATGCCGAACGTGCCGAGCGTGATCTGCCACGTCAGCATTTCGCCCAACAGCAAAATGCCAAACCCGGCCCCGAACAGGGGCGACGTGGCACTGAGTGCGGTGGTCAGCGTCGGCCCCACGTGTCGGATCGCGGCGACCGAAAGATTGGCCGACAACGCTGGGCGCACCAGACCAACCAAGACAAAGATCAGCACCGTGATTTCGAGGAAATATTCCGGCACCAACACCCAGGGGGCGACCAGCCAATACACCAAGCAATTGGTGCCGATGGACAGCATCGTGCCCGACCGCGCGCCCAAGGTCTGCAGGCCGATGTGTTGCAGCTGTCCGCCGAATGCAAACATGAACGCAGCGGTCAGGGCGAGCGCATAGGGCGGAATATCGGTGGGCACGCAAATTCTCCGGGATGGCGTCGCGTCTTCGTGATTGTGCGATTGTGCGATTATCGGTCACCATGGGGCAAGACAATCGACGCCAAAAGACATTTGCATGATGAGGAATTTTCAAATGACCGAGACACCGACTGCACTGATTGTTGGCGCCGGGGCAGGTTTGAGCGCGTCTTTGGCGCGGAAAGCCAAGGCCGAAGGTCTCATGCCGTTGCTGGCTGCGCGGAATATCGACAAGCTCAAACCGTTGTTGGACGAGGTTGGCGGAGCCGCGCAAATTTGCGATGTGAGCAATCCGACCCAAGTGACGGCATTGTTCGACTGGGCCGAGGGATTCGGCAGCACCCCTGAAATGGTGATCTATAACCCCTCCGCCCGCGTGCGCGGCTCGATTGAAGAGCTTGATCCCGACGCCGTATTGCAGGCGATTACGATCACGGCCTATGGCGGTTTCTTGGTCGGCCAAGCGGCGGCGAAAGCCATGCTGCCACGGGGTACGGGCTCGATCCTGTTCACAGGGGCATCTGCCAGCGTCAAGGGCTACGTCAATTCGTCGGTGTTCGCGATGGGTAAGTTCGGGTTGCGCGGGTTGGCGCAAAGCATGGCGCGTGAACTGGCGCCTAAAGGTATCCATGTCGGCCACTTTATCATCGATGGCGGCATCGGCGACAGCGACGATCCCGCCAACCCGAACCGCTTGCATCCGGACCATATCGCGGAGTCGTACTTCCACCTGCACAATCAACCGCGCTCGGCTTGGACGTGGGAAATGGAGCTCAGACCGTTCGTGGAGAAATTCTGACCCATTGCTACGGATTTTATAAAAACCCTCTGATTCTTGCGACGATTCACGGAAACGGGTATAGACACTACTTGGATCAAGAGGGGTTCGTCTTTTGACGATAACATATATGAATGTACGGCTGCGGCGTTTGATCGTCGGCGCCGCTTCAAAGATTCTGGTTGGGGCTTTGCTGGCGACGTCGGCAGGTGCCGTGCCGCTGTCATGGGCACATGCTGATGCTGCTGCGCCGATCCGGGCGCTGACGCAAGAATCGGCGCGTGTGCCCAAGGTGCTCTCAGACGATGACGTCCAGCGTTACCAAGAAATTTTCCGGCTACAAGAGGACGGCGCTTGGGCCAAAGCCGACAAGCTGATCGCCAAACTTGAACGCGATATCTTGATGGGACATGTGCGCCATCAGCGCTATATGCATCCGACTGCGTATCGCTCTAAATACAAAAAGCTCAAAGATTGGATGGCGGCCTACGCGGATCATCCGGATGCGGCCAGGGTTTACGACCTTGCTGTTCGGCGTCGGCCGGCGAATTGGCGCAGACCCGAGCCGCCATCACGTTTAAAAGTGTCGGGTGAATTGCAATACAGACCGTCGTTTAAAAGCACGCATGTGCCGGGCAAAGCGCTGAGTGCCAGCGGTAAACGCAAAGCACGCGCAATTCGCTACCGCATCAAGCGCACCCTTCTGCGCGGTCATACGTTGGTGGCCAAGCGCCTGATCTTGCAAGCTGAGACGAAAAAATACCTGTCCGTGGCGCAATACGACGAAGCCAGTGTCGGCCTCGCCAAAGGGTACTTTATCGATGGACGTGACGATTGGGCGTTGGAGTGGGCGTTGCCCGCATTGCAGCGTTCCGGCCAATACCTGCCGGAAGGTCACTGGACAGCCGGCCTCGTGCTTTGGCGGGCCGAGCGCTACACCGAAGCTGCAGCACATTTTGAAGCGGCGGCCGGGCATAGAGGCAATTCGGAATGGATGGCGTCGGCGGCGTCATTCTGGGCGGCGCGTTCGCACATGGTTGCGGGGGCGCCGGATCGAGTCGTTACGTTGATGGAGCAAGCCGCTAAATATCCGCGCACGTTCTACGGTTTATTGGCGACCCGGATTTTAGGGCGTCCTTTACCTTTTCATTGGGCCCCGCCGGCATTGGGTGGTTCGACGTTGGCGCGCTTGCAAGACAGTCCGCGCGGTCTGCGTGCCATTGCACTGATGCAGGTCGGCCAAGACATTCGTGCCGAAGGTGAACTCCGTGAATTGGCACGCGGCGCCGACCGACCTTTGTTGGAAGGTATTCATGCCTTGGCGGCGCGCGGCAACATGGCGTCATTGGCCGTGCGTTTGGATACGCTGATGTACCCAGACGGTGGCGGCTATGACGGCGCGGCTTATCCTATTCCTGATTACATGCCGAACGATGGCTTCACCGTCGACCGCGCTTTGGTATACGCCTTGATCCGCCAAGAAAGCCGGTTCAATCCGAACGCCAAAAGCTGGGCCGGCGCACGCGGCTTGATGCAGTTGATGCCCGGCACGGCGCGTTTTGTCGCACGCTCAAACGGAATCTCGTTGCGCAATCGCGCGAAGCTGTTTACGCCCGAGACCAATCTTGAATTGGGCCAGCGCTATATCGAGATGTTGCTAGAAGAATCCGACGTCTCGCAGAACTTGTTCAAGCTTGCGGTGGCGTGGAACGGGGGCCCCGGCAACCTGCGTAAATGGAAGCGCCGCACCAAGTATTTGGATGATCCGATTTTCTTTATCGAGAGTATCCCGTCGTTCGAAACCCGCACCTTTGTCGAACGCGTGCTGACCAACTTCTGGATTACCGTCATCGCTTCGGCCAGCAAACGCCGTCGTTG
>JAFMCK010000023.1 GCA_017857825.1 Rhodospirillales bacterium
GCGCAGGCATTGGGCGAGACCGCACCGCTTCTGATGATTGGTATGGTCGCTTTTATTGTTGATATCCCGGGCAGCATTACGGATCCCGCGACCGTGCTGCCGGTGCAGGTGTACTTGTGGGCAGATAGCCCCGAGCGCGCGTTTGTCGCCCGCACATCGGCCGCGATTATGGTCTTGCTGAGCTTCCTCATCATGATGAATGCGCTGGCTGTGATTTTGCGCAAAAAATTCGAACGACGTTGGTAGGAGTGACACACATGGGTGACGTGACGAACAGTATTGCCGAAGAAGCCAAGGCGCCACCGCATGCGCTGGCAAAGGATGAACGCGAGCCTAAGTTCGTCACCGAAGGCGTGAACGTTTTTTACGGTGAGAAACAGGCGCTGTTCGATGTCAATTTGAACATCTTTGAAAACGAAGTGACGGCATTGATCGGGCCATCCGGGTGCGGCAAGTCGACGTATCTGCGCACGCTCAATCGGATGAACGACACCATCGATATTTGTCGCGTTAACGGGCGTGTCGAATTGGACGGCACCGATGTGTATTCGAATGTCATCGATGTGGTTCACCTGCGTGCCCGCGTCGGCATGGTGTTTCAAAAGCCGAATCCGTTTCCAAAATCGATTTACGACAATGTCGCTTATGGGCCACGCATCCACGGCATCGCCGCCGGCCAACAAGAGGTCGATGCTATTGTCGAAGAAAGCCTACAGCGCGCCGGCCTTTGGAAAGAAGTTAAAGACCGCCTTCATGAGGCCGGCACCGGCCTGTCGGGTGGTCAGCAGCAGCGGCTTTGTATTGCCCGCGCCATCGCCGTCCAACCGGAAGTGATCCTGATGGACGAGCCGTGTTCGGCACTGGATCCGATTGCGACGGCGCGTATCGAAGAGTTGATCGACGAGCTACGTCAGAACTTCACCATTGTCATTGTGACCCACTCAATGCAGCAAGCCGCCCGCGTTTCGCAACGCACGGCATTCTTTCACATGGGGTATTTGGTCGAGGTTGGTAATACGGAAAAAATATTCACCACGCCCAACGATCAACGCACCAAAGATTATATTACCGGCCGATTCGGCTGAGTAGGAGACATAAGTCATGGCGACCGATCACGATCATATCGTAACGAAGTTCGACGAAGACCTTCGCCAACTCGATAACTATATCGCCGAGATGGGCGGTCTCGCTGAACATCAATTTGCGGATAGCATAAAAGCCCTGGTGCGCCGCGATAGCGAGTTGGCCGAACAGGTGATTGTCGGCGATAAACGGATCGATGACATTGAGCACGAGGTCGATATGCATACGATTTCGATGCTGGCTTTGCGTCAACCGATGGCGGACGACCTGCGTGTTGTGATTACCGCGCTCCGTATTGCCAGCTTGATTGAGAGGATCGGCGACTACGCGAAGAATATTTCAAAACGCACAGTTGCCATCACGCAGACGCCGCCGGTGGGCCCGAGCCGAACCATCGCGCGGATGGGCAATGTGGTCCAAGGGATGATCAAGACTGTGTTGGATTCGTATCTGGAGCGCGACGCGGATCTCGCCCAGGATGTGCGCCTTCGTGATGAAGAGGTCGATGCGCTGCACACCAGTCTGTTTCGCGAGTTGTTGACCTATATGATGGAAGACCCGCGCAGCATATCCGCTTGTACGCATCTGTTATTCGTCGCCAAAAACATTGAACGCATTGGCGACCATGCGACCAACATTGCCGAGAACGTACATTTTCTTGTTCACGGCGTTATGCCCGATGACAACCGTCCAAAGGGTGACCAATCCAGTTACACCGTTATCGGCGGTGAGGACTAGAGCAACCGGAGCTATGATGTGAAATGTCGGATATGTCGCGCATTTTGATCGTTGAAGACGATCCATCGCTTGTCGAACTTCTGAAGTACAATCTTGAGACCGAGGGGTTTGACGTCAGCGTCGCCCGTGACGGCGAAGGGGGCCTTGAAGCGATTGATACGCAAGACCCGGATCTCGTCGTCTTGGATTGGATGTTGCCAAACATGTCGGGCATCGAGATTTGTCGGCAGATGCGTCAACGCACCGCAACCCGTTCAACGCCGGTCATCATGCTGACGGCCAAGGGTGAGGAAACGGATCGTATTCGTGGCCTTGAAACCGGCGCTGACGATTACATCGTAAAGCCGTTTTCCCCGGCTGAGTTAACGGCGCGTATTAAAGCGGTGTTGCGTCGCGCACATCCTGAACAAGTCGGCAATGAATTGCGCTACAAAGACATCTTTATGGATTTGGAAACGCATCGGGTCACGCGAGAAGATCGAGCGGTCAAGCTTGGCCCTACGGAATTTAGATTACTTAAGACGTTCCTTGAGAAGCCGGGCCGGGTTTTTTCGCGCGAACAGTTGCTGGATAAAGTTTGGGGCCGCGATATCTATGTCGAACTCCGCACCGTCGACGTGCATATTCGTCGCTTGCGCAAGGCACTCAATGATCAAGGCGGCACGGATTTGATTCGTACCGTGCGCTCTGCGGGTTATTCGTTGGATGCGGAAAAATTTTGATTGATTGTTGAAACTGCACGGTTCTTCGTGAGTTATCCTTTTCATTAAGAAATGCACCGTTATGCTGTGTCCGATCGTCGAGGGCACTGATGCCGGATTCGCGTTTTACATACGGACATCTTCAGTCCGCCATCAATAAAGCTATCCGTAATGAGCATTTGTTGCTTGTCGGATTGGGCTTGGTTATCGGCTGCTTGTCCGGCTTGGCCGTGATTGCCTTGCGGGAGGCGATCTCATGGATCGAAATTACGCTTTATTCCGTCGAAATTGACATGTTTTCCCGCTATGAAATCGCCGTCGAACCTTGGATGGTAATGCTCTATCCGACATTGGGTGGCCTTGTCGTCGGCCTGATCACTTGGAAGCTCATGCCCGAGCAACGCAACCAAGGCGTTGCGGATGTGGTTGAGGCTTCGGCGATGCGCGCCGGACAAATGTCATCCAGAGTCGGGTTTGTGTCGGCGATCAACAGTGCAATTTCTGTGGGGGTCGGTGCGTCGGTCGGTCGTGAAGGTCCGGCGGTACATTTGGGGGCTTCGCTGGCAGGTTGGATCGCACGTCGGTTGCATCTGTCCAGATCGCTGTCCCGAACCGTGCTGGGCTGCGGTGTGGCTGCCGCTGTCTCCGCCTCATTTAATGCTCCGATTGCTGGTGCCTTGTTCGCCACCGAAGTTGTCGTCGGCCAGTACGCGCTTAAGACTTTTGCACCTATCGTTGTCGCCAGCGTCGCCGGCACGGCGCTTTCACATATTCATTTTGGTGAGGCGTCGGCATTCTTGCTGGGCGATAACAATATCGCGTCGTTCTGGGAATTTCCGGCCTTTATAGGTTTGGGGGTTGTTGCCGCCGTTGCCGCCATCGTCTTGATGCAGAGTATTTTTCTGGCCCAGCAAACGGCCGCGAAACTGCCGGTGCCGATCTGGTTTAAGCCCGCCATTGCCGGCCTGATTGTCGGCATCATCGCGATTTGGCTGCCGCAGGTGATGGGGGTTGGCTACGGCTTTACGGAGTGGGCGATCTTAGGTCAGTTTGACTTGAAGCTATTGATTTTGATTGGCCTAGCAAAGATTCTTGCGACAGCACTTTGTCTGGGGTTTGGGTTTTCAGGTGGGGTGTTCTCGCCTGCTTTGGTGCTGGGTGCGACGGTTGGTGCAAGTTATGGCCTGATCGCCGCCGATGTATTCCCACTGCTGGCGTCGGGCGTCGGTGTTTATACGGTGGTAGGTATGGGCGCGGTAGCGGCGGCGGTGCTGGGCGCGCCGATCTCAACCACGCTGATCATCTTTGAAATCACCGGTGACTATAAGCTTTCGCTCGCAGTGATGTTGGCCATCGTGATTGCAACCGAGATCACGCATCATTTCTTTGGTGCGTCGTTCTTTGCCGAGCAATTGCGACGACGTAACGTCGATCTCCGAGACGGCTTTGAGCGTGAAGTCTTGAACAACATCAAAGTTCGGCAGGTCTTGGATCATGGCAAAAGCACAGAGGCCGACACCATCAGCACCGAAACCCCGGTGCATGAAATCCGTGAAAAAATGAGCATGTCGACGACCGGCGAATTGTTTGTCGTCAAACCGGATGGCGAATTGCATGGCACCATTACCATGCACGACTGCGGCAGCGTGCTGTTTGACAATGATTGCGGCGAAAACACCACCGCATCGGATGTGGCGCGGTTACATCCGCCGATCCTGAATGAGGGTGATTCCCTTGCCCGTGCGATCCAGGTGATGCGCGACAGCGGCGAAGACCACATCGCGGTGCTGCGCGACCCACACACCAAGGTTTTTACCGGCTGTGTGCATCATCGCGATGTGATCAACGCATACAACAAGGCACTGCTGCGTGTGCGCCATGAAGAGCATAATCAAGAGCCCGCATAGCCGACGTTTGCGGTGACACGCGGTATCGGCATGTTATAACCGAAGCTATGTCAGATTCCTTTGAACTTGAAGATGCGCCCGCGCCTGCGCCTGTCCGAAATCCGAGTTATTTCGATGGTCTAAACGATAGTCAGCGCGAAGCCGTCGAGGCGGTCGAAGGCCCGGTATTAGTCTTGGCCGGCGCCGGCACCGGTAAAACCCGGGTGCTGACGACACGGCTTGCGCATATTTTGATGCAAAATCGCGCAGGTCCCGGCGAGGTGCTGGCGGTGACATTCACCAACAAAGCGGCGCGCGAGATGAAGGAACGGGTCTCGCGTCTGGTCGGACGTCCGGTCGAAGGTTGGTGGGTCGGGACCTTTCATGCCATCGGTGCACGGTTGTTGCGTGCACACGCCGAGGCCGTAGGGTTGAGCCCGCAGTTCACGATTTTGGATGCCGACGATCAAGTCCGCCTGATTAAGCAATTGACGGATATCCACGAGATCGACCCAAAGCGCCTGCCGCCGCGCGCCATTTCCGGTATCATTCAACGCTGGAAAGATCGGGGCTATATGCCCGATAAGGTACCGACCAGCGAAGCCGAGACCGGCGAAGGCAAAGTACTGACGCTGTACAAAGAATATCAGGCGCGATTATTGACCCTGAATGCGGCTGATTTTGGCGATTTGCTTTTGCTCTGCCTGGAATTGTTCCGTAAACGTCCGGAAATCTTGAAAGAATACCAGCGCCGCTTTCGCTACGTGATGGTCGACGAGTATCAAGATACCAACGTGTCGCAATATTTGTGGCTCCGGCTGCTGGCGCAGGAACACCGAAATATTTGCTGCGTCGGTGATGACGACCAGTCGATCTATTCATGGCGGGGTGCTGAGGTCGGAAACATCTTGCGCTTCGAGGAAGATTTTCCGGGTGCGCGCGTGGTGCGGCTGGAACGCAATTACCGCTCGACCCCGCATATTCTGGCCGCCGCGTCCGGGCTGATCACGTTCAACGAAGGTCGGCTTGGCAAAACGCTTTGGACCGATGTGAACGAGGGTGAAAAAGTGCGTGTGCGCGGCGTTTGGGACGGCGAGGCCGAAGCCCGGATGGTCGGTGACGAAATCGAAAGCCTTCAAAATAAGGGGCAAAAGCTGAACCAAGTGGCAATCTTGGTGCGCGCCGGTTTCCAGACCCGAGAATTCGAAGAGCGCCTGATCACCATCGGCATCCCGTATCGGGTTATAGGCGGCCCCCGATTCTACGAACGCCAGGAAATTCGGGACGCCGTCGCCTATTTACGTGTGGTCGCGCAGCCCGATGATGACTTGGCGTTTGAGCGGATCGTCAATCTGCCGTCGCGCGGCATCGGCAAAACGACACTGCAGACCATCCATACTTATGCCCGTGCCGAGCAGACATCGCTGACGCGCGCGATTGCGACATTGTTGGAAACGGACGAACTCCGGCCTCAGGCCAAAAAAGCACTGGCCGAAGTGATGGCAACGTTTGATCTTTGGCGGACGATTGCCGGCACCATGGCACCCGCCGAGTTGTGCGCGCAGATCTTGGATGAAAGCGGCTACGTCGATATGTGGCGCATGAAAAAAGAACCCGACGCGCCGGGACGGATCGACAACCTCAAAGAATTGGTCGCGGCCCTCGAAGATTTTGAAACCATGGGTCAGTTTCTGGAACACGTCAGCCTAGTGATGGAGAATGAAGAACGCTCGGACCATGATAAGGTCAACATCATGACCCTTCACGGTGCCAAGGGGCTGGAGTTTGAGAGTGTTTTCCTGCCTGGCTGGGAGGAGGGGCTGTTCCCGAATCAACGCTCCCTCGATGAAGGTGGGAATGCATCCCTCGAAGAAGAGCGTCGCTTGGCCTATGTGGGCATCACCCGGGCCCGGGTACGCGCGATGATTTCATTCGCGGCGAACCGACGCATCTATGGGCAGTGGCAAAGCGCTGTGCCGTCGCGTTTCGTTGACGAGTTGCCCGGTGAGCATATCGATATGATGTCTGAAAGCGGTGTGTATACGCGCCGTGATGGCGCTGTGAAGCAAGCAGACGATGCGTATTTAGATGTTGAAGGTATCGGTCGATCCCGTCGTCTCATGATCCGTAGCGAGCGGCCGCAAAGCTATAAACCGACCGCAGGCGACGGCGAAAAATTGTCCGTCGGCATCAGGATTTTTCATCAGAAATTCGGTTATGGTCGCGTCGCGTATGTTGATGGGGACAAGTTGGACATTGAGTTCGAGAAAGCCGGCATCAAGCGCGTCATGGCCAGCTTCGTGAGCCCGGCGTGATGATGGGTAGTGATGGAATCCCGCTTTGGCGGCTGGAGGTGACGGTGCCGGCGCACGCGGTCCTCGCGTTCGAAGGGATATTTGAGGGCATATGTGGCGCAGTTACGGCGATCGGTGATGACGATGTGCCGTGGTGTATCGAAGGCTATACCGATGCAGCCCCGGATACCGAAGCGATTGACGCCGGCTTGGCCTTGGCCGCCCAGGCGTGTGGCATCGATACGCCAGCGCTGACGGTCGAATTTCTGACACCCCGCGATTGGCTCGCCGAAAACCAGGCCGGTTTTGAGCCGCTTTTTGCCGGCCGTTTCTTTATCCACCCGAGCCATTTTGACGGTACGGTGCCTGCCGCGACCGTACCGTTCTGCATCGATGCCGGCACGGCGTTCGGGTCGGGTACACATCCGACCACGGCGACGTGTTTGCTGGCGTTGCAGGCGTTGGCGAAGTTCCGAAAAGCCGAGACGATCTTGGACCTTGGCTGTGGCACAGGCCTGTTGGCCTTTGCGGCCAGACATTTGTGGCCGGCGCGGGTGTTGGCCGTCGACATTGATCCGGAAGCTGTGCGCGTCGCCAAGCTGAACGCGCAGCTCAATCACATCGGCCCTGGTGTGACGATTGTGCGCAGCGTCGGTTATCGGGATTCTGCGATCAAACGATTCGCCCCGTTCGATATCATCGTCGCCAATGTGCTGGCGCGTCCGTTGATCGGTATGGCTGGTGACACCGCCCGCGCGATACAGCTTGGCGGACATATCGTGCTTTCCGGCCTGATGGAACGAGACGTCGCGTGGGTTGCGCAGCACCACAGGGTGCGGGGCTTTCGGCTGCAACGGATTTGGCGTCAGGATGGCTGGGCGACGTTGGTCCTGCAGAAAGCGGGGTAACGCATGGATCGGGCCCGGCGGCGACAATTGGTGCATACCTTGATTGGCATCAACGGGGTCGGGTTTGTTGCTGTCGGCATATTGTTGGTCGATGTTTTCAAAGCGGGTTACACGCCGTGGTTTGGCCTCAGCGCCGAAGCCGTTCTATTCTTAGGCATTGTCGTGCCGTTCTATCGAGAATTCTTGGCATTGCGGGAAGGTTTCGAGGAGGTTGAGCGTGAGGCCATGCACACTATCCGCCGTCGCCGAGGCGAGTTGATCGGCCAAGAAGTCCTGCCGCATGAGCGCCCAAAGCCTTTCTCCCGCGTCCGCGCGCAGCCGTTGACCGCTCTGGCGTTGACGTTACTTGGTTGGGGCTTGGCGGTGGCCGAAGGCGTGCGTTGGTGGGTCGCAAACTAAAGATCAAGCGTCGGCAGCCGCGTTCGGCAGTGCCTTAAACGCACTCAATGCACGTTCACGGGCCTTTTTGTGATCGATGATCGGGCGCGGATAGGTCTCATCTAAGCGCACACTGGCATCGTGCAAAACATCGTCAGGCGCTTCCCAGGGGGTAAACAGGTGCTTGTCCGGCAAGTCAGCAATTTCCGGCACATACTTGCGGATATAGTCCCCGTCCGGATCAAACTTCGAGCCTTGGGTGATCGGATTGAAGATACGGAAATATGGGGCTGCATCCGCGCCGCAGCCGGCAACCCATTGCCAGCTGAACGCGTTCACCGCCAAGTCCGCATCGACCAGCGTATCCCAGAACCATGCTTCGCCTTGCTGCCAGGGCAGAAGCAGATGTTTGACCAAGAATGACGCCGTGATCATCCGCACCCGGTTGTGCATATGCCCGGTCTGCCATAGCTCGCGCATGCCGGCATCGACCATGGGATAACCGGTTCGGCCTTGCTGCCACGCTGCGAGTGCGTCGTCGTTATTCTGCCAAGGAAAGCTTGCGAACTTTTCGTACATCGGCTGCGCTGGCAATTCCGGCAGGTAATAAAAGACGTGATAGGCGAATTCACGCCACACGATTTCTTTCAAAAACGCTTCGCTGGCCTTGGTCCATCCATGTGCCTTTAGGGTCTTGTGCCAAATCTGGCGCGGGCTGATGTCGCCGGTGTGCAAAAACGCAGACAAGTTCGACGTCGCTGGTGTCGCCGGAAAATTTCGTCCGTCGTTGTAGCCGTCAATAACCTCTAAGAATTCATTCAGCCGCGCCATGGCGCCGCGCTCGCCGGGCGTCCAACGGTCCCGGAGTCCACCCGCCCAGTCAGGTGCCGTCGGCAACAGTCGGAAGTCGTCCAACGTGTCACTATCAATGTTATTTTTTGGCGCCTCAATGTGTTCAGGTGCCGGCAGCGGCTTTGCCGGGTCGCCCTTATCGCGGCACGCATGCCAAAAGCGTGTATAGACTTTGTAAAACCCGCCGGCCTTGGTCTCAATCGTCCACGGCTCAAACAACAGCGCGCCGTTGAAGCTTTTGACGGTGATGCCGCGTTCAGACAGCGCCGATTTGATTTCCGTATCCCGTGCAATCGCATAAGGCTCGTAACAGCGGTTCCAATACACGCAGTCCGCACCCGATTCTTTCAGCACGTCATCCAAAACGCCTGCCGTTGCGCCCTGACGCAGCACGAGCTTTCCGCCAAGATTTGCGATCTGCGAGGCAAGCTCAGCCAATGAATGATGTAACCACCAGCGCGCTGCGCCGCCGGGTTTCCACTCGCCCGGCGCGGCGTCGTCCAAGATATAAAGCGCAACCACGGGCCGACCGGACCGGCAGGCTTCAAAAAGCGCCGGGTTGTCCGTGATGCGAAGGTCGTTTCGGAAGCAGACAATAATGGGGGGCGTGTTGGGCATAAAAATCAGCGTCTCCTGCTTAACATACGGTTCGCCGAAGGCCTCGGATCATGCTTGTCGTCAAGGATCGACGCAGTCAAAGCCCCACATGATTTTATAGGCAGGAGAGCCTAGTTTAACGCCGCCCCGTGACACCGCTTTGCGTCCAAATTTCTTGCAATGGGCCACGGCGATCTCAGTCGGTTCGGTAAAGCGTGTCGAGGTGACTGTGATCGCAGTTGGTGACGCCGCGATGATGTTGCGCTCGTCGTTTCCCGAACACGCCGTCATGCCGCCCATCACGAACGTGCTGAGCGCTATGCATGCGGCGATTCGCTTCCATTGATATGTCATCAGCCCCTCCAACCACAATAGAGTTGCCGATTTAATGACTTAAATCAAGGGTTTGGCTTATTTATTGAAGAAGGGTGCGGGCATCAGAATGACATTGCGCTGGGAAACCAAATAGCCGGCCTCGGCACCCAACTCGAGAAATTTTTGCCAATCCGGATCGGCTTGCATGGCGGCGCGCTTGGTGGCGCGGTCGGCAGCGTCTTCGTAGCACCAGATGTGAATAAAGGTGTTCGGGTCGCCGGTTTCCGTTGCAGCATACATCAACGGCATCCCAAGGTGCCGAGTCTGGGGGACATATCCGTGCGCTTCATAGAGTGCCAATTGCTTTTTGATGGTACCGGGGCGGCAGGTATAGGTGCGGTGATCGTAAATCATGAATCTCTCCTAGGATGTTTGATATTGTCGGGCGGTCTGCCCTTGCGTCGGATGGGGCTGCCCCCTTAGGCTTTGATTTGAATCATCTTACGACGGGAAGTCTAGAATATGAACGACGATCATCAGCGCCATATTGTTTTTTTAGATCGCGATACGATGCCCGACGCCGTTACCGTGCGCGCGCCTGATTTTCCGCATACGATGGATACCTATGATCGTACTGCGCCTGACGACGTCGCGGCGCGCTGTAAAGATGCGGACATCGTTATCACTAATAAAGTTCCGCTACGCGCGGATGCGTTGGCCCAGATTAAAAACCTAAAAATGGTCGCCGTGGCGGCGACCGGCACGGACAACGTTGATTTGAAAGTTTGCGCCGAACGCGGCGTCGTGGTTTCCAATATTCGCGCCTACGCAATGGCGACGGTGCCTGAGCACACGATGGGATTGATGTTATCCCTCAGCCGTTCACTTCGTCCCTACCATAATTCCGTTACCGCTGGGCGTTGGAAAGAAGCCGGGCAGTTCTGTTACTTCGACTATCCGGTGTTCAATCTCGAAGGCAAAGTGCTGGGCATCATCGGCGACGGTGTGCTCGGCAAGGCCGTGGCAAAACGCGCCGAAGCATTTGGGATGGAGGTTCGATTCTCTGCCTACAAAGGCGCAAAAGGGATGGGGCCGCTGTACACACCTTTCGAAAAAATATTGGCCGAGAGCGACGTCATCACATTGCATTGTCCGTTGATGGACGGCACGCGCAATTTGTTGAGTGATGCCGAGTTCGATCAGATGACGAAAAAGCCGTTGATTATCAATACGGCGCGTGGCGGATTGGTTGATGAGGTTGCTTTGGTTAAAGCGCTTAAGCAGGGCAAAATCAGCGGCGCGGGCTTTGATGTCGTGACGACCGAACCCATTCCTGACGACCACCCCTTCCTCAGTATCATGGACCGCCCGGACTTCATTCTCACTCCGCACGTGGCGTGGGCGGGGATCGAAGCAATCCAGGGGCTTGCCGATCAACTGATCGACAACATTGATGCCTATGTTGCCGGCGCGCCTCGGAACGTCGTCACACCCTGATTTTTTCGGTGCCGTCATCATAGTTGACGGAATACAGGTCTTTGCGCCGGTCGATCCAGTTGCGCACGGTGCCGAAGTGTTTGTGGTGCGACAGTTTGTCTAGATCGATATCATGGATCAGTACCATTTCCGCATTTGGCGTACATTCTGCCGCAATCCCCTCGCGGTCGAACGAGATATCCGACGGCGTGTAAATGCCGGACTGAGCGTAATGAATTTCTGCCGTTTCAATGTGCGGCAGGTTGCCGCAGGCACCGGCGATGGCGACGTACACATGGTTTTCGATGGCCCGCGCGTGTGCGCAATAGCTGACCCGCAGATGACCAGACCGCATATCCGTGTTGTAGGGTACGAAAATGATGTTGGCGCCTTTGTCGGCCGCGATCCGGGCAAGTTCCGGAAACTCGATATCATAACAGATTAAGATCGCGACTTTGCCTCGGTCCGTATCGAAGACCTGAACCCGTTCACCACCGGTGACACCCCACCATTTTGCTTCGCTGGGTGTGACGTGGATCTTGTATTGTTTTTCCAGGGTGCCGTCGCGACGGAAAAGATAGGCGACGTTGTACAATTTGTCGTCTTCGACCGTCAGGTGCGAACCGCCGATGATGTTGACGTTGTAGCGGATCGCAAGCTCGGTAAACATTTCTAAGAACGGCTCGGTAAACTGCTCAAGCGCACGCGCCGCATCTTTCGGGCGCTCGGCGATCAGCATGGAAAAGAGCTGCGTTGTCAGAAGTTCCGGAAACACCGCAAAGTCGGAACGGTATTCCGATGCAGTACCAACGAAGTACTCGCATTGAGATTTAAACGCTTCGAACGAGGCAACACGGCGCATCTGATATTGGATCACGCAAAGCCGGGCTGACGGCGGATGGTTGCCGCTGCTGTGCTCGGGCTTGTAATCGGGGTTTTTCCAGATCATCAACACTGCGTTGCCGCAGCTTTCCTCGTCTTCTTCCAGGTAGCCCTGAATGACGCGGATGATCTCGAACCCGTTGGCCAACTGTGCCACCAACACGGGGTCATCCAATTCGCGGGCAACGACTTTGTCGACGTATTCGTCTGCGGTCATGTCGTCGGCGTGTTCTTTGTAGCCGGGAATCCGACCCCCGATGACGATGCCTTTGAGGTTTTGCTGGCTGACAAGCTCCTTGCGGGCTTCGTATAAACGCCGGGCCAATTTGTAGCCTTGGTACTCGCGGGCGACGGCGATGTCGATGCCGTACAGGTACTCGCCGTCGTTGCGGTGATTGCGAATAAAGCCGTCGTCGGTGACGGTATCAAAGTCGTGTCGGCTTGATGCGACGTGCCCGGAAATCAGCAAAGAAGACGAAATCGCCACCAACTCACCATCGACCTCAACGCCCAGTTGACCTTCAGGAAAAGAGCGTAACTGGCTTAGGAATTGTGGGCGGGTCCAGGGCTCGATGGTTTTGAATACATCGGTTTGCACACGCAGCAGGGCCGAATAATCCGATACGCTGAGCCGCCGCACCACGACCTTGCGTTCATACTTTTCGAGATCGCTGGTTTCCATGCCAAATCCTTTGACGAGAAATTCTGATTGCGGCGGAGCATAGAGGACCGTTACTCGGGTTCCAAGACACGCTTATGCGGACGGCTCTGAATTATTTCTCGGGCAGAGGAATAAACTCATCATCGCCAGGAACACTGTCGAACTTGCCGGCCTTCCAGTCTATTTTTGCCTGTTCCAGCAGCGCATTGTCAGAGGCGACGAAGTTCCACCAGACGGTCCTGGGCCCGTCCATTGGCTTGCCACCGCAAAGCATAACGCGTGTGTCGCTGGTGGCTTTGATGACAGGCATGCTCCCGGGTTTGAGAATCGCCATGGTCAGCGGGTCAACAGCGGTGCCGTCGATTTCAAGGCCACCATCGACGATATAAAGCGCCCGTTCTTCGTGTTCATCGGGTAGAGGAATGATGCTGCCGGCAGGCGCATTGATGTCAATATACAGTGTTGGCCAGAGTACATCGACGTCGGCTTCTAGGCCGAACGCGGTGCCGGCGATCAATTTCATCGACACGCCGTCCCGCTCAAACTCCGGAAGCGCATCTGACGGTTGATGCTTGAACGCCGGCTCTGTTTTTTCATGGGTTTTCGGCAACGCGACCCACGCTTGGATGCCATGCAGCGTCGACGCGCGCGCCCGCTTAGCATCATCGGTCCGCTCCGAATGGACGATGCCGCGGCCTGCAGTCATCCAATTGACGGCGCCTGGGCGGATTGCTTGTTCCACGCCCAATGAGTCTCGGTGCATGATCTCGCCCTCAAATAAATAGGTCACCGTGGCCAAGCCGATATGCGGGTGTGGGCGCACGTCGATGCCTTTGCCCGGGGCGAATTCCGCTGGTCCCATATGGTCAAAGAAAACGAACGGGCCGACCATACGCTTGTTTCGAAACGGTAAAACGCGGCGAACCGAAAAATCACCCAGATCAGTAGGGCGAGGCTCGATGATCATCTCAATGGCGTCGGACATTTTAGGCTCCACAGAAAATAAGATTTGAGCGAAATAATGCCGCAAAAATAGATCGAGCGCCACCGGGGTGCTGGTGGCGCTCGATCAGGATGCCAGCGCCGGAAAGCCAACGCTGGAAACGTGTTCTGCGCTTAGAATTGAACGGTTTTAGCGGCTTCGTTCAACTGCTCGACCGTCAAGTTGATCGGCGTTGTCGGCGTCGGCTGACCACGCTCGATCACCACGGCTTGTAACGGCGTATCCAAGGTGATGGTGACGCCATCAGCGCCTGTGATCTCGATGACGCCGTTATCAATCAGTGCCATCGTCAATTTGTTTTTTTCTTGTAGGCCCCAAAAATCCGTGCCGCGGACACCGATCGTGGCAATGGGGGTCCGCAACGTCAACTTACCACCGACGACTTTATTGACATTGCCGGACACCATACGAAATACCCCTTTGGTCAGGGTTAACAGGCCGACACTGCGCTTACCTGGCTCGAAAACCATTTCGTCGATGGTCAGTTCGGTATTGTCACCAACAGTGACGACGCTGTCATCAATGAGCACCATCTCCGCGCGTGAGTCGGCGCCGGTGACGATGGTGTCCATGAACCGCACATTGCTGCCTTCCGACAGGGTGCGCGGCAGCTTTTGGAAAAGCCCGGCGATATTGCCGCGTGCGCGGGTCACATCGCCTATGTCGTTTCCTGCATAGGATGCTGGATCAATTGCCGCCGTTTCATCGGCGCGAACAGGTGTCGCCGTGAGAAAAATTGAAATCGCGAGCGCGGCGGCAGAGGCCATCAAAGGGCCCCGAATTTTGGTGTTCTTGAACATTGTTTCTTCTTTCATTGCCTTAACGGCACGGACCCGAAGGTCGGTCAAAATGGGATTATCTTCCCTAGAGCACAGGTCACGCATGAACGCTGCGTATTTTGTTATGCCGATAACATCACGTTGCCCGGGTAAGGTAAACTAAGGGGTTTCCACATGTGTACTGGTCACTGGAACGACGTCGAACGCGATGGAGATCCGGCGATTTTTGCCGGATAACGGCACGGTGCGATGGTAAAAATGGCTTGGAAATAAAATCATTTGGCCGGCTTTCGGATGGAGCAAACGCGCCTCCGGTGTATGCGAGAAATGAAAATCTGCCGGCGGGCGACCAAATTCTATCCAGCCTGCGTGCGTCGCGTCATCTTCGCGAACGTTGTCTGGGACTTCCACATAATAAACTCCAGATAGCCAGGCCGACGGATGGATGTGTGGGACCTGATGGCCACCTTCTTCCATCACCACGCCCCATACGGATAATCGCGGGTTTTCTGGTATCTGATCTAAAAATGGATGACTGGCCTCTCCGACGAAGCGGCGGCGATAGGCGTTAAAGGCCTCCAAGATGAGGTCCGCAAACCTTCCAACCGGGCCTCTATCGCTATCCAACAATTCACCGGAGTGTCGCCCGGCCCGGGTCGCATGGGCTTTTGGTGCCGGCGTCAGGGTTGGGTGCGCCAAAAGGTGTTCACCTAGTGCCCGGTTGAACGCAGCAACGTCTGTATAGCCGTCAGGCGCGACGATATCGCGGGTCATGATAAATCGATCGGTATCATCAAGGATACGGGCATCTTTAATTTTTCCTGCTTCGCGAAGCGCGATGGCCTTGAACGCAAGGGCACTTGGATGCCCTGGCGTGCGTGCTAGGAAGCGGTCGATGATCGCCACCGCGGCGTTTGCATCGCCTGCATGCAGCGCCATATCGGCCAAATTGATCGCTGCTTTTGCAAATGTCGGATCAATTTCAAGGGCACGTTTGAACGCGCTTTCGGCCCCAGGTGTTTCGTCTAACGCCAAGTACGCTTCACCCATGTTCAGAGCAGCGGCGGCATGCCCAGGCTCTAGCGCCAAGGTGTGGCGAAAGCGCTGGGCCGCATCTGCATGCTGATGCAATGCCTGTAGGGCTACGCCGGCATTGTAGTGCGCGGCGGCCAGACCAGGATCAATCTCGGCGGCACGTTCAGCCAGGGTGCGGGCTTCGGCGTCCTGTCCTTGTGCACTGAGCACGGCGGCGAGGTTCGTCAGTGCAATCGCGTTACTGCTGTCTCGGGCCAACAACGTTTGTAGCGCGGCGGCTGCGGCCTCGAGGTTACCGGCACAACGCGCCGCTTCGCTGTAGCCGATCGCCGCTTGTACATGTTCCGGATCACGCGAAAGGGCCGCTTCAAAGCGGATTGCTGCCTGCGAATGGTCGCCGATCCGCATCAATAGGACACCAGCGTTGTAGGCAGGTTCAGCGTAACGTGGGCTTGCGTCGTGCGCGGCGTCATAGGCCGCAAGCGCGCCTTCAACATCGTCTCTGCCGGCTAAGATGTTGCCTAGGTTCATTTGGATTTCCGCATATAGCGGGGCGCCCGACCGTGTTGCCGCTGCGGCGTCCTGTAACAATGCAAGTGCGGTTTCGGCGTCGCCCACATGATACGCGGCGATGCCAGCCAGATTCAGGGTTTGCGGATTTGGCTTTTGCCCGGCCAAAAGTTTGCGCGCCTCGGTCCATGCGTCGGCATGACGGCCTTCGCGCAGCGCCTTTTCAAGCGCACCCAGTTTTCCACTTGTTTTCTTGAGCTGTCGTTTTGCCATCCGCGGATCATGTCCAGTTCACCTATCATGGGCAAGGGCGCTCTCGGCAGACGGCGCGGCGACAGGTATACTGATTTCATGAGTATCGATTCCCTGCATCAGCGCCTGCAAGATGCGTTATCGCTTCACCGTGCCGGCGATTTGGCGGCGGCGGAGGCTGGGTATCTGGCTGTGCTTAACGATGAGCCCGACCACGTCGATGCGCTGTATTTATTGTCGACCCTGCGATTGCAGCAGGGCCATGCGGAAGAAGCGCTGGTGCTCAGTGAGCGGGTGATCGCACACGTGCCCCGCGTCGCCGATGCGCATGCGAATAAAGGCACGGCCTTGCAGACGCTGGCACAGTTTGACGCCGCCGCAATGGCCTTTCGGGATGCGATCCGCTTGCTGCCGGATGCGGCGCATTTGCATTTCAATTTGGGTAATGCACTTCGCGCGGCTGGCGACAAACAAGGTGCTGTGAAGGCGTACCGCGATGCCATCGCATTAAAGGGTGACTTGGTGCCGGCGCTGTCAAACTTAGGGGCCACTTTGTCGGAACTGGGCCTTTTTGACGAGGCCGCAACCGTGTGTACGGAAGCCTGCCGCATCGACCCCGGTTTTGCCGACGCGCATTACAATCGCGGCAATGCTCACCGCGAATCCGGGCGTTACGCGGATGCCGTGGCCGCCTTTGAAGCGGCCCTGGCTGTCCAGCCTGAGCATGCGAACGCGTTGTGTAACTTGGGTTTGACGCTGATGCGGGACAGTAATCTCCAACCAGCCATTGATCAGCTTGCCGATGCGATCCGTGTTGCGCCGGATCATGATATGGCGGCGTTTTACCACGCCGTTGCCGTGGAAATGTCTGGCGCAGATGCGGATGCTTTATTCGCCGTGCTAAACCAGGAAAATCCGACAATGGCGGCATGGCTGGACAGTTGGACCTACATCAAATCCCATTCCACATTGGCGAGCGAGATCATTCATGATCCGTTTCGGCTGTTGCACCACGCCTTTGACGCAGCGCCAAAAGAGGGCCTTGTCTTAGAGTTTGGTGTGCGTCACGGCATGTCACTCCGCCACATCGCAGGGCTGACGTCGGCGCGGGTGCACGGATTTGATTCGTTCCAAGGCCTTCCTACAGCTTGGGGCGACGAGCCCGAAGGAGTGTATTCAACTGGCGGCGTGTTGCCAGAAGTGCCGGGTAACGTGACCCTGCATCCGGGTTTATTCGAAGATACGCTGGCGGATTTTTTGGCGGCGCATCCAGGTGATATTCGATTTTGCAATATTGATTGCGATATATATGCGTCTACGGTGACCGTTTTGGACGCGCTGGCGCCGCGCCTTCAGCCGGGGAGCGTTCTGGTGTTCGACGAGTATCTGGTCAATCCGACCTGGCGCGAGGACGAGCATCGCGCGTTTCAAGAAGCCGTCGCACGACATGGCTGGATTTACAGCTATATTGCGTTTGGGATCATCACCAAACAGGCGGCTGTCGTTATCGAAAGCGTTTAATCGCCGCTGAGATGAAGCACCACGCTGCGTTGATGTGGTCGGGTGCGGTGCTCGAACAAATAGATGCCCTGCCATGTCCCAAGCACGGGGTTTCCGTCACTGACCGGGATTGAAATCGACACATCGGTGAGCGCACTTCGGATGTGGGCCGGCATGTCGTCGGGGCCCTCGGCGGTATGGCGGTAATGCGACGGGTCTTCGGACACGAGCCGTTTAAAAAAGTCATTGAGGTCAAGAATCACATCGGGATCTGCATTTTCTTGGATCGTCAGCGATGCCGAGGTATGGCGACAAAAAACCGTCAAAAGGCCAGTGCGGATGCCGCTTTCCGCACAAAACCGGACAGCGTCACGGCTGAATTCATACAGACCTTGGCCCGTGGTATTTATGCGTAAAGTGGTTTGTACATGCGCCATACGCATCTGTTAGCATTCTTCAAGACGATTGCAAATGCGAGGAAGATCAAACGTGCGCATCCGCCAAGGACCGCTGCCCGGCAGCGCTGCAGAGGATATCACCCGAGGCGTTATCCGCCTGATGGGCGATTTGGGTTATGCGCGGCTGACCGAATTTAAGTTGACCAGTCGGCGTCGCGTCGACGTGGCTGCGCTCGACCGCGCCGGGCGGTTTGTGGTGGTCGAGGTGAAAAGTTCGCTCGCAGATTTTTGGGCCGACAATAAATGGTCGGAATATTTGGATTTCTGCGATTTCTTTTATTTCGCCGTGGCACCGGATTTCCCGCAAGATATTCTACCGGCAGATCATGGATTGATTTATGCCGACAGCTATGAAGCGATGATTGTGCGGCCTGCGATGGAAAGTCCAATGAACGGAAATCGGCGTCGGACACAGACGCTTCGGTTTGCGCGCACTGGCGCCAATCGTCTGACCGGCCGCGGAGACCCCGCAGTTTAGCCGTAACGGTGTAAGCTGCTGCCGTAAGCGCTGAGCCATGCCTCGGCCTGTTTTTCATGGGGGGTGAGCGTATCGACCAAGCTGTGAAAATTCGGGCCATGGTTGCGCTCAATCACGTGTGCGACCTCGTGGGCGGTGATGAAATCGAATACGAAGTCTGGCGCCAATACCAAGCGCCAAGAATAATTTAGTGAGCCATCGTGCGCGCATGAGCCCCAACGCGATGTGGTATCCCGCACCGTGATGCGCCCAATCGTCACACCGAGCTGCTGTGCTTTTTCCGTCGACAGCTCGGCCAACCGTCGCTTGGCCTCTTTTTTTAGCCAATCTTCGACCCGACGCGAAATGTGCTCGATCTGGCCGGTGACGCAGATTTTCTCATCTTCTAACCACACGCCGCCCCGTGCATCCGGCATGTGGGTGATGATGTGATCGATGCCGAGAATCGGGATTATTTGACCGTCTTCGAACGGCACACGTTCTGGAATTTTCGCGAGCCGTCTGCGTAGCCATGCGGTCTGACTTTGCACGAAGCCGATACCCTCGGCTTCAGACGTGTGCCAGGGAAGCGTCAACTTCACGCCTTCGGTTTTCGGGTCAATGCGCAGGATCATACGCCTGGCTTGGCGATTCCTGAGCAGGGCAACGGGCACGGCGCGACCGTCTAGTTCGACGCTAAGTTCCTTACGTCGCCGTGCCGCCATCGGGCGCCTTACGCGGCTGCCGGCATCGGCGTGCCGAGGTCATCGAAGCTATCATATAGCTTTTGCCGATCCGCATCCGACAATTGCACCAATGGTGGGCGGATGTTGAGCCAGCCGTCGTTACCGCTGTTGCGCGCCATCAGCGCTTTCAAGCCGGCGGAATAGGGGAACGCCGAAATGGTGGTTTGCAATGCCGTCAGTTTTTCCTGCGCCGCTTCTAGGGCGGCACTTTCACCGCTTTCGGTGTACAGGCGATAAACTTCGGCATCCACGTGACAAGCAACGTTGGCAACTGCGGTAATACAGCCGACTCCGCCCCGGCGCATCAGCGGTAGCATATATTTATCGGCGCCCGAGAAACATGCGAAGCCCGGAAAGCGTTCAGCAGCGCCGGCCATATTTTCCAGATCGCCGGAACTGTCTTTCATGCCAACCACGGTTTCCGGATAGACTTTCAAAAGTTTCTCGATGACGCCGTAGGTGATCGGCACACCGGACATCTGCGGGAAGTGATACAAGTAAATCTTCAGCCGATCATCGGCGATGGTATCGATGATGCGGGCATAAGCCTGGAATAGGCCCTCGTCGGTGTTGTTCTTGTAGAAAAACGGCGGCAGCATCAAAACGCCTTTGGCACCGGCGTTGAGTGCGGCTTGGGTCAGGTTCACGGTATCGATCGCCGCGCAGCAGCCGGTACCGGGCATCAAAGTGTCCGCAGGTATGCCGCGCTCGACCACGCCTTCGATGATCGAGATGCGCTCTTTAAGGCCAAATGAATTCGCTTCACCCGTCGTGCCCAGCACACCAAGTCCGTCACAGCCATTGGCCAGCAACCATTTGCAATGTGCCGCCAACAAATCCAAGTCCGCCGAAAGATCGGCCTTCATCGGTGTCAGGACGGCGGCAAACACGCCTTTATAGGGTGAATGTGACGACATGGATGTTTCCTCCATAAAAAAATTTTAGCTGCAAATTTTGCCGTTATTTTGGCCAGCTTACCACATGATCCTCAAGGTCCATCGTGTCGCGTTCAGAAACGATGCGACCAAACACGGAAATGCCCGCCTCCAACACGGTGTCGTTGGTGCCGGAAACCAATGGGTGCCACCACTTTAGGTCTTCACCTTCGGCCAGCAGCCGATACGCACACGTCGTCGGCAGCCAGGCAATCGTGCCGACGTTTTGCGGCGTCAATCGACGGCAATCAGGGACGAATCGCTGGCGGTCTTGATAGCTGGTGCAGCGGCAGGTCTCCAGATCAAGCAAGCGGCAGGCGACATCGGTGTATAAAATCTCGCCGGTATCTTCGTGCTCAAGTTTGTTCAGACAGCACTTGCCGCAGCCGTCACAGAGCGATTCCCATTCAGGACCCGACATTTCGTGCAGTGCTTTTTGTTTCCAAAACGGCACCGCATCTTTGCTTTTTTTGGTCTTGTTGCGACCGAACATGAAAGCTCCTTATGTGAGGTCACTTTGCTACGCCCCGCCACCGGCAAGGGCAACCCGGAATTTGCCCGTCAAAGCGGATCTTTCTCAAGATCAATCAAGTGAATGAACGAGCCGACGACACGGCGGTCTGCGAGCCCGGTCTCGCCCAGCTCATTACCGGACGCATCTTCGCAGCGAAACAGCGGCAGACCAGGGCCTTCTTCGATGATCGTGGCGAAGTGAAATTCGTGTCCGCGAAACCGCGTCCGGGCGCCGCCCAGCGGCCCGGCCTTTGCTAACGTCGCGCGCCGATAACCAATATGCATACGGCGTTTCGCAAACGATGTCTCCAACGGCAAAAGGCCAGCCATTGGATGGCGCCGTCCATCGGCATCGGTCAGGCCGTGACCCAAAACCATATAGCCACCGCACTCACCATAGATTGCTTTTGAGTCATCAGCGGCCTGCTGAAGACCGTCTAAAAATGCCCAGTTGGCGGCAATGCGCCCCGCATGAAGCTCCGGATAGCCGCCCGGCAGGTAAATGGCATCGGCGTTGATGTCGGGTGTTTCGTTGGCCAGGGGCGAGAAGAATTTGACCTCGGCCCCAGCTTCTCGCCAACCGTCTAAGACGGTGGGGTATGAAAATGCGAATGCCTCGTCGCGGGCCACGGCAATGCGTTGACCCAGTGGCGGCAACAAAAGCGGTGCATCGCTTTTTGGACGCACCGGCCATGGCCGCATGGCGCGCCGAAGCGCTGCAATATCAAGATGCTCACCGATCCAGGTGGCGGCTTTCTCTAAGAACGGTTCAAGGTCTTTATGTTCACCCGCCTGCACCAGCCCTAGGTGGCGGGACGGCAGTTGCAATGTCTCGTTGCTGGGCAAGGCGCCGAATACTTCGAGGTCGGGGGCAATTTTTTTCAGTGCATCCGACAAGAGTTTGGCATGGCGCTCGCTGCCGACCTTATTGAAGATGACACCTGCGACATCGACAGCGGGGCGGTGGCGGGCAAAACCTTTGGCCAGCACGGCGGCACTTGCGGCCTGTTTGCTGGCATCGACGACCAAGATCACCGGCCAACCGGTAATTTGTGCAAGCGCAGCCGTTGAGCCGTCGAAGCGATCATCGCTCAGTGTGGCGCCATCGAACAAACCCATAACGCCCTCGCAGATGATGTCGTCTGCACTGGCCGCCAAGCCGCCGGCGATTTCGGCGAGCGTCACGTCGCGCATCGCCCAGGAATCAAGATTGTGGCATGCGCGACCTGTGGCGGCGGCATGGAAGGCGGGATCAATATAATCAGGGCCTGCCTTGGCGGAAATGACGTCGACACCGCTGTTCCGTAGATGCCGCAAAAGGCCTAAGGTGATCAGCGTCTTCCCGCTGCCTGATGCGGGCGCCGCTATGATCAATCCGCTGCCAGGGACACCGGTCAGCCGCCTATCCGTCACAGAAGTTGTCCAATCCTCTCGGCCATCGCCTCGGCTGTGGTGCCATGGGAAAAATGGGTCACCAAATTACCTTCGGGTCCAATCAGGTAAATGATCGAGGTGTGGTCGACGAGATAATCCTGAGGGTCATCACCAGTTGGATCGTTGGTGCGGAAATATACTCTGTATTCGCGGGCCACGGCCTTGATCTGCTCTTCCGTTCCGGTCAGGCCGACGGTGCGCGGATGGAAGAAACCGACGTATTCGGCCAGATGCTCAGGCGTGTCGCGGTTTGGGTCGACGGAAATAAATACCGGCGTCACTTGTTTGGCTTTTTCCGGCGGCAGCATATCGAGTGCGGCGGCCATGTCGCTGAGGGCCGTCGGACAGACGTCCGGACAATAGGTGTAGCCGAAAAACACCATCATATAGCCGCCCAGAAAATCTTTGTCGGTGACGGTCTCGCCCCGTTGATTAACCAATTCAAAGGGTCCGCCGACCGAAGGTGCGCTTAACAGTGGCTTATCTTTGCCACCTGATTTGTCGGAATATTCAAAGCCTGCCAGGGCAATGATAAAGGCGAGCACCGCGATACCGATCAAAAACGCCAACAGGCTTATGCCAGAACGACGTTTTTTTTCAGGTGCTGTCGCACGTGAATCGGCCTTCAAGGCCGGGGAGTCTTTAGCAGCCCCAGATTTCTTGTCTTTCTTGTCGGTGTTTTTGGCATCAGCCATCATGTTCTCATCGGGTAGTTGTGCCACGAGACAATCATACGTGGACGCGCCATATCATCAAGGCCCGCAACTATGATCATCATTGGCGAGAGCGCCAACGCACCATACACTCCGGCATATGGTAATGGCATTTGATGCAGAAAAATCACCTGGATCCGAGACCGGTGCGCCGTCGCGCAAGCCGGAAGGCCCGCTTCGGCGCGGCTGGACGACCGGTGCGTGTGCAGCCGCTGCTGCTGCAGCGGCACTGCGCGCAACCTTTGCCGATGCGGCGCCTGACCGGGTCACCATCCGATTGCCGAAAGGCGAATTACCCACTTTTGATGTTGCGCGCGCTGAAAAAACCGCAGATGGCTGGCGAATCGGCATCATTAAAGATGCTGGCGATGACCCTGACGTGACGCATGGCGCCGAAGTCATCGTGACGCTGACCCCGCGCGCTCCGGGTGACGGTATTATTTTCAAGGCTGGTCCCGGTGTCGGTATGGTGACA
>JAFMCK010000247.1 GCA_017857825.1 Rhodospirillales bacterium
ATTCATCAAAATTGTTTGCCTCAAAAACACGCGACAATGCGGAAAGTCTGCGGGCATCTATGTGCTGGCCGGTAAGTTTTGAGACGACACCATAGATCGGATCCAAACACTGTTGGCCCATCGTCTGACAGATCATGCCCATAGCAATGCGAAACGATGCGGGCATCTTGGCGAGCAATGGTGCTAGACGAAGCATTAATGCATAGCGGTCGTACCCAAAAAATAATTCGTCGGCCCCATCGCCGCTGAGAACAACTTTCGCCGACCGTCGGACCGCGCGCAGAATCAAAAGTGTCGGTATTTGAGAGCTATCGGCAAATGGCTCGTCATAAATATCGGCGATCCCCGATACTGTTGCTTGGATATCCGCATGATCGATCCGCAATTCTTCAACGCTGATGCCGAGCGCGCGACCGACTTCTTGAGCGTGCGCCGACTCGTCAATTTTATGATCATCGAAACGGGCCACGTAACTATCCATAGGATGGGATAGTTCTTTCGCCGCCAGCGCCGCAATCAACGACGAATCAATGCCGCCCGACAGCAACAAGGAAACAGGAACGTCCGCAACTAAGTGGCGTGAAATCGCGCTGCATAATATTTGTTTCAGGTCACCAGGGGTTGTTTCGGCGCCTTGCGTCACAACGGAGCGCCACGGTGACGTAAACGGCATCGGTTCACTCAGCGAGCGGTCTCTTCGGCAAACCACCGCCATCCCCGGCGCGAGCTTGTTTAAGCCTTCATAAATTGAAAGTGGCGAAGGCACGTAGCTGCGAGCGATATACGCGTGCAGCGCATCACGGTTCACGGACGCATTGAATTTTGGATGCGTCCTAATTGCCTTTATCTCCGAAGCGAACAAAACCGTTCCTTCGAAATCACCCCAATAAAGGGGTTTTTGCCCCGTCCGGTCACGGGCCAAGATCAATTCACCAGGGCCGCTGTCCCAGATCGCCAAAGCAAACATGCCGTTTAAAAGAGGCAGTGTCTTCCGCCATCCCCAAGCGGCGATGGCTTCTATCAGGACTTCCGTGTCGGAATGTCCCTTAAACGTTTTTCCCTCCGAAACCAGACGGTCGCGGATATCCATAAAATTGTAAATTTCACCGTTATAGGTGACAGCTACCCGCTTATCAGCGGACAGCATCGGCTGCCTGCCATTGTCGCTTAGGTCAATAATACTAAGACGTCTGTGGCCGAAACAAACCGCTGCATCCGGCGCATGCCAAATTCCGTCGCCATCTGGACCTCGATGAGCCAATCGCGACGTCATTCGTGCAACGTCGAACCGCGTCGCATCGGGGAAAACATCGCCACTGCGTATAAATGCGCCAGCTATCCCACACATTGGTTCTTCAATAATTCCCGATAAAGATCAAAATATCGTCCAACCATTACCTGTTTAGTGAAGTCTTCACAAATCCGTTCACGTGCCGCCGTTCCGCGCTTCACTCTATCCTCTTGATCCATCATCAAAGCTTCGCAGATAACCGCTGCGAGGCCACTAACGTCATCCGGCGGGACGGTAAAACCAATATTTTCCACGATACGTGCGCTGTCGCCCACATCGGTGGCAATTGGCACCACGCCAACCGCCATCGCCTCCGCAATCATCGTTGGAAACCCCTCGCCGCATCGCGCTGACGAAACCGCGATGTTAGCAGCGGCAAATATCGCGTCCAAATCACGACGCATACCTAAGCAGTGAACGTGCGAAACCGGCAATGACCCGAGCAAAGCCGCAAAAGTCGGATTGTCACGTGTTACCCCTGGCCCGCACATCAGAACATGTGCTTTTTCGGCACTAGGATGATCGCTGAAATAAATACCAAGCGCCTGACAAAACACATCGTGGCCTTTGGCAATATCGAATCGAGCCGCGTGCGCGATGATGGAGACATCATGCGTCAATCCTAATGCCGAACGGACATCGATATTTTTCGAGCTATCGGGTTTGAAGTGTCCGGCATCGATTGCATTATCGATATGAAACCAACGCTTCGGGCGATATCCCAAACGTTCGTGGTCGCTGATGGATTTAGCCGCGTTTGCAACGATCGCATCGGCGCGTTTCGACAACAACGGCAGGACAAAGCGAAGTACACGGTAATCAATTCGTTTCGTCCGGGTTAACAAATCCGAACAGCGAAGGCTCCAAATCAACATCGGGTTCGCTTTTGAAAAAAGAGACGCGATCGTGCCAATGATGTCACTATGATATAGCCACGTTTGTACAATATCCGGTTTTTCATCACGAATGATGCGCCGCAGCGCGATGGTCATGCGGGCCGCCGACAAAAAGCCCTGAGAAAATCCACCAAGAACGGTAAGGACGGACGACGGAAACATATCAGCGAACGCTACATCGTCGCTAAGCGAAATAACACGGACGTTGTGACCAGCGCTGATTGCACCATCGACCAGCTGGGACAAGGCCACCTGAGCGCCACCTACCCCAAGTCCTGTGATGACGTGGAGTATCTTCATTTAGGCTGACGCTTGGCTATCGAAAAGCGGACCATCGTCAGCATCGCGCAAAATTCGACACATTTCCGCAAATGCTGCGTTGATGTTTTCTATGTTGTCGTTGCACCAAAACCATTTCTGGCTTGGACGCGCCCAGGGGAAATCTTCTCCGACGATAAATCCATCTTTGGAAATAGCTTCAAACGATGATTGCGGCGTCGCGTTCACATTTTGAAGCACGGCATAATCACACGCGTTGTTAAACCAACAGAGTTCCATGGGACCGCATGAAACAGACATATTAAGCCATGCAAACTCATACAAGGCGCATCGCCAGGTCAGGTCGGTCGCCGCGCGAGTATCAACCATCGCATTCGGAAAGTCTGGCACGCTGTCGCTCTGGACCGAGTCGGTGTCAGGAACGAAAATCGGTACAAATTCAGTTTGGTCCAATGCCTGCGCAAATGCGATCCAGTTGGCAACCGTGCTATTGCGGTCAGGCATGAAACCGTAGCTTCGAATGGTGATGACCACTGCCTTGCGGTCTTTTAGCTGCGCGGTGTAGGTTGCGTTTAGTTCATCGTGGATGCGTTTCGGTGCCTGTAACACTTGTGGCACCGGCATTCCATCTCGGGCGCGATCAAATAAAGCGCGCCGGCGATGCACTACCGGGGTCAACAGACGATATCCAAACGGAAACGTCACCGACGATGCCCCCAAATACGATTGGGCATCCGAGCGGTTTTCCAACACGGTGGCGTATCGCATTGCCGGCAACAATTCACATGCAGCAACCAAAATTTTGTCGATACGGCCACTGCGAAGATGCATCGGCACAGCGTCAGTAAACATCGCATCCTCCCATCGAAAACCGCCGAGCGGACCTGGAATTATGACCGCATCAATATTTTGCAGGCCAAGGTCTCTTCGATGCCACTCGGCTTCGACAAGCGCGTCAATGAAGTCAAATGTGACCGGCGACACTGCCAAATCATAGGCGAGGAGAAGTGAGTCCCCTGGACGCCGCGCATTGACACCTAAACTTCCAAGAATCGGCACTAAAATTTTGCCAACCCGGGTGTACGGGTCGAAGCACTTTTCCCACGAGCGCCTCAAAAGCCAACCGAAACCTCGCTCGCGAATACGCGGAAGTATGCTTTGGGGGTTTGATCGCACTGTCATGTTCTATTCATCATCAACTAATACGTTTGCACGTTATCGGGTCTGATAGCGGTCCCACCAAAGTTGAAACATGAAAAGGTTCCATAGTCTATTCGCATGATTTCCATGTCCGGTCGAATGATCATTGATCATATCGGTGACTTTGTCTGGATCGAACAGGCCGTGTGCGTTCAAGTTCGCTGGTGATAGCGCATCTTGAAGTATCGACCATAAGCGACCTTTTAGCCAATCGTTCACCGGCATCACAAACCCCTCTTTAGGGCGATCAATCAGGTCTTTTGGCAGCAACGGTCTCAACGCTTCCTTGAGGATGTGCTTAACGCGTCCGTTTTTAATCTTAAATCTACCCGGTAAAGAAGCGGCGAATTCGATCAACTGGTGATCCAGGAACGGGGGCCGCACTTCGACGGAATGGGCCATCGACAGTCGGTCAACGAACGGCAAAACTTGGTCGCTCAATAACGTGTGGAAATCAAGATACAGAATGCGGTTCAACGGGTCGTCAGATCCTGAGTTCGACAATATTTGGGCAACGATATCGGCTGTGCTAACATTTTCCGTCGCCGCCCGCATCATCGGGCTATAAATCTCGCGCTTAGAAAAATCGTCGCACAAATACTGTTGCATCCGCGCTTCGGTCTCGCCACCCGCTGCCAAGAGTTTCGCAAGAACATCAGGTTCATCTTTGTAGTCCCCTAAAACGGCGAGCGCATCGCCGCTCAATCCGGTTATTACACATCCGTTGTCGCGAAGTATCTGTAAAGGCCATGCCGTTCGATGCGGAAAGTAACTGCCAAATAATTCATCCGCCCCATCCCCCGACAATGCGACTTTGACATGCTTGGAAATCAATCGGGTTAGGAAATGCGTCGACATCACACCCGAAAACG
>JAFMCK010000248.1 GCA_017857825.1 Rhodospirillales bacterium
GGTGATTCCGAGCACCGACCACCCATCCAGCCCGTCCAACCACGCACGAATATCTTCGCAAACCGCCGTATGAACGGCAGGGTCGCGGACCACACCGCCGCTCCCGACAAGCGCGCGCCCGGCCTCGAACTGCGGCTTGATCAACGCAACCAAGTACGCGCCGGGTTTCGCCAACGCCAACGCCGCCGGCAACACCGTCTTTAGCGAAATAAAACTGGCATCACACACGACGATATCGGCGGTCTCAGGAATCTGCTCATCCGTCACATACCGCGCGTTGGTTTTTTCCAGCACGATGACCCGCTCATCGGAACGGAGTTTCCACGCCAACTGTCCATGCCCAACGTCGACAGCATAAACCTTGGTCGCACCCGATTGCAGCAGCACATCCGTAAAGCCGCCTGTTGATGCGCCGACGTCGATGGCGATCATGCCCGCAGGATCGATCCCGAAGTGCTCAAGGCCATGGGCAAGCTTCAACCCGCCCCGGCTGACCCAAGGATGATCCTGGCCGCGCACATCAAGGTTGATGTCGACGCGCACTTGCTGGCCGGCTTTTTCGAGTTTCTTTTCGTCAGAAAACACCACGCCGGCCATGATCAACGCCTGCGCGCGGGTGCGGCTATCGACAAGACCGCGATCAACCAGCAGTTGGTCGAGCCGCTGTTTTTTGGGTTTGTTCATGAGGCTCCGTCGCGGGGCTTTAAGCCCGCGCAGGTTCGCTCAATTCACCTTCGCGGCCCAGTGCCGTCATCACGGTTTCGACAATGCTGCGGGCATCCAATTTCGCTTGTTCGTATTGAATTTCCGGCTTGTCCTGATCCAAGAAAACATCAGGCATGGTCATCGAGCGCACCTTGAGACCATTTTCCAGCAACCCGTCATTGGCCATGAACGACAGCACATGAGAGCCAAAGCCGCCGACGGCGCCTTCTTCGATGGTCACCAAGACTTCGTGATTGCGCGCCAACTCGCGGATCATGTCAAAATCCAGCGGCTTAACGAAACGGGCATCGGCAACCGTCGTCGACAGGCCACGCGCCGCCAATTCTTCGGCGGCTTTCATGCTTTCCTGCAAGCGCCCGCCCAAGCTTAAGATCGCGGCGGTCTTACCTTCGCGGACAATGCGCCCTTTGCCAATTTCAAGAATTTCGCCCCGCTCCGGCAGCTCGACGCCGACACCTTCGCCGCGAGGATAACGGATGGCAGACGGCATATCGTCGATGCTGGCCGCCGTCCGCGTCATATGCATCAACTCGGCTTCATCCGATGCCGCCATGATCACCATGTTCGGCAACGTCGCGAGGTACGCGATATCAAAAGCGCCGCAATGGGTTTGACCGTCGGCACCGACATAACCGGCACGGTCGATGGCAAAGCGCACCGGCAGCGATTGAATCGCCACATCATGCACGATCTGATCATAGGCGCGCTGTAAAAACGTCGAATAGATCGCGACGAACGGCTTATAGCCCTCGGTCGCCATGCCGGCGGCAAACGTCACGCCGTGCTGCTCGGCAATACCGACATCAAAGCTGCGCGACGGATATACGTCACCAAATTTATCAACACCGGTGCCGGACGGCATCGCCGCCGTGATCGCCACCACTTTGTCATCGTGCTTGGCTTCTTCGATCAGCGCCTTGGCGAATACATTGGTATAGCTGGGCGCATTGGATTTCGCTTTGTGCTGCTTGCCGGTGACGACATCAAACTTAGAAACACCATGGTATTTGTCAGCGGACTCTTCAGCCGGCTTATAGCCGTGGCCTTTTTCGGTGACGATGTGCAACAGCACCGGACCTTCGTCTTTGTCCTCGCGCAGGTTCTTCAACACCGGAATCAAGTGATCCATGTTGTGGCCGTCGATCGGGCCAACGTAATAGAATCCAAGTTCTTCAAACAGCGTGCCGCCGGTGACCATGCCGCGCGCATACTCCTCGGCACGCTGGGCGACGGTTTCCAAGCCGCGGGGAAACTTTTTCGACACGTTCTTAGCAAAGTGCCGTGCAGAGCGATAGGTCTTCGACGAGATCAACTTCGACAGATACGCCGACAGTGCACCGACAGGCGGTGCAATCGACATGTCGTTGTCGTTCAAGATTACGATCAAGCGCGCATCCATGGAGCCCGCGTTGTTCATCGCTTCATAAGCCATGCCGGCGGTCATTGCGCCGTCGCCGATTACCGAGATCACATGGTTTTTGCCGCCTGAAAGATCGCGGGCCACAGCCATGCCGAGGCCAGCCGAGATCGACGTCGATGAATGCGCGGCGCCGAACGGGTCGTATTCACTTTCGGCCCGCTTGGTGAAGCCCGACAGACCGCCGCCTTGACGGAGCGTATTCATACGATCACGCCGTCCGGTAAGAATTTTGTGTGGATAACACTGGTGCCCGACGTCCCAAAGAATACGATCCGACGGGGTGTCAAAAACGTGATGCAACGCGACCGTCAATTCAACCACACCCAGCGATGCCCCCAAATGGCCACCGGTGATGGAGACCGAGCGCACGGTATCGTCGCGTAACTCGTCAGCGAGTTGGCGAAGTTCGTCGTTGCTCAGGTCACGCATGTCGGACGGCAGTTCGATTTTGTCCAGCAACGGCGTGTTCGGTTGATCTGTCACGTTAGCGTTTCCTGTTCTAGCCTTAAAAACGATATAAAATGGGGCCGTGGTGTTCCTGTGACTCGACGTTATCCGCCGATTTTAACGATTTTCACGAAAAGTGTAACATTAAATTGACACATATGAATAGCCAATTCTAATTTCGTCGCGTCACGATAAATTCTGCAAGCTGTTTCAAATGCTCGCCTTTTTCAGCGAAAATCTCGAGATGTTCAGCGGCTTGAGCTGCCAACAGATGCGCTTGTTCACGCGCCCGCTCAACCCCCATCAGCGACACAAACGTCGCTTTGCCGGCATCGGCATCCTTGCCGGTCCGCTTGCCGACCTCATCGCTGTCCCCTTCGACGTCCAAAAGATCGTCGGCGATCTGGAACGCGAGACCCACATCATGGGCATAATGATGCAACGCTTGACGCGCATGCTCCGAGGCCTTGCCCATAAGCCCGCCCATTTCGCAGGACGCTGCGATCAACGCACCGGTCTTCATCCGTTGCAACCGGGTGATCTCGGGAATATCCAATTCAGAATGTTCAGCGACCAAGTCCAACATCTGACCGCCGACCATGCCGTGGTCGCCGGCCGCTTTTGCCAGCGCCAAACACAGATCGGCGCGCACCGACGCGTTGTCATGGGTGTCGCTATGCGCCAGCACTTCGAAAGCCTTGGTCAACAGCGCATCGCCGGCCAAGATCGCCGTCGCCACATCAAATTTTTTGTGTACCGTCGGACGACCACGACGCAGGTTGTCATCATCCATCGCCGGCAAATCGTCGTGCACCAGAGAATAGCAGTGCACCATTTCAATCGCCGCTGCGGCGCGGTACGCACGGGCTTCTGAGACCCCAAACAATGAAGCCGACTGCGTCAACAAAAACGGCCGAATGCGTTTGCCGCCGTCCAGCACGCCGTAGCGCATGGCATCTATGACCCGCGCTTCCGGGGTCGTCGAGGCCGGCATCAAGCCATCCAACACCGTTTCCATGCGCGACGCGCAGCTTTTCATTGCCGCTTCCAAAGCACTCATGTCGGGTTTCCTTACGCGTCGTCCAGCGGCGTCGTGCCGATGGCTTCGCCGTCTTTACCAACGACGATTTTATCGATCCGAGCCTCGGCTTCTTTAAGCTTCATCTCGCAATGTTTTTTCAGGTGCACGCCCCGGGTATACCCGTTGATTGACGCGTCCAAATCACCTTCACCGGTCTCAAGTTCGCGGACGATATCTTCGAGTTCTTCCAACGCCGCCTCGAAGGTCATCGCCTGAATATCTTCTGGAATAACGTCTTTATCTTTTGCCATCGATGGCCTTCATTCGCCGGGATTTATCAAGGGCCGCAGTCTAGGCAAGCCGGGGGCGCCGAGCAAGGGCGACGGGGATGTAAGTCGCTGTAAGGTCAAGGGTAAGGCCTGCGGCCTTTCCGGGATTTTATAGCTAATGCTCCATCAGCGACTTCACATGTTCGACCGTGCTGTCGCGGAGTGCATCCAGATCGTAGCCGCCTTCCAGCAACGAGATCGCGCGACCGTCGCAGACATCGTCGGCAAGGTCCAAGAGTTGGTCCGTAACCCAGCGGTAATCCTGGGTTTCCAGTTCCAATTGCGCCAACGGGTCCTTCTTGTGAGCATCGAAGCCAGCAGAGATAATCAGCAGTTCCGGTGCGAAGGTGCGGATCGCCGGTAAAACGGTCTCGGTATAGGCCACACGAAAACCATCCGATCCGGTGCCGGGCGCCAAGGGCACGTTGCAGATGTTCGCGAAATCGCCAGTCTCACTCGCTGCCCCGGTGCCGGGATAAGCTGGCCATTGGTGTGAGGATGCGTAGAACAAGCCGTCGATGTGTTCGAACGTGTGCTGCGTGCCGTTGCCATGGTGCACATCGAAATCGATCACGCAGACGCGCTTAAGGCCGTG